>JAFGQG010000057.1 GCA_016935765.1 bacterium
AAAAACAAACTAAACGACCTTGAAGGCAAGGAATGGATCAAGTTTCAGAAGTCGTGGTTCGTTCATAATCCACCGCCGCGGGAGAAGGGGGTGCTGGTTCATCCCGCGAAATTCGTGCAGGCTGAAGAATTCCCTTGCATTTTCTGGTAATTTAATAAACTTGAAGGTGTGATATAATTTTAGGTTTTTTGGTTAATTATCCAAAAGTTGAACTTAGCTTTGAGGAGTAAAAATGCCTACTTTAAACATAAAAAGCGATAAACCTATGGTAATTATCCCGTTAGAACAATATGAGAGTATGATGGAAACACTTGAAATCCTTTCTGAAAATCCAGAAATACTCAAAGAGCTTAAAGCAGAAAAAAACAAGATAGGACAGGGAAAAGGTATATCGTACAAATCTTTCAAGAACAAAGTCTAGACATAGGTTTGTAATGTACGAAATTATTCTCTCACCCAGAGTAGAATCCACACTTACTGGAATCCACAAAAGAGATAAAAAGCTGTTCGCGCAAATATGTAAATCATTGGATAAAGTTGAAGAAAACCCTTATAAAGGAAAGTCTTTAACGGGTAAGCTTAAAGACTATTATTCCTTGAGGGTACGGGATTACAGGATTATTTATGAGATAAATAAGAAGAAATCTGTTATTTATATTTTGAAGATCCAGCAAAGAAAAGATGTATATAAGATGGACTAAATTACAATATGAGCAAAAAAAACAAACTAAACGACCTTGAAGGCAAGGAATGGATCAAGTTTCAGAAGTCGTGGTTCATTCATAACCCGCCGCCTCGTGAGAAGGGGGTGCTGGTTCATCCGGCGAAGTTCCCGGAGACGCTGGTGCAGGAGTTCATCGAGTTCTTCACGAAGGAGGGGCAGACCGTGCTTGATCCCATGGTCGGTACGGGGAGCACACTCCTCGCCTGCGCTGCGTCCGGAAGGAACGGCATCGGCATTGAGCTAAACCCTAAGTATGCGGAGATCGCCGAGCAGCGTATCAAGGATTTCAAGAAGCAGGGCGACCTGTTTCATAAAAAGGTGAAGCTGAAAGTGATAGTTGCGAACGCTGCAAACGTTGCCAAGCTGAAGCTTCCGGAGGTGGATTACATCATAACGAGTCCACCCTACTGGGATATGCTTAGAATGCGCGGCGCTCACACCCAGAAGAAACGCCGGGAAGCTGAAGCGCTCGACGTCTGGTACTCCGACGATCCGGACGACCTGGGTAACGTTTCCAATTACGATGAATTCGTGGATAAATTATGTAATACCTATGTTAAGTTAGAGCCGGTACTGAAAACCAGGGGTTATATAACAATTATTGTGAAAAATGTCAAGAAAAAGGGGCGGGTATATCCCCTAGCCTGGGACATCGGGAAAAAATTGGGCGAAGTCTATACCTTGAAGGACGAACGGATTTGGTGCCAGGATAATCAGAGGCTGAATCCATACGGTATTTACAACGCCTGGGTGTCAAACACCTTCCATCATTATTGCTTGAATCTGAGGAAAGAGTAGACACTGATTACACAGATTACCACAGATTACACAGATGAGGACAGATGATTTGGGTTTATTTCGTTAATAACTGACCAATTCTGCTATCAATAAAATTTTCTATCTAATAACCTTGACATTTTTTTGAGGTTTTGTAAATTAAATTAGATTGAATAATATTGTAAGAATCGATTGATTATATATTATATAACAGAGATTAGCAAAGAGTGCATGATTTTAATTACTCAGTAAAACAAACAAACAAAAGGTTCAACTATGAAGAGATTTACCGTAGTTTTAATTTTGTTAATTTCCTTGACAGGGTTCGTTTTTGCCGCGGAGTGGAACTTTGAACTTAAGGTTCACGACGGCGATAGAACAATAGTCCGGACACTCACCTTGGGTACCGATACAGAAGGCAGCGAATTTTATGATTACGGTTTCGATATTCCGACATTTGCTCCGCCGGAGGGACCGTACGCCTATTTCCCCCTGGACGATCCCGGCGCGCCATATACAACAATGCTATGCACTGACATCAGGAATTCTCTCGCTGATGAGATCATCTGGGAGATAATACAGGCTGGGGATCCTTCCGTAAATGACAGGGCGATAAGCGTGGATGTTGCGGATATCCCAACTTCCGATATCGGTGTTTATTATATCGGCTCCGCCTTTCCCGGTTTCGAGGTTGAAGCCTGGACCTTGCTGGCTACGATAGATTCCTTCTTTTTTGCTCCGGGTGAGTATGCCGCGATTAAATTCCTCGCGGCAGATGTTACCGATGATCAAGCGCCGCGCGTAATCGATTATCATCCGGTAGGGTCGGGTATCATGCCCAACAGAAACGTTGAATTTATTATTTATGATGATATGACAGGTGTGGATGAAACCTCTTTGACCGTAGAAGTAAATGGTATCAATGTATCGGCAGATCTTGAGCTGACCGCATTTACTTATGGATACTATCCGGCATTTGAAGTGGTTTATGATCCACCGCTAGATTTCGACTGGAGCGCAGAGATCTGTGTCGATATCGACGCTCGCGACCTCGCATCTCCACCCTACGCGATGGAGACATTTTCGTATTGCTTCACCATTCTCGATGATTACGATGAATCCCCGCCTTACACAGAGAACTGGGATCCTTTCGACGGGGAGACTTATGTGCCCGTCATCGCGCCGATCTCGGTCAGGGTGAAGGATAGCGGAACGGGCGTAAATGCCGCCTCGATCGGTTTTAACGTGAACGGCGAATCCGTTACTGATGAAATTGAGATAACCGAGATAGGCGATCCATTTTCCAGGAATTACATTGTAAGCTATACGCCCACCGAGCCGTACCCATTATATTCCTGGGTTACGGTATGGGTTTCCGCGAGAGATATAATCGGCAACTCGATGCGCGATACGATAGTTTTCAATACCGGCTTCTTTCCCGGCTTCGAATGGGACGCGGCTATTACTGTTTGGAGCGGTTTTGGATCCGACACAACCTATAGGGAATTGTACTATGGTGTAGGATATTGTACCGATGGGTATGACGCGTGTGATGCGCCAATCTTCTGTATGCCCGGCACTCCGTGCATGTTCTTCCTGCTCGACGATCCACTGCATCCTGATATCACTAAGCTTCAAAGAGATATGCGTGATGGGATGAGCGATAGCATTTGCTGGCAGATCGATGTCATGAACCCCGGTGATAATCTTGGGGCATTCTGGGAACCTGACTCTATGCCGTACTGGAATTTTGCAATTGGGATTGGTACTGAAGATACTCCTCCGGGCGAGTACGACTGGCTTAACATGAAGGTGGACTCCATGCTCCTCTTCACGGAGGGAGATATTCTATGGATTCGATACTCTTCGGATACTCTCATAGGCACTTCTCCTTTTTTAAGTTATACTTCCCCTGCCGGTGGAGACGAGAATGTAAACCCCGCAAGTCCAGTTATTATTGAGATCTGTGACTCTGACATCGGCGTGGACAGTCTATCTATCAGGGTGTTTCTTTACGACAGGGAGATAACGCACGAGTTGACCTGGGAAGCGATTGAGGAATGCGCGGGTTATTCGCTGACTTATGAGCACTACGATGATCTCTTTGATGACTCCAGCTATGTTTGCGTCAGGGTTTCAGCCCTTGACATGGATACACCACCAAACAGCCTGGATACCATATTCTGCTTTATGGTACGACCAGCCTTAACCTGGAGCGCGTACTTAATATACCATGAATTCGATGGAGTAGATGAAGAATTATACGGACTTGTTTTCGGCACCGATGAGGATGGCACCGGGTTCTTCGATACGGAATTCGATGTTCAAAGCTATTTTGCAGAAGATATGTTTTATGCATACTTCCCAATTGACGATCCTATTTACCCTTCCATTACCATGCTTCAAACGGATATACGGGATGATGATATCAGCAGCATAATGTGGGAGATTCACCAGGAACATGCAGATACTCTGAGTGATTACTGGGTTACTTGGGATCCGGAAGAACTGCTTCCCGAGGAATGTGATTGGCATTTCAATATCGCGGCGATATACCCGGATGAGGGAATGACCACCTGGGTCGATATGCAGTTGAATGACAGCTTGAGTGTAGGGATTGGACAGAGGGTTTACATTCGGAAGTTCTGGTCCTTCACCCCGAGAACCCTTTGCGGAGTGGCTGCCCTCATGGGCGCGACAGACTTCACAGGGATCGAAATATCCTTGATATCGCTTGAGGATGATACCCTGGCTTTACAATATACAGACAGCCTCGGCAATTTTTGCTTTGACGATATCTCCGCCAGTGGAACCTATAATGTGTGCTTTCATTATGAAGATTATTATGATAGCTGTGTTCCGGTGGAAATTGTGTGCGATGCTATACTGGATGAAGTGGAACTTCTGCTTCGCTGCTACACACTGTCAGGCTACGTGGACGTTCCCGAATTGGAGGATGACAGCGGCGTTCAGGTTACCTTTACATCCCCGCTTCTAACCGATGTATCCTTCACCGCTGAAGATGGGTATTACGAATTCGATTGCCTCTACATCGGCGATTACACAGTGAATCTTTACCTCGAGGATTATCCCGAACTTAACTTCGGAATCACTATAACCGGTGACACAACCGGTGTGAACTGGCTACTGCTCCCCGATTGCTTTCTACTTGACGGTACAGTTACCCTGGATGGTACGCCTGCTTCATTTATAGACGTGGAGATTGAAGGGCTGGGTATGTACACTACCGATGAAACTGGTTACTATTTTGATACTTGCGTCTATGCCGGAACCTATATAATAACCGTGCGCCAGGAATGTTACGAGACCGTTTTGGAGGAAATCATATTAACCGATTCCGTTACTGTAGATATTGACCTTCCCCCTGTTCTAATTGCGATCGAGGGCTTCATATCATTAATCGATGAAGCGGATTTCAGCGATATCACCGTCTGTATAGACGGGGAATGTGTTACCACTCCTTCGGATGGAAGCTACGAGTTCACCGGTCTCGAATGCGGGGCGGACCATGTCATCACGGCTTCAATAGACTGTTACCTTACTCATGCAGAAACCGTGAATGTTATCACCGATCTCGAACTGGACTTTGAGTTATCACCCATTCCTAATATAACGGGTTTATGGGGTACAACGGACACCCTGGTGAGACCCCTTGTCGAAGATTCGCTTTGCGCAACCCTTTATTGGACTGAACCGACTGAGTGCTGCGATTCGATGCACGTAATGTACATACTGGGTGATGAGTACTCAGATCATATACCGGATTGGGAATTTGGAGTAACTTTACCCTGCGGTACCATTCTTGGTGACAGCGGTCTGGTTCTCTGTAGCCTTGACCCTGACATCGAATTTTGCTTTACGTTGGTTACGTTTTGCGGCGGAGAGTTCTGTCCGTTGGTGAACGAATACGTGTGTTTAACCGTAACCACGCTTCCGGATCCGAACCAGGTGCTCATCTATGATTTTGACAACGGCGCAACCCCTATCAGGGGCGCGGGAGTCGAAGCGGCAATGGCTGCGGTACTCGATTCCCTCTGTGTGACCTACAGCGTTACCCCGCAGGATGCGGCTCTCGATCTTTACACGTTAACGGATTATGACGCAGTATTTATTGCCCTTGGAGTGCAGGACGCGGACGACTCCCGAATACCTGAACCCAGTCTGCAACTGCTCATCGATTATTTGGAGGACAGGTATTCAGTCTATTTGGAGGGTCCTGATTTCGCTGCTGAGTATTCCACGGGCAGCGCTACTGAGAACGAATTCTTCAGCAAGTTCGGGATTACGTTCGAAGATGACGGCATAGAGGAGAGCCCGGATACCTTCAATGTGAATACACTTCGTAATCAGCCGCTTGACTGGTGGTCTGGTAGGGATCTGCTAATCGATTACGCGAACGGCACCATCGCGGACCGTTTCGTGGACGAGATCGGTTCGGACGGCGCAACTATTATTCTCGTTGACGAGGAGGGAAAGGGATACGCGTCAACTTACACCAGCGGTTACCAGGCGATATATTCGGCTTGCTATGCTGGGGCAATGACCATTCAAGCCGCGGAGCGTGGAAGGGCAAGACTGTATGACGAATACCTCAGGAAATTCGGTGTGGAGATACCCTGCCCGGGGATAGTTGAAAAATATATTGATAAAGTACCCGCTAAATTCAACCTCGTACAGAACTTTCCTAATCCGTTCAACCCGGTAACTAACATCGAATATTCACTCCCCCAGAATTCCGCTGTCGATGTTTCGGTATATAATATCTTCGGCGAAAAGATCGTTACCCTGGCGGAGGGTGACCGCGCCGCGGGGGCTTATCGAATCACCTGGAACGGGAGTGACGAAAATAGCGCGCTCCTGCCAAGCGGTATTTATTTCTGCAAGTTACAGGCTGGTGGTTTTAGGAAGACGGTGAAAATGATGTTTATGAAATAAAATTTCAAAAAGGGAAGTTTATGAAATAAGATTTCAAAAAGGGAAGTTTATGAAGTGATGCTTCGAAAATGGAAGTTTGTGAAGCAAGATTTATCTAAAAAGCGGTTTTTCCGGTCTGAAACAAATTTTGGGTGGTCATGGGTGGCACAATTTTTGAATTCTCACCGAGTCAAAAATTCCGCCATCCACTTCTTTTCGCATTGTATTATATCTACAATTATCGAACCTCTACAAGGTTCCTGCAAGTATGATTTGCTTTTAATATGAAAAATATACATATTTCTTTTTCTTCAGCGCTGTAATGACTCTTCTACTATGCTAATTTATTAAATCTTGACATTCAATAACAGACCGCATATTATTATTGAATAAGGATAATAAAGTCAAATTTAAATTTTAAGAAGGGAATGCAGACATGAATTTCAATAATTATACTACTAAAGCGGCTGAAGCCGTGCAGGGAACCATGCAGTTAGTGGGGCAGCTATCTCACCAGGCTATCACTCCTCTTCACTTGTTCCTTGTGTTGGTCAGGCAGGAAGGTGGATTGGTGAGCAGCATTTTACAGAAGTTGGAGCGGCACCCGGAGAGCGTGGCATCGGCGATAGTGGAGAAGCTTGAGAAGCTGCCCAGGGTTACTGGTGAAACGAGGCCTTATTTAAGCAATGAGATGAACTCTGTTCTCGCCCAGGCTGAGAAGGAGGCGAAGCAGCTTCATGACGAATATGTCAGCACCGAACATTTATTATTGGCGCTGGTTGAGCAGCCCGAGGTCTTCGACATACTGAAACTATCCAGGGACGAAGTGTTGCGGGAGTTGGCTGATATTCGCGGGTCACAGAGGGTAACCGACCCTGATCCGGAGGGCAAGTTCCAGGTGCTTGAAAAGTACACGCACGACTTCACGGAAATGGCTCGCAAGGGTGAGATAGACCCTGTTATCGGGCGGGATGAGGAGATACGCAGGATAATGCAGATTCTCACCCGCCGCACCAAGAACAACCCGGTGCTTGTGGGGGAGGCTGGTACCGGGAAAACCGCGATAGTGGAGGGACTTGCCAAGAAGATCGTGGATGGTGACGTTCCGGAGATCATCAAGAACCGCCGGATATTATCCTTTGACCTGGGCGCTATGATAGCCGGGACGAAGTACCGCGGCGAGTTTGAGGACCGGCTAAAAGCCCTTCTCAAGGAAGTCGAAAACTCTGATGGGCAGATCATACTTTTCATCGATGAGCTTCACACTATAGTAGGAGCTGGAGCGGCAGAAGGCGCTATGGATGCGGGAAACCTCCTG
This sequence comes from bacterium, assembly GCA_016935765.1. GTDB lineage: Bacteria > UBP14 > UBA6098 > JAFGQG01 > JAFGQG01 > JAFGQG01. The sequence goes on from JAFGQG010000057.1 coordinate 7,755, forward strand.
AAGCCGACACTGGCACGCGGGAAACTCCGCGCAATCGGCGCTACGACCCTGAAGGAATACCGCAAGTATATCGAGAAGGACGCCGCGCTGGAAAGGCGCTTCCAGCCTGTTATGGTGAACGAACCGTCAGTCAAGGATACTATCTCCATTCTCCGCGGGATAAAGGAAAAGTACGAGGTGCACCACGGTGTGAGAATACGCGATAATGCGCTGGTCGCAGCGGTGAACCTCTCAGAGCGCTACATCACGGACCGGTTTCTCCCGGATAAAGCGATAGACCTCATGGACGAAGCATGCTCCGCTCTTCGTATCGAAATGGACAGCAAACCAACTGAGATAGACCGGCTTCACAGACAGATACGTCAATTAGAGATCGAGCGGGAAGCCCTCAAGAAGGAAAAGGACGAGGCATCGAAGAATCGGCTGAAGGACCTCGAGAAAGAACTCGCTGAACTCAGGGAGGAAAGCAAGGAGTATGAGATAAGGTGGGAGAATGAAAAAAAATACATCGACGCGATAAAAGAACACAATAAGAGAGTGGATCAGTTGAAAGAGGAAGCCGCGCAGGCCGAAAGAGAGGGAAACCTGCAGAGAGTAGCGGAGATCAACTATGGAGAGATTCCCGAACTGAAGAAGCAAATAGGGGAAGCACAGCAGAAACTGGCAGAGATACAATCGGAAAATGCCCTGATGAAGGAGGAAGTGACTGAGGAGGATATCGCGGAGGTTGTTTCCCGCTGGACGGGGATACCTGTAACCAGGCTGCTGACAGAGGAGACCGAAAAATTGACTCACATGGAGGAGGAGCTTGCTAAGCGGGTTATCAGCCAGAAGGAGGCTATCAAGGCTGTTTCCAATGCGGTGCGAAGGAGCAGAGCCGGTATTCAGGAGGAGGACAAACCTATCGGCTCTTTTATCTTTATAGGACCCACGGGTGTTGGGAAAACAGAACTCGCAAAAGCGCTTGCTGAGTTCCTTTTCAATGACGAGAGAATGCTGATACGCTTGGATATGAGTGAATACATGGAGAAGCACTCGGTCGCGAGGTTAATAGGCTCGCCGCCTGGTTACGTAGGATACGAGGAGGGTGGTCAGCTTACCGAAGCGATTCGTCGCCAACCTTACAGCGTGGTGCTCCTGGACGAGATCGAGAAAGCGCACAGAAGCATCTTCAACGTATTGCTGCAGATTCTCGACGACGGCAGGCTGACCGATGGCAAGGGGAGAACGGTGAATTTTAAAAATACCGTGCTTATAATGACCTCCAACCTGGGCAGCGCAGAGATCGCCGAATTCGCTGATTTTCCAGACAAGCAAAGGACCGCAATTGATAGAGTGATGCGGGAGGCTTTCCTGCCTGAATTCCTGAACAGGATAGATGAGATAATCATTTTCCAGCATCTTACGGAAGAGGATATCGCCGAGATCGTAAAATTGCAGATGAACCAGGTGGCTGATAGACTGGCGCAGAAGAGAATATCCATCGAGATCACAGACGCGGCTTCGAAGTACCTCGCCGAAACTGGCTATGATAAGGTGTTTGGAGCAAGACCCCTGAAGAGGGTTATCCAGAACCAGATCCTCGACGAACTCTCGTTCATGATCATCGAAGGCGATGTGAAGGACGGAGATGCAGTCACCATAGATTATGATGGCAGGAAAATTATCATCAAAGTTGGACGGGATTAACGGAATTGACTGGATAAGGTTAAAGATGAAAAGGATAAAAAGGCGGAAAAGCTTATTATTTGAGAAGGTTTGAATGCAACATAAAGATATTACAGAAAAGATCATCGGATGCGCATATAAAGTATATAATAAATAAGGGTTTGGGTTCTTAGAAAGCGTTTATGAAAAAGCGATGCTTATAGAACTGAAGAAAGCTGGAGTGAAAGGCGACTCTCAGAAACCGATAACCGTTTATTATGATGGAGAAAATGTAGGGGATTTTAGGGCAGACATTATTGTTGAGGATATAGTGATAGTCGAATTAAAATCGGTTAGGACTATGGCCAATGAATTTGAAGTTCAGTTGGTAAACTATCTAACAGCTACAGGCAAGAATGTGGGATTATTGATTAATTTTGGTGAAAAAGGAGTTGAGGTTAAACGAAAAGTCAGAAGCTTAAAGGACATTAATCCTGACAATCCAGTTAATCCTGTCGATTAAATAAGGAGCATTATGAAAGCTGTAATATCAGTTTTGTTTTTAGTTTTGTTCGCGACAACTGCATTTGCCCAGGTTCCCGATACTCTCTGGACCTATGAACTTTTATCCCACTGTTATGGCTCTCCCGCCTGCGCGGACATCGATTTTGACGGGTATCTTGAAATCGTCTTCGGAACTTACTTCGATGATGAACACGCTTATTGTCTCAATGCTGAGGACGGCAGTTTGAAATGGCGGTACTATACCGGCGGCGGTCCCCTGGATGCGGCGCCCGTGATTGCTGACGTTGACCTCGATGGCTCCCTCGAGGTGATAATCCCGGCAAGCTGGGGTATAATGTTCTGCTTTAACGGTGATGGCTCTGTTCAGTGGATTTACCCCCGCTACGATTACGTGGAATGCATTGATTCCCCGCCGTCTGTTACGGATGTCGATGGGGACAACCGTCCCGAGGTCATATTCGGCGCATGGTACGGCAAGGTTTACGTGCTCAATGGCGAGGACGGCTCTCTCCTCTGGGAACGCTGCTACTGCGAGGATGGCTACGTTCAAAGCGCTCCCTGTATCCTCGACTGCAACATGGATGGCGACCTCGACATCGTTATAGGGATGTTCCGCGGGGATTGCAAACTCTATGCGCTGCACGGCGCTGATGGCGAAACCCTGTGGACCTACCAGGCGGACGACTGGATGTACGCGGGAGCTGCAACCGCCGACATAGACCTCGATGGTCTTCCGGAATTGGTTGTTGGAGATTACTCGGGTAAAGTCTTCGCCTTGGAAGCAGAAGATGGCTCCTTCAAATGGGAAAGAAGCATCGGATACTACGTCTTCCCACCCGTTACAATTGCTGAACTAAACGATGAATATTCGGGTCCGGAGATACTAGCTGCAGAAAATGAACTTTACTGCCTCTCGGCGGACGGCTCTATCATCTGGGATTATCCGACTGGTGGCTTGATAGACCGCGGAGCAGTAGTCGCAGAGGTTGATGGTGATGAGGATTTAGAAGTAATATTCGGGTCTTCAGATTGTTACCTTTATGTCTTGAATGGCGAGGATGGTTCGCTGGTATGGAGATACTATACAGGTTCAGGTTACCCCATAGAGAACGCCCCCGTGGTAGCGGATTTCGACCTCGATGGTTGGGTGGATATCTTCTTCATAGGTGGACATGGAACTTCCGACACAGTCCCTAATTACGGAAGGGCTTACGCAGTGAGGGCTGGACCCGGGAACGGAGAGACCTGGACAATGTACCGTCACGACGCATACAGGAGCGGTTACCTTGAAGGGGGTCCCGCGGAGAGCATTGAGCAGCAATCAATAATTCCTGACAGATTTGATATTTTGTGTTATCCTAATCCATTTAATTCGGTGGTTACAATTGCTATTGGAGGGGCGTTAAATTTAACACCCTTACATACAACAACTCCACATACAACGTCTTTACAGGTGGATATTTTTGATATTAATGGGAGGTTGGTTTGGAATCTTGATTCCCCCTGGCTCCTGTCGCCTGATTCCTATTCCCTATCCTTCTCCTGGCAACCCGATCCATCGATCCCCACCGGTATTTATCTCATAAAAGTCGAGATAGGGAAGCAGAACACTACCCGGAAAGTGATATATTTGAAGTAGCAGCATTAACTTAAAAGATAACCACAAATAAATATTGCGCTCAAAGATGAAATAGTTATATTATCCGCTTGTTAAAATAAGGAAGTATAACAGGAGTAAATGTGATAAAAACTCATACCAGGTTTGTTTTATTTATAACAATAAGTTTAACTTTATTCTTACCTGTCTATGTTTTATCGTGGACTCAGAGTACCGAGATGGTTCTTATGCGGGATAGTGTTCACCTTGCGACCGAGGTGTATCTGCCGGATTCATACACTGAGCCACTACCTGTTATACTCCAAAGGACGCCCTACAACAGAGACATGGATGACGAGATAGTTGATCTGGCTACAGACTTGTTAGGCTATGCTTTAGTATCGCAGAATTTAAGGGGGAGGTACGAATCCGAGGGTGTCCCGCTGACTTTCCTTTCCGACGGATGGGGACCCCTGCAGGATGGTTACGATTGCCTTGAGTGGCTGGTCGCGCAGCCCTGGTGCAATGGAAAGATAGGGATGTGGGGAGCATCCGCGCCGGGAATGACACAATATTATTGCGCGGGTACACACCACCCCAACCTAACGTGCATTGCTCCCGTCGGAGCGGGACATAGTCTCTATCACTACGTGGCTTATAACGGCGGCGTTTACAGAAAAGCGCTTGTTGAAAGCTGGCTGGAGGGCATCGGTTCACTTGGTATGGTGGATACGATCGTAAACCACCCTAACTATGATGCGTTCTGGAGCGTAGCAAACCTTGGTGAAAGGTGGGATTCCGCCGCGGTGCCAGCTTTCCATGCTACAGGCTGGTATGACTTATACACCGATGGGCAATTAGAAGCGTTCTCCGAAATGAAGGCAAGATTCGGTAACCAGAAAATGTTTATCGGACCATGGAGACATGGGAACGCCTGGGGAAGTCGCTATCAGGGAGATCTTGTCTATCCCCCGAACGCTGAAATGTCCGAAGAGACGCTAGCCCTGATGGCAGTTGCATGGTACAACTACTGGCTGAAGGATGAATCCAGCGAAATAGTGGAATCGCCCCCAATTACTTTTTACCTTACCGGTGACTGCGATGAAGACTCCGCATTTTATTGGAACACATGGATGGCTGCCTATGATTGGCCACTCCCCAATATGGAATATAGGTCGTATTACCTGGATGATGGAGGGATACTCGATACAATGTTTCCGGTAACCGCGACGGCTGATACATACGCGTATGATCCTGAAAATCCATGTCCGACAATAGGTGGCAGGGAATATATCGGGCTTACTATGGGGTATGGTCCTAAGGACCAGCATCCAATCGAGAACCGGACAGATTTATTGCTATTTTCCACGCGGGTTCTTGATGAACCCACCATAGTAATCGGGAAATTGAAACTCATACTCTATGCCTCCTCGAACAGGCTGGATACCGATTGGGCGATCAGGGTGACGGACGTTTACCCGGATGGAAGGTCCATTTTGATGACGGATAATATTCTGATGGCGCGTCATCGGAACAGTCTAGCAAGTGAAGAACTACTTACGCCAGAAGTTCCGGACACCTTCGAGATAGACATCTGGAGTATCGCCCACGTATTCAACGCGGGTCACCGCATCAGGATAATCGTATCATCATCCAACTACCCCCGGTTCGAGAAAAACCCAAACACAGGCGCTCCATTTATAAGGGATGACCCAACTACACTTGTAGCAACCAACGTAGTCTATCATTCACCTGGACTTCCGTCTCACCTGCTGCTACCCGTAGTCCCTTCAGAAGCTTTATATGTGAAGGAAACAACTGCCAAACCGAATGATTTCGAGTTGCACTGTTATCCCAATCCCTTCAATTCCAGTGTGAATATCACTTGCCCGGTCGGAACGGAAATTGAAATTTACGATCTGAGAGGCAGGCTGGTAGGCAAGGATATTACCACGAGTACCCAAATCATCTGGCAGCCGGATCCGTTGACAAGTTCCGGAATATACCTGATTCGAGCGCAGAGCGGAGGCAAAACCGCAAGGAAAAGGGTAGTTTACCTAAAATAGCAAGCCTTTGCCACCGTATTTGGATCATGATTGAAATAGGTGTAAAACTCTTACGGGATTCTGAAGTTTTAAGTTAAAAGTAAATGCACGGTTGGTGGTTGTATTTATGGATTCCAAACCCGTTGCCAAATACCAGATATTTTGATTAAATAAAGGCATACTATTAAACAGTCATCCAAACATCCATTCATCCAATCACCCTGTGGTAGCTGATATAAATTTAAGCTTACTAATTGCAGTGAAATTGCATACGAATCCCCTATTTCAAATATATTATCTGGTTGAAATAAGAATCGCCGGCACTGGTTCTGATCCTTACCAGGTAGATACCGCTTGCGAGGGCAGGGTTTGGTTCCCACCTGAATGATGACTGCGATTTGAAGAGTCCTCCTTTGGAAACCGCCGGCTGCTGCAGATCACTCCATTCAGCGATTAGCTTACCCCGAATATCAAAGATACGTACCTGTAATGAGGGCTTGTTTTTCCCCACGAATATCGATAGCGAAGAATTAAACGGGTTTGGATAAATGACCGGTTCCGCCTGAAGGGGAACAGGGGTACCTTCTTCGATTCCCACATCCAGCAGCCATATACCGCCGTACACTATCAGGCTGTCTGCTTCGGTGGATTCTAAAGTAAACCGCAGTACATAAAGACCCTCCCTCAAGCCGTCAGTAACCCAGGTACCCAGGGTGTCGTTCCGGACTTCCACAGAATCTTCGGTGATAAAATTCCACTCAAATGCGCTTGGATCAGCCCATCGAAAGGTGTATTTCTTAAATTCGGCAGCATTGTGGGGACCAGCGTGTATCCATGCAGAACCAAGGAAGGCTATCCTGTCCCCCACCTCGGCGGTATCGGGGACCTGGAGGGTGGAAAACATCACCAACGCAGTGTCCATTGCGAAGGGTAGAGAATCGAACTCGCAGTTGACGCACAGAATTTTGGAACTCTGATGCGCTATATTCGTGGACTGCGCGATCCCCGGACGAGTGGGAGCAACCACAGCGTTCTCAAGGTAAGTGGTAGCGCCGTACCAGGAACTTACGAAGGCGGTCACCTTGCCATCCTTGAAATCGAACCTCCCCTTATCCACGGAGGTGACCGAGCTTGGAAAGCCGTTCGTGGAGCAGTTAACAGCGCTTATGTATGAACTATCCCGGGCATGAGCCTCCCCCCAGTAGCAGGATTCCATCGAAAGCCTGGAATCGTCGAACGTATAAACGCACCAGAGCGCCAGGTATGAATTGACGAATCTTAGAATCCTGTCAACGAACGGGAAGTCCAGAAATGTGTAATAAGTTTTATTATTTACGCCGCTTAAATAGACTTCATGTGAACCAGATAACCTGAGCGCAAGGCAGAATACCGAGTTGTTCACCGTAACGGAGCCGCCAGATTTTAGTTCTACTCCCGGAAAGAGATTGCTGCACGAATCGAAAGTAGCGCTGTACTTCATCCCAATAGCTCCGGGATAAGTCGAATCGAACTCGAAATGCTCAACGAACTCATAGTCCGGGAACTCAACATCCATGATCATTTCCTCCCCGGCTTCGAACCAGGGGAGTATGGTGTCGCAACGGGTCATGCGCACGCAGCATGAATCGTTCACAAGCAGGTCTCCAACTATATCGGCGTCTTCAAGTATCAGCGTTGACATGTCGTAGCACTCTCGGAAATTCCAGAAGGGAAAACTGGTCCGGCGCGCTATGTAGATGCTGCTATCATGCAGAAATGTCCGGAAAGTTGTGTTGGCATATACAATTGCATCGGTAGCTTCGAAATAGGAATTGTCCTGCATGTACTGCGGGTACTGCGAGACGAAGACCTGCATGACGTGCAGGTAGCCCCCATCACGGATAATGACTTTGCCGTTATCCTGCTGCCAGAGACTCCCGTAAAGCTTGAGTTCCGCTCCTTCTACTATGACCACACCATCTCCCATCACTATCAGGTGGTCCTCAATTTGAAGGAAAGCATCTACGAATAGGGTATCCGCGCCCGGTCCCACAATATAGTATGTGGATTCCATCAGGTCCTCCAGGCGAACCTCCCGTGCTGACGCAGGGATCAGGGATATCCCCGGGCGATCATCCAGAACGTCAGCGGTGAGTGTATGACTTATTAAAATAAGTGATACAGCTGCTATGATATTTATAACAAATCTCAAATCCATTATCATAATTTCTATGTTCTGTCAACAATAAATGTTATCTCGGCAGTCTAACCTCCACGGTATCTTCAACGAACACCCAGTAGCAGAAGCCCGGGGTCAGAAAATCGGCGATAAAATAACTTCTCGCTTCAGCGTCCCAACCGATGACCGATTCGAAGACTTCGGGGTAGTCGGTGAGCATGGCAACCGGTAGATTATCAGCGGTGCCGCCCAGCATGTTCCAGCCGGGGAAGAGGGTGATTGATAGTGTATCAAGTCGATTGAATCCGCTGAAGCTTATCGTAGTATCCCTCTCGAACAGCAGCCAGAAACCAGTGCCGGGTTCTGACATTACTATCCAGTCATAAGCGCTTATAACGGGTATGAAACTCCATGCAGGGAGAAACGCGGTGGGGTAGCAATCCGGAAGTCTGAGAGTATCAACGAACGGGAAGGACAGCATCTGCCAACCCGCGAAGATCTCGTAGGTCAGGGCTTCTCTGTCATCAGGCGTTAAAAACACGCTCAAATAGCTGAAGACCGTCTCCGCGAAATCGGGATTGATCCCGAGTACCGTTACAACGGTATCGATAACGTTGAGCGGGGTGCCTTCCGGAACTGTGTACCGAACCCAGACGTTTTGCCCAGACTGGAATGGTTTCGGCGCGGTGGAACCTGCAATGGGTGTTACCCACCCTCTCTTTGAAGTTATACCGTAAAACAGGGCTCGAGGAGATGGGGTCAGGTTTTGCATTTCCACAAGGAAAGAGTCCCTTTCACCTGCCAACCCGGTATAGTAACCCCATGTGACAGAGCCAATTACAACGCCGGTATCGGCGGCAAAAGTCAATGGTCCGGGAATCATTATACTCCCCAAACCAGCGCCCGGTGGGATTATATTGTTGCTGAATATGTAGATATAATCATACTGGCAGATAATTGGGAATTCCGCGAAAATACCTGAAAAATCGACAAACCCGCCGGGGAGATTGTAGAAATATATCCCGTTTTCACCAAATATATGGGGTCTCTCAATAAGGTCGTTGATAATGATCGACCTGCTTACAAACCGCAGCGTATCTGCCGCCAGCACTGAATCCGGATGCTCGATTTTCATACTGTCAGCGATGATAGTAACGTTGCCTAATGATGCGGTATCGACAAGGGCTTTGGACCTTTCGGGAAAGTAGCCGCCCCTTAGGATACCCTCGTCCTCGAACACGCGGCTATTGATTAATACATGACCGTCCCTGGAGCCATCGCCGGATTTTATTGAAGCGGCGCTCCAGTTAGTCAATTGGTTCCCGACGAATATCTCAACCGACCCGCCTTTAGCATACCTGCTCCAACCCCCGGCAATTGTGCCGTAGTTGTTGAAGTTATCGCCGACCATGATAAAGATGCTTCCACCGTTATAGTCATCATAATTATTGCCCAATATTCTCCCCCATACGTGATTAAAAAACTCTCCGTTAAGCTGAATATTGATAATGTCCCCGGTTATATCACCGGTTGACATCCCATTCACCAGTGCCTGAGCATTTATGAAAACTTCCTTGCCGGATATCGTGCCGTCGTTCTCGACAATGCCGGTGAATTGGTTATTAACGCCGATCGCAAGGATACCGTTCGGCGCTTCTATGGTCCCGTTATTATCAAACGACAGGGTTTCCCCTTTTGGAGCAACGATAATTAGTTTGCTATCCGAATAAATGCTGCCGGTGTTGACGAAGGCTTCGGTAGTTATCTGGGTGCCGGCGCATCGCACATTACCGGAGTTCGTCAAGCTTGCGGCGGTGATGTTTTTGCCTGGAATATTACATAACGGAGCGCTAAAAGGTATCACAACATGGTCGCCGGGTCCGGGGATTCCTGGCGGATACCAGTTGTTCGGGTTGTCCCAGTTGGTGCTCCTACTCCCCGTGAAAAGTTTATCTCCGCAAAATGCTGCCTGTATCATTAATAATATTAAAATGGAACAAATGAACGCTTTTATCATATATTCTCCTTTATTGGATGGTTTTATTGTTTAATAAATTATATTCAGTTGAGGCTGTTGTCAACTATAAGATAAGGATGGTGGAAGATACGGAGGAAATCTGGGGTGATGCACCGGGGTAAATCCATGTAATCAACTCAGATGCTCCTCATTTGTCATTTCGAGACCGAACATTTATTTTCAAAGCGGTTTTCATGATGCTCCATTCTAAATAAATATAAATAGCTTGTTATATCTTGTCGAGAAATCTATGAGAGTATTTGACCATACTTAAAATGACTCAATTACGTCGAGAAATCTATGTGATTAGCATAATATAATTCAGGGATTTTAAACTGTGAACCTCAACTCCGCCCACTTTGGGGCTTGGGGTTTTGTGGTTAATACGGTACCGAGGCTGTTAACCCGGGCTATAGTACCTCGCCCCGTTCGGGGCTATGTATGATAAATGCAGAAAACACATAACCTGCCAACTATCAAACCAGTAACCCTATAAAGTGTTCCATATTTTAATATTGACAATCCTTGTTCTTAACATTAATTTTCCTCTGTAAGAGATTCTTGATAAAATGGAAAAAACAATGGAAGTTGGGAAACGGTGAACCTTCCATTGAATAATATCTTTAGATGAAATATCCTGTACCAAAATCAATAATTTTTCAAGGAGTATGTTTATGTTTAAAAAGGCAATTTTCTTTGTAATTATATTGTACTTCTATACTTTCTCCCAAGCCGCCTCCATCGACTCAGTCTGGTTCCGGGAGGAGACAGATTGTAACGACAGCAACATCGTAACCATTTGTTATATACTCTCCGGGGATGCTTCCGATATAGATATACGAGTGAGTGATGACGGAGGCGCAACATGGACAGTAGCCCTTACAACCCTTAGTGGTGAGGACGGCGACCTGGGATGCGGAGTTGCACCGGGGGAACACTGCTTTAATTGGATTATGAGTGAGGATCTGCCCGGCAGAGAGGGCTCCGATTGGGTGGTTGAAGTAAGCGCTTTTGATTTGCTCGACACCTTTGCCATCGTTGATTCAACCGACATCTCGTTCTCCGACCGCTATGGGCATGGACTCGGATATGGGGATGGCTTCTACTGGGTGTATGATTATACCCGTGGATATGTTTACCAAACGAGTACCCTGGATGAGTTTACACGGGATTCCATTGTGGATTCATTTTACATAGGCAGTGTGAATAATTGCGACATATCTTACTGCGATAGTAATATATACTTTGGGCGTCATGGCGGGGAGCCCGACACACTCTTCCGTTACGACCTTCGCGCGGATAGTATCGAAATACTGTTCATTGCACCAGACGTTTCCTGGAACCTTCAAGCTGTTGAATGTAATGGTTCAGAGGTTTATGCAAGCGCAGACATCCCTGGCGGGGAAATCCAGTGGGTTTTTGAAATTGATATGTCATCACTTCCCTCAACTCGCGTGGATACGATATTGGGTCTCCCCCGCACTGATGATTGCTTAGCAATGGATGGGGATGCCTTTATCAACGGCTACCTTTGGTCGAACAACAATAACGGGAAGATAGTTAAGGTTGATATAGATTTAGGAGAATTCGTCGGCTGCTATGAAGGCAACCGCCCGGGGACCGGAACCGAAGGATTGTGCTGGGATGGTGAATATCTATGGTCCCATGACTACGCGAGAGATTATATCTATAAGATAATGATCTATGATAGTATCATTAACGTAACAAGCGATATGGGTCCCCTTGACTCCCGTTCGCCCGAAATAACTATATCATGCCCTGCGGGACCAGTCGTAACGGGTGATGTCGCGACCTTCTCCTGGCACGTGGACGACATCTTCTGGGTGAATGACCCCTGCTCAATATCCATCTCCTACTGCGGCGAGATAGAAACCTACACGATCGATGACACGTTCTTCGAATGGACCGTCCCCGCGACTGAATGCGAGGATGGATATTTCATCGTGGCTGCCAGAGATTCCTTCTGCAACAAGACCCAGGGAATCTGCATGTTCGAGATAGAAAATGCATATATACCATCTTCCATCGACTCACTCTGGTTCTGGGAGGAAACAGACTGCGATGGCATAAATATGGTGAACATCTGCTACCTGCTGACTGGAGACAACGCAGACATCTTCATCGACATGAGTTCTGATAACGGAGCGACCTGGGAGGTGCCGCTGCTGAATCTATTTGGAGCAGAAGGTGATACGGGCGAGAGTGTCGCGCCGGGAGAGCACTGCTTCCAGTGGCTGATGAGTACCGACCTCCCCGATGTTGAGAATTGCGGGTTCCAGGTGAGACTCTCCACCGACACAGGGCAATTCGAATACTGGCTCCCGTATGTTATCAACTACACAAGCTGCTCCAGCGGTACAGGCAGCCGCATCTACGTCAGGGGGATATATGATTCCACACAGGTTGAATTCGACTTCGATCATGACGAGGTGATAGATACCACCCTTTACCTCGATGTGTATGAAGCGGTCGCGTTCAGTATTCCACAAATTGAAATGGGAACGCACATCATAACCGACAAACCCGTTGAGGCATATTATACATATCATTGCTCGAACCACGGCTTATACGAAGACGGCACCCTATCTTATTCGCTGTATCCTGCGTCGATGGCTGGGACCGATTACGCAGTTCCACCGGCAGATTATACTACTATCCTATCCATCGAGGACGAAGCGATAGTGGCGATTGACACCAACTACTCCGGAACCCTCGACCTCTTCTTCGTGCTCGATAAGGGAGAAGATACAACGTTCTCCTCATTTACGTCCCCCGTTCATATTTATACCGAGAACAACAAGAGAATAGTGGTAGCGAACGCTTTTCATTCGGGACACCACTACAGCAATACCGCGGCTTACAACCTGCTTCCCACGAACCTTCTGGGTGAAACTTACTATGCTCCCATGCAGCATCATTATACTCTCACGGTGGTTTCGCTGCACTCAAGGGTGGAAGTGATCGCCGTCGAACCGGGAACGAACATAAACATTAACGGCACTCCATACACACCCGCGGTCGGTGAGCTTATCTCGTTTCTCACCGAGGACGAGGTTTCTGTCACAGCCGATAAGCCGGTCGTTGCAGTACACATTTCGGATGTATATGCCACAGACCCATGGAGCACTCACGAAGACAGGCACTACATGTACGCGTTCTGCCTGTTCCCCAAGGATGAACTCGCTCGAAGGTATGTTATACCTCCCGTTGGAGAGCTCTATTCGCACGGTTTCCCGGTAAGGCAGTACGCAATCGTGTCGTTCACGGATGGGTCGTCGATTGATATGGATATTCTGGATGACGGCACTATTGACACCACGTTTTACCTGGACGCCGGCGAGTTTGTTTATCTCCATGAAGGCGATTACCCTCCCTTTGCGAGCAGTTTTGCTTCGATGGAATCCTCTTCGCCGTTCCAGGTGACTTACTCCCATAGAGGGTGGTGGTCCAGCCGGTCGGAAACCTGCGAGGGCATGATTTACAACAGCAAGGCTCTCCCCAGCGCTATCATCGCTTCGGGCTGCCTCGACTCGCATCCCCCGGAAGTGGAAACGCACTGCTTCGCCGAAACGGTCTTCGCTTATGACACCGTACTCTTCGATTGGGAAATTTCGGATATGTTTGAGATTGATGACCCATGCTCGGTTTTTATTTCATATTGCGGGGCAGCAGAGACGTTCATTATGGATGAATCCCCGTTTGAATGGGTCGTTCCGAACATCTCCTGCGACTCCGCCAGTTTCAGTGTGGTTGCAAGAGATTCGTTCTGCAATTGGGGAGAGGACCTATGCTATTTCAATATCGCCATGGGCGGCACACTTCATCTCGCACTCCCCGATACTGTCGGCTTGCCCGGGGATACGCTTAGGCTGCCTCTTATGTACAGCATCAACCAGGAGCGCTCTACCTCCCACTTCGAATGCGCCATATCATTCGACCCGGTCATTATGAGCGTGAATGATCTCCACACAGCCGGCAGCATCATGGATACGTGGACTTCGGTCGATCTGGACACCGGTACTGAAGGCTTAGCTGTTGTCTCTGGCAGTGGTTCGTTCACGGTAGAAGATACACTCCTGTGTTTCCTGGAGATAGTCATTCCCGCCACGGCTCCTGAAGGCGGTTTTACACCACTAGCGTTCGATTCAGCAGGCTTCTCCGATATGTTACTGCCCATAATCACCGATGACGGATTTTTGATTGTGCTGTTCCCCCCCCTTGAATGGCTGTTCGACCTCGTTTTGGATGGGGACGATTACCCCTTGAACACGACTCTTACCATCGGGCTAAGTTATTTCGGATCAGAAGGTTACGACCCGGGGCTGGACATCATCCACCTGCCCGATCCACTCAGTACCCCTGCCTGGTTAATACTCGATGACTCGCTGTATCCTTACATCACTGCCCTCCAGAGGGACGTTCGGGACGTTGTGGGAATACCATTATGCTGGAGTATCCTTACTTCCAAGGGATCAGGGTGGCTTACCTGGAATCCCGAGCTACTCCCGCCCGGCGATTTCATGCTCAACGGAAGGGTAGATATGAGAAGCGTGGACAGGTACCACTATCGAACTAACGAGACAATCGTGATCTGCTTCACCAGACCCAGACCCGTTACTTATACCTACCACTTCGAAGTCGGGTGGAACATGATCTCCTTTCCAGTGCTCCCGGTCTATGGCGATATAAACCATATATTCCCCAGCACTGAAGGGGACGCGTACTGGTACGATCCCGAATCCAGGAGCTACGAGAGTACAACACTGCCCGAGAGAGCCAAGGGTTTCTGGGTGTATTCATCCGGGGAAACGGAGACGCGGATAGCTGGAATAATGATAGAGCAATACAGCTTGAGCGTATTCGAGGGCTGGAACATGATAGGTTCCGTTATGGATATTGTTCCTTTTGACGGAATATCATTCGATCCCCCAGCTTCATTCATTCCGCCTCAATACACTTTTAGTTCGGGTGGTTACGTTCCCAGCTCTGAGATAGTGCCGGCTTTGGGATACTGGTGTCTTTCCACCGGCAATTCGGTTATTCAGGTTTCACCCTGAAGATGAGACGTTACTTATCCTTCTTGCGCAGTACCGACCATATTGATTTAAAATTTATGTGGATTAGATTTCCAACTGCATTTTCTTGGTTTATTTATCCCAGAATACACCGTCGCCTTTCTGGGGATCGTTGCGGTCACCGGTTCGTATGGATCGGTTATTGTACCTGGCGCTGCCGGCGTTGTAGTAATTATCCTTGTTCCCACCGAGATCGATGAATACACCGAGGTTTTTTCCCCCGTCGCCGGGGTGGTAATCTGTAGCTCCGCCCTCTCCGTTTGATGTGCCGTCTGATTTATAAGTATCCTTGCCATCCATATCAATAAAAACTCCCATCGCGACCTGCGACGCTCCACCCTGGGAGATGTTCGCGCCGGTGTAGTTGTCGTCGCCGGCGTCATCTATGAACCAGCCTGAGACGATATCCCAGACCCCGCCCTGGTTTGTGGCTTCGTGACCGGTATAGATGTCATTACCGGCGTGATCCCTGAAGTACCCAACCGCCTGGTGCGCGCCGCTGCCCATCGTATAGCGGTTCCCGGTTACGATATCATCGCCTGAGAGGTCATCGAAGATACCCATGCCGAAGAAGTAGCCGCAGGCGAGCGAGAAGTTACCCGCATCGTATCGATCGTTTCCACCTCTGTCGCAGAGGAGTCCGATCCCGCCTGCCGCGAGTGTTCGAAAACCGATACCCGCGCCCTGGCTCCAGCCGTCCCACGTGTCCTCATTGCCATACCCGTTTGGTGATTTGAATGCGGCAACGTACTCGTCATCGCCCGTCGCGTCCACCAGCATCCCCAATCCCTTTGGAACTCCCACTCCCTGGGCGTACCTCGCGCCGTGATAGAGATCGTTGCCATTCCCATCGTAAAGGAGGGAAGCTCCAAACGCCGCGAAACCCTGGACAGCCTCATCTCCCGTGTAACGGTCGTCTCCATCGTGGTCGATGAGAATCCCCACCCCGCAAAACGCGGCAGCTTGAGAAAGGCGGTTCCCACGGTAAATATCGTTGCCCTCCATGTCTATGAGACAACCAGCTCCGCAATAGCCGCTGCCTATACTCCCGGGAGTGTTCCTGATGTAGGTGTCATTCCCCGCAAGGTCAATATGAAGCCCTGCCCTGCCTTCTTTATACTTGTGATTTACATTATCCACGATAGTATAGGGTGTCCCCCCACAGTAACCGAGGTAGGTGTCATCCCCGCCCAGGTCGATCCATATCGCCGCCTGCTCGGTATATGTCATGCTCCCTGTTCCGGAGACTATCAAGCGCCCCATCAGGTCAACATTGTAACCGGAAGCGTTAACAGCTTTCCCGATTCGAACCATTTTATCTATCAGAATATCCTTCTCTTCATCCGCGCCTTCTCCCTGCTGGATTTCCAGCAAATTTTTTATTGTAACAGGATTATATAATTTTGTCAAGACAAATCCACTTCTCAATAAACTCGTATAATCTATCTTCCTGGTGTTGTTTATAAATTCGTTGTAGCTTTCAACCAGGTCCTCATCAGGGTCTGAATGTATGTAGATGGTTTGCGCGAAAATATCCAGCAGGAAGGGGATGATGTCCGACATCTCATCAAGCTGCTCATCAGTTAGCCCTATGAACGCCTTGTCGATAAGCTGGTTAGCGGCATATACTCCGTCAATTACCTTGTCCAGGTCGATGATGGTCGAATCCCGGGCAGGAGCAGGGGAGAGCATGCTGTCAGCATCGAGCGCGAAGGGAACGCCTCGCCAGATATCTTCGGGATTCCCAGTCGATACACTCAGGGTGGTTTTTACCCATTCACCGGAAGCAAAACAGCTTAATGGCTCCAGCAAAGGTAGAGCAATAGCGTTCAGTGTATAGAATCCCCTGTAATTTTCCACTTCCTTTCGAAACACCTTTCTCATATTTATGTATTCATTATTTAATTTTGCCTCTGTTATTGCGTTAAGGACCAGTTTGGTGGTCGAGTCCCTATCCCAATCCAGCATGATATCTTCGGGTACTTGCGGAAAACCGGTGCGGTCTCCGAGTTTCATGATACCCTGGTAATCATCGCGCGTGCCCAATATCATGTATTTGGACAGTTCCTTGCCGCATCTTTGAAGGGAGAGTTTCAAGCGGTTCCCCGGGGATTTGGTCTTAAGGTAAGCCAGCAGGGAGTCCCTCGATGGTATGGGTATTTCATTAACAGCGGTAATGATATCCCCTTCCAGCAGTCCAGCGATCTCGGCGGGAGAGTTTCTGACGACGTTATCCACCTTGAACCCGGGCGGCTCTTCATTCGTGCTGAGTGTGATACCCATGAAAGCGGTGTTTTCGTACTCCTGGGCGATGCCTATGGTAAGCAGTGTTATTATTAATAACCAAATAAAACCCAGCGATCTCATAAATTCTCCCTTTTTTTAAATTCATTCTATAATTGGATTTTTTCCGGTTGGAAAGAGTAATCCCTTTATTACAAAAATAATTATTAACTCAAAAGCCTGTTCAAAGAGTAAAACCGGCTTTCAGATTCATGATTTAAAAAATAATATCATCGAGTCTAAAGCTTAGATATTCGCATACTGAACGATTAAGGGTACTCGCCCTAATCGCATTCTTCCTTGATTACTTCAGCAAGCCTTTTTATTGCAATATCGAGTTCCTCTTCGGTTGCATTAGTATAGTTAAGCCTCATGGATACATTTCCTTGCTCCGGGTAAGGGTAGAAGCATTTACCTGGCACAAAAGCGATGTTACAGTCAACCGCCTTATGATACATCTTGTAAGTATCTACATTTTCAGGTCCTTCCGCCCAGATAAACATGCCTCCTTCGGGGCGTGTCCATTTGAAGCAGTCCGGGAAATATTTATCCATAGCATTAAGCATGGCTTGCTGCTTGGACTTATACATCGCTATAGTTTTGACCAACTGTCTGTCGAAATAGCCCCCGGTCATGTATTCGGCGGCAAGCGCCTGGTTGAAGGTACTGGTATGCAGGTCTATCCCCTGTTTGGCAACCACCAGCCACTTCTTAACGGGTTCTGGAGCCACAGTAAATCCCAGCCTGAAACCCGGAGCGAATGTCTTTGAAAAAGTACTCGTATAAACCACATGCTCCGGAGCCAAACTCTTTAAAGAAGGTACAGGTTCTCCCCTGTAACGCAGGTCGCTGTAGGGATCATCCTCCACGAGAAGAGTATCATATCTTTTTACCAGTTCAGCTATTTTCAAACGCCTTTCCCGAGTAATCGTGCGCCCGGTTGGATTCTGGAAGGTGGGAACCAGGTAAACGAACTTTACCTGCTGCTTCGACAAAACCTCCTCCAATGATTCAGGGATCAGTCCTTTATCGTCTGTATCCAGTAGAATATACTTGGGTCCGTAGGCGTTGAAAGCCTGGATTGCCCCCAGGTAAGTGGGAGACTCCACACAAACCGGATCACCATCAGATATGAAAACCTTGCCAAATGAATCCAGTAAGCCTTGCGACCCTGTGCTTATTATTATGTCATCAGTCTCGCATTTGATACCCTTGGAATTAAGGTAAGGTACAAGCGCCGCCCTTAAAGCTGGAAACCCTTCCGTGGGTCCATACTGGAACGCGCCGGCTCCATATTTTTTGACCACTAATTCAGTTAACTCTCCAATAATGGAAATTGGGAAACTCTCCGGAGCAGGCATACCGCCCCCAAGAGAGATCATGCCCGGCTTTGTGGTCAACTTCAATATCTCCCTTATCTCGCTTGCCTGCATGTTCTTGGTCCTGGATGCTAATATATCCTCCACTTTCATGACTTACTCCCTTATCTTTTAATTGTTCGTTCCATAGGTAATTTTTTCAGATTAGATAATTAATACATTATTACCTATATGTCAAAGGTTAATAGACTTCGGAACTTGTTTTTCCCTCTTCTAATACTTTTTTTACCTCTAAAAGCTGGTTTCTTCCCGCTTGTTTTATGCCCTCGGATGGATAATCCCTGTCCAATGAATAAATCTGAACCATCGCTGGTTTTATTCGAAATACCTTCTCTAACCATTCCTCAACATTTTTTGGGGTGAGGTTTCCCTTAATACCGTCCGTAAAAAGCGCTTGAATAGTCACATTCTCCATTTGAACCAGAGCCTCCACGATTTGTTCGAGATTTACACCCTTACATGGTTTGTTGTATATAGATAGCATATCTTCGTTTCCGGCATCCAGCTTCATGATCCTGAGGTCTAATTGAGCGAGCGACTCCTGTATATGCGGTTCATGAATACGGGACGAATTTGATAGAATCGCGGTACTTGAATCAGG
Organism: bacterium; assembly: GCA_016935765.1. Lineage (GTDB taxonomy): Bacteria > UBP14 > UBA6098 > JAFGQG01 > JAFGQG01 > JAFGQG01. Next base: position 27,103 of record JAFGQG010000057.1, read on the forward strand.
GGAGTGCTTATCCCGCAATTTTACCAGCCCTTCAACGATTTCAGCGAATCGCGGGTGCAGTGTTGGCTCCCCATTTCCCGAAAAAGTGAGGTACGATGGAGTGGATTTCAAATTAGTTAAAGCGGTTTCTATCGATCGAAGCACTTCATCAACGTCGGGAAACGCGGCATTTTTCATTTTGGTAAAATCAGTCCAGCCATATTGACAGTAAAGGCAATTGAACGTGCATACCTTCTCCGTTGTGGACAGCAGGTTTATGCCTAAAGAGCTTCCCAGTCTGCGAGACCGAACAGGACCGTAAATTATTCCTTTCTGTAATTCGAGTAACATACCTCACCTATTTGTAGATCTTTTCCATAGTTTTAGCTATTCTCTGTACTCCTGTCTTGATTTCATCTTCGTCGAGGGACGCGATAGAGAGTCTGTAGTACGGGTCTTTAGGGCGAGTAGGGAAGTAGAACCTGCCCGGTACGACCAGCACGCCGTTTTTTAAAAGCAGGTCATGTACCCGCTCTTCCTTGAGAGGACAATTTTTTAAGTGAAGCCATATCAGGTATCCCCCGGTAGGTTCGGTCCAGGAGACATTTTCAACTGTAATATAATCCTTCATAGCTTTTAGCGCGGTCTGCATTCTTTTCCGGAAGATACGGTGCATCCTTTTTACGTGAAGTTCATAGTGACCCTTTTCGCAGAATTCTGCGAGGGCTGCCTGCAGGGGCATGTTCGAGGATAAGTCTGAAACCTTCCTGATAGCGACAAGTCTTTTGATACACTCCTTTTCCGCAGCTATCCACCCAACTCGGATACCCGGAAACAGCACCTTGGAGAAGGTCCCCAAATAGATGACTATCTGCTTTTTGTCCATCGATTTTAACGGAAGCGGTACCTTCCCGAAATATTTCATTTCCTCCTCAAAGGCGTCCTCCACGATCGGGAGTTTGTGTTCTTCGCAGAGAGCCAGTAGTTCCTCCCTGTGAGCCTGGTTGGTGGATATTCCTGTTGGATTATGGAAGTTCGGCATAGTGTAGAGAAACGAAGCTTTTTCTTTTTCCAGGGTTTTCCGTAAATAAGCGAGGTCCAGTCCTTCCTCCCTCATAGGAATTGGGAGAAGTTGAGAGCGGTAAAACTGCATTAATGGTATTACGATAGCATAAGTGGGGGATTCAATAAGAACCTTGTTCCCAGGCTCGATAAGCAGCTTGAGAATGGTTTCCAACCCGTGTTGAGCGCCATTGGTTATCATGATCTCGTCAGCGGCAACCTCGATACTGTGTATCTGCAATCTCTTGGCGATGGCTTCCCTCAGCGGTCTGTAGCCCTGCGCGTCACCGTAAGTCAGGAGTCTTGCGCCGTCATCTACGAGCACACCATTCAGGCACTTACGGAAATCATCCACCGGGAAGATGCGGGGATCAAGATCCAGCATTGCAAGGTTAATTGTGTCCGGCGACGTGGTTTTTTCTTTAGTTGCCTCGTCTATGAATTTCAGCATGTCATCTACCAGGGGGGTGCAGATTTCATTCCAGGGAATTATACCCTCTTGCGCCCTTTTCTCTAGGGTGGCGAGCTCTTCCCTCTCGCGTACGATAGAATATGACCCCGGTCGGCTGTCTATGTAACCAAAAGCCCAAAGTTCTTCGTAAGCCTTATATACTGTTGAGCGGTGAACACCCAGGTGCACCGCCATATCCCGGGAGGAGGGCAGCTTGTCTCCAGGCTTGAGTACTCCTTGCTCGATCAACTCCTTAATCCGCTCGAAGACTTGCTTGAATAGAGGAATTTCACTTCTTTTATTTACTTTCAATATCAACATTTTTACTATCCTCGATGGATCTTTTCAAAAATCTACACCCCAAATTATGACACAATTGGTTGTTCGTCAACTACCAATCACAATCTATTTTAAGCATACCAATCTTAAAATAAGCCCTAATTCAATCCTATAAATAAATGGCTGAATACAGCAGAATTCCGAAGCTGCTAAGGTAACAACAGAAAGCGAGACAAGTTTTCATTATCTTACTAACCTACTTGTCTTTTTCCGATTCGGTCATGAGTTCTTCGATGCTTTTTGATTCTTCCCCTTTTTCTTCCAGGAGTTTCAAAGTGCGGTTGTATTCATCCTTGACATCCTGACAGAAACTCTCAATTTCTTTTGCTATTTTCCGACTATCACCAGTATGAACTTTCAACATCCTCAGTAACGACTCATAACACTTGTTTGAGGTGTATCTACTAAGTGTATATCGAGCAACAAAAGCCTTACAGACTGCACAACGGCAGTACACTTTTGTAGGTTCACCGTTATTAAGATAGAATATATTTTTAAGGTCTGTGGAACCACATTCAGGGCAATGTTCATAACGGACTTTTTCCATAATCATCCTCCTTAATTGTATGTAAATAGATTTATTCTCTTAATGAAAGAATATTTTTATTACTGCATAATTTAAAATGATTGCTACAACAGCAATAATCAAACCTGCTCTACGCAGGTACTTAGAATTTATCATACCTGAACTATAAGCAATGGCATTCGGTGGAGTGGAAACAGGAAGGCTCATAGCACAGGAAGCCATTAATGCGATCATGAGCGTAAGCGAGAAAACATTAACTCCAACTGCAATTGCCAGTGGAATCAATATATTAGTTGCTGCTGTATTACTCATAAAAGTGGACATAACAATAGATATTAATCCGATTATAAGTATTAGGACAGAAATAGACATTGATTTAAATCTGAGCATATCCATTAACCAAGTGGATAAGCCACTTGATTGCATTGCTATACCCAAAGCAATACCACCTGACATGAGAACCAGAACATCCCATCCAATATTTTTAAAGTCATCAACATTCAGGATTCCTGAAGCCATAAATACCATGGGTGGAATAAGTGCTATCATAGCTGAAGGAATTTTGTGCAAAGTTGTTGTTAACCATAGCAATACTGTAAGTATTACAGTTCCTAAAATTAGATAATGTTTATTTTTTAATACAGTTTTTTCCAGTTTAACTTCTATTTGTTTTATTTGTGGGGGGAATAAAACCAGCAGCAACCACCATATAAATATAGTGAGAACTAAAGCTATTGGCATCCCCCACGTAACCCATTTTAAAAATGAGATATCAATACCTGCGTTAGCCAAGGACTGAATAGCAATAGCATTCGGTGGGGTTCCAATAGGAGTTCCTATACCCCCAACGTTCGCAGCGAATGGAATACCCAAAATTAGAGCAATACTGAAAGGATCCTCTTTAAAATCTCTAACCACGGGCAAAATAGCAGCTACCATCAATGTAGTTGTAGCTGTATTTGACATCCACATTGATAAGAATGCAGTAGTAAGCATAATACCACCCAAGACCGAGCGTGGAGAATTACCTATTTTATTCAGTATTGATCTTGCAATTACAGTATCAAGTTTATATTTCTGAAGAGCTGTCGCAAGGAAAAATCCCCCAGCGAACAATACTATTGTTGGGTTCGCAAAGGCAGCCAGGAAATGAGAATATTTAACTCCTTCAGTAACCGGGGGAATTAAGAAAGCTAGCATTGCTACTACTATTCCACCAGTGGCAGAAATTGGAATTACTTCAGTAGTCCAGCATAAAATTGCAAAAACAAACACCGCAAGCGTTCTCTGTCCAGAAGAGCTTAAATCCTTTATGGGTATGAATATAAATAAAGCTGATACGAAAATTAATATGATAAAAATTATCGTGTTTTTACGGTTTATCATAATACCTTCTCAATATATAGAAAAATCAAATATGTATGGAGGTTTCCATGAGTCAACTTTTTTATTTTAGTATTTTCAAAGAAAACAATAAAACTATCTACACACTAAAACCCTATTTTATTTTCAGGCAGCAGTTGATGCAATTCCCGCTACTCTGGCAGACATTTATGTCATCGAGGTTCAAGATGACAGTACTTATAATGAAGGGATAAATATTTTTAAAGAGAATACCCATCCCCCTCTCTTTTATTCGACTACGCCTGACAGCGAGGATTTACACCTGTTGTCTGAATATGGAAGATGGAACCCTGTAACCGAAATATGGGAGAATGACTCCGTATCTTCACCCTGTATCGACATGGGATTCGGAGGACCGGTAAATGAACCTTTCCCCAATGGCGGGATCATAAACCAGGGCGCTTATGGAAATACAGCGGAAGCTTCCAGGTCAGGATATGGCGATACAAATATAGTTGCTATAAATATAGAGAACACTGACTGTAACTTCGAGGTTTCCTATCGTGGAGAAACGGTAGTATCAGCCGATTCGCAGGAGATAATAATCGAGAACATCGGGACTTTACCTAATAATTATAATATTATTCTACCTTTTATTATCCAGAATGCTTTTTGCTTAATAATATTGACTAAATTGTATTGAACAATTATTTTCAATTTAAGCTAAAAAAATAAATTAAGATATGTAAAAATACATAGAAAAGAGGGAAAATGATCTTTAAAAGCGAAATTCGTGTATTTCTATCGTTATCATTTTTAGTCTCCATCCTGTCATTCGCTATTCTTAATGCATCCCCTACCACGATACCAACTTATATAATCAAAAAGGATGGTACGGGAAGCTTCACCACTATTCAAGCAGCAGTAGATGCACTCCCTACAGTTCTGGCAGGTAATTATGTTATCGAGGTTCAGGACGATAGCACATATTATGAACAGGTGGATATTCGTAAGGATAACAACAATGATATTTATTCACTAACCATTCGGGCAGGGGATGGTTTTCAACCTACAATTAATGGCGATGATTATGGGTTCTACATAAAACCCGACTCAACCAGCAATCTAAAAAATGTAACCATTAGCGGTTTTAATATTACTTCCTGCAACATTAATGGTTTTTTTGCCACCCGTAACGGTGCTGATGGTGAGGTTTTGAATCTTACGATCACAAACTGTATCATTCATGGAACTGCCTCCGAAGGTATTAAACTGGAATACGCTGATGATTTTCTAATGCGAAATAGTATTTTATACGATGCGGGTGGAGATTATGGGGTACACTTTAACCACTGTGATGGTAATCCCCGGTTCATAAATAACACCGTATATACATTAAGCACTACATATTCCCTTTACCAGGTTTATGGCAGCCTTACTTTAATGAACAACATCATCTGCAATACCAGTGATGATCAATACGATTATGGTTTTCGTATGTTGAGTGGTACTACTTATTCATACAACAATTATTTCTGTAGTAAATATTCTTTCGTTAATGGATCATATAATGCATTAGGTCGTGGTGACCGCGAAGCCGACCTTGATGATGACCCTCCACTTTTTTACTCAACCGCCCCGGACAGCGAGGATTTTCATTTAAAGTCCGAGTATGGGCGATGGGAGCCAGAGGCGAAGGGCTGGCAAATTGATGCGACCACTTCTCCATGTATCGACATGGGTCTGGGTGACCCTATTGATGAGGTTGCTCCCAACGGAAACATCATCAACCAGGGCGCTTATGGTGGAACTGACCAGGCGTCAAAATCAGGTCCCGCGAGAGTATATGTCACAAAGGGCTCCGGCGCATTTGGGAACTTCGGCGCTTATGCAATGATAAATGGCGCAGTTGCTGCTATACCTGACACTCTCGATACCAGCTACACAGTAACTGTATGCTCCGATGAACCCTATAGGGAAGAAGTAAAAGTGTTTAAACACAATCCCTCCGATAGCGGTTATTCCCTTACAATCGAGGCATCTGATACCAATAACCCGGTGATCGAAGCAGAAGAAAATGGGTTTTACCTTAAACCTATCAATAGTACTGATGACATGTCAAACGTCACTATCGATGGTTTCGAGATCGCGCCTTGCCACAGAAGCGAGTCTATCACCAGTAGAAGTATATTGGCTGAGAATAACGGAGCTGGGATCGAGGTTATAAACCTCACTGTCCAAAATTGTATTATCCATGGTTCCAATAATGAAGGTATCAAACTAGAATACGCAGATGATTTCCTGGTGCGAAATAACGCTGTTTATGACGCAGGAGGCGATTATGGAATACATTTTCATCAATGTGATGGTAATTCCCGATTTATCAATAACACCGTATATACTTATAGCACTATTAACTCTGTTTACCAGGCTTACGGCTACCTCACATTAATGAACAATATCATCTGCAACACCAGCGATGATCAATATGATTATGGTTTTCGTATGTCGAGTGGTTTTACTTACTCATGCAACAATTATTTCTGTAGTAAATATTCCTTGTCGAACGGATCAGATAACAACCTGGGTTTCGGCGACCGTGAAGCTGACCTTGATGATGACCCTCCGCTTTTCTATTCCACGACTCCAGGGAGTGAAGACTTCCATTTAATGTCCGAATATGGGCGCTGGGATTCCGAGGCGAAGGGGTGGCAAAATGACGGGGTTACTTCACCTTGTATAGACATGGGTTTGGGTGAACCTGTCGATGAGTTTGCTCCTAGCGGAAACATAATCAACCAGGGCGCTTATGGCGGAACGAACCAAGCGTCAAAATCCGGACCAACGAGAGTGTATGTAACTAAAGGCTCCGGAGCGTTCGGGAACCTCGGCGCTTACACCCAGATAAGCGCTGCGGTCAATGCCATACCTGATACTCTAGATACCTCATACACAGTCACTGTCTGCTCAAATGGTCCGTTTAAACAAGAAGTTTATATAATAAAACACAATCCACCTGATAGCGGTTATACTCTGACGATAGAGGCATCAGATACGAATAAGCCGGTTATTGAAGCTGAAAAACGCGGGTTTTACCTCAAACCCTACAATGATACAGCTGATCTGGCAAATATCACAATCGATGGCTTCGAGATAAGCCCCTGTCATAGGAGCACTTCTATTACCAGGAGGGGCATATTTGCTGAGAAAAACACTGATTGGATAGGAGTTATTAACCTCACAATTAAAAATTGTATTATTCATGGTACCAATAATGATGGTATTATATTAGAATACGCTGATGATTTCATGATGCAAAACAATATCATTTACGATACAGGTAGCAATTATGGGATTCACTTGTTTGTTTGTCATGGTAGCCCCGAATTTATTAATAACACCGTTTACACCAACAGCATAAGTGCCGCTGTTTACTCGAACGGTGGCTCCCTTACCTTGAGGAACAACATTATTTGCAACTTGAACACCGGTCAATACTCTTATGGTTTCAACTATTCCTCTACTACCCTCCAAACATCCTACACCTACTTTTGCAGTAAGTATGCGCGTTCAAACGGCTCTAATGCTGTATTAGGTCGGTGTGACCGCGAAGCTGACCTTGATGATGATCCACCACTTTTCTATTCAACTACTCCGGGTAACGAAGATTTCCATTTAAAATCGGAGTATGGACGTTGGAATCCGGCAACTACAAGCTGGGAGTTGGATGCTGTTACTTCACCCTGTATAGACATGGGTTTTAGAGCTCCGGTGAACGAACCATTACCCAACGGGGGGGTTATCAACCAGGGTGGATTCGGGGGTACGGAACAGGCATCAAAATCGGATTCCGGAAGGGTGTATGTTACAATAGGATCGGGAGTGTTTGGAAATTACGGTATCTACACAACAATAAATGGCGCAATTGCAGCTATACCAGATTCCTTGGACAGCAGCTACACCGTTACCGTTTGCTCCGATGGACCCTACCGTGAAGAGATTGATGTGTTAAAACTAAATCCTTCCGAAAACGGTTATTCTCTCACAATCGAGGCTTCTGACACTAATAATCCTGTAATAGAAGCTGAAATATATGGCTTTTACCTTAAACCATACAGCAGTAGCAGTGACCTGGCAAATGTAACTATCGACGGTTTCGAGATTAAACCTTGCCAAAGAAGCGCTTCCGTTACAAGCAGGGGCATACTAGCTCAAAAAGATAGCGACGGTATCGAGGTAATAAACCTTACTATTCAAAATTGTGTTATTCATGGTATCAGTAACGAAGGAATAAGACTCGAGTATTCCGATGATTATCTTATTAGAAACTGCCTTGTATATAATTCGGGAACCGATTATGCGGTATATTTGACTTATTGTGAAGGCGATCCAATATTTATCAATAATACTGTATATTCAGGTAATTCATTTTGTGCCGTTTATAAGCATTATGGCTCTCTAAATCTAATGAACAATATTATTTGCAATACCAGCGATGATTTATATGATTATGGTTTTAGAATAGCAGGCAACATTCCACAATCTTCAAACAACTATTTCTGCGCTAAGTATGCGTTAGATCATGGTTCGGACATTGCATTGGGTTGTGGCGATCGTGAGGCTGACCTCGACGATGACCCGCCGCTTTTCTATTCTATTACTCCGGACAGCGAGGATTTTCATTTAATGTCCCAGTATGGGCGCTGGAATCCGGCAACCATAAGCTGGGAATATGATGCTGTCACTTCACCATGCCTCGATATGGGATTTGGCGCGCCAGTGAACGAACCGTTACCCAATGGGGGTATAATCAACCAGGGCTTCTATGGCGGTACAGACCAGGCATCAAAATCTGGATCAGCTCGAGTATATGTAACTAAGGGCTCCGGCGCCTTCGGGAATTTCGGCGCATACACCCAGATCAGCGGAGCTGTCAATGCAATTCCGGACTCTCTCGACAGCAACTATACCATAACCGTATGTTCCGATGGACCATATCGCGAGGAAGTGAATATATTTAAACTCAATCCTGCTTCGAACGGATATGACCTGGTCATAGAAGCCTCGGACACAAACAAACCGGTAATTGAAGCTGAAAAATACGGTTTTTACCTTAAGCCTTATAATAATACCAATGACCTTGCCAATGTAATAATTTCAGGTTTGGAAATTAAACCCTGTCATCGAAATCCCGCTATTACTAACAAAGGTATCTTCACCGAAAGGAACGATGCTGAAAATCATGTTTTAAACCTGACCGTTGAAAATTGCGTTATTCATGGCATTACAAATGAAGGGATAAGGTTGGAATATGCAGACGGATTCCTTGTGCAAAATTGCCTCGTCTATAACTGTGGAACTGCATACGGTGTATATTTTTACTATTGCGATGATGATCCGCATTTTATGAATAGCACCGTTTATACTAACAGCAACCAGTATTCAGTGATCAGCTATTACTCTGATCTCATTTTGCGTAATAATATCATTTGTAACACGAGTGAAATTGCCGGTGATTATGGTTTTTACGTTTCTGGTGTTACCGTAGAATCATCATACAATTATTACTGCAGTAAATATTCATTGAGCAATGGTTCATACGTGGGTATTGGTCGTGGCGACAGGGAAGCTCACCTTGATGATGACCCTCCGCTTTTCTACTCCACCACTCCGGACAGCGAGGACTTTCATTTGATATCGGAGTATGGAAGGTGGAATCCAATCACCGAAACCTGGGAACTTGATGCTGTTACTTCCCCCTGTATTGACATGGGTTTTGGCGCGCCGCTAAACGAGCCCTTACCCAATGGCGGTATTATTAACCAGGGATTCTATGGAGGGACTGACCAGGCGTCGAAATCCGGACCTGCAAGAGTATATGTAACCAGGGGGGCCGGGGCATTTGGGAATTACGGCGCATACACCCAGATCAACGGCGCAGTCAACGCCATACCCGATTCCCTCGATACCAGCTATGCCGTAAGCGTGTGCTCCGATGGACCATTCCGGCAGGAAGTAAACGTGTTCAAATTAAATCCAGCATCTAACGGATATAACCTTATTATAGAAGCATCGGATACTAATAAACCGGTGATTGAAGCCGAAGCTCATGGTTTTTACCTTCAACCTTATAATAATACCAATGATCTGGCTAATGTCACCATAGACGGATTTGAGATAGCTCCCTGCCAAAGGGATGCTTCTATAACCAGCAGAGGTATATTTACACAGCGAAATGATAGTGATAATGAAGTCATAAACCTTACTATTGAAAATTGTATTATCCACGGAAGCAGATATGAAGGGATAAAGCTCGAGTACTCAGATAACTTCCAGATTAAAAATTCCCTCATATATAGCTGCGGGACTGATTACGGCGTATTCTTCTACTATTGTGATGGAGACTGTCGATTTGTTAATAACACCGTATATACTTATAGTACAATTAACACTCTTTGCCAAAACTATGGTAACTTAACATTATTGAATAATATTATTTGCAACACAAGCGATAATGCTGGGGATTATGGTTTTAACAATCCTAGCGGTATTACGAGCTCATCGTATAATTATTTCTGCAGCAAGTATTCATTGAGCAGCGCTTCACTTGTTGCTCTTGGGCGCGGCGACAAGGAAGCTTACCTTGAAGAAGACCCGCCACTTTTCTATTCCACTACACCGGACAGTGAGGATTTTCATTTGATGTCGGAGTATGGAAGGTGGAATCCGATCAGCGAAAGCTGGGAATTCGACGCAGCATCTTCCCCTTGTATCGACATGGGATTTGGAGGACCTGTTTTGGAACCATTTCCCAATGGAGGCATCATTAACCAGGGCTGTTATGGCGGCACTGACCAGGCATCGAAATCCGGACCGGCAAGGATATATGTAACAAAGGGCTCCGGGGCGTTCGGGAACTACGGCACATTTACCCAGATCAGTGGAGCGGTCAACGCTATCCCGGACTCTCTCGACAGCAGCTATACTGTAACTGTGTGCTCTGGTGGACCATTTCAGCAAGAAGTCAAGGTGTTCAAATTAAATCCAGCCTCTAACGGATATAGCCTTATTATAGAAGCATCGGATACTAATAAACCGGTGATTGAAGCCGAAGCTTATGGTTTTTACTTGAAATCTTATAAAAACACTAACGACCTCGCGAATGTCACTATCGATGGTTTCGAGATAGTACCCTGTCAAAGAGACCCTAACATAACCAGCAGAGGTATATTTACACAGCGAAATGATAGTGATAATGAAGTCATAAACCTTACCATTAGAAACTGTATTATTCATGGTACTATTAATGAAGGGATAAAACTCGAGTACTCAGATGCCTTCGTCGCTCAGAGTAATTTAGTATATAACTGCGGCACGGATTACGGTATATATTTCTACTACTGTGACGGAGACTGCAAATTCGCCAATAACACCGTATATACTAATAGCGCTATCAACTCTCTTTGTCAATTCTATGGTACTTTAACCATATGGAATAATATAATTTGCAATTGCAGTGATTTTGATAACGATTATGCCTTTAACAACCCGGGCGGCGCTACTACTACCTCGTATAATTACTACTGCTGCAAATATAGCCTCGAAGATGCGCTCGGTTATCCTTCTACCGGGCGGGGTGACCGGGAAGCCGACCTTGATGATGACCCGCCACTGTTTTATTCAACCACACCTGGTAGTGAGGATTTCCATTTGATGTCCGAGTACGGACGTTGGGATCCGGAAGCAAAGGGCTGGGAAATTGATGTTGTTACTTCACCATGCATTGACATGGGTTTTGGAGCACCAATGAATGAACCATTGCCTAATGGGAACATCATTAACCAGGGATTCTATGGCGGTACCGACCAGGCATCGAAATCCGGTCCATCTAGGGTATATGTAACCAGGGACTCTGGCGCTTTCGGGAACTTCGGCGCATACACTCAAATAAGCGGTGCAGTCAACGCCATCCAGGATTCCCTAGACAGCAGCTACACCGTAACCGTTTGCTCTGATGGACCTTACAGGGAAGAAGTAAAAGTGTTCAAATTAAATCCCGCTTCCAATGGATATAATCTCGTTATAGAGGCTTCGGATACAAATAAACCGGTGATCGAAGCGGAGGTTTACGGTTTTTACTTGAAATCTTATAAGAACACCAACGACCTCGCGAATGTCACTATCGATGGGTTCGAGATAGTACCATGTCAGAGAAGCGCTGATATTTCAAGTATGGGTATCTTTACACAGGAAAACGGGGATGAAAATGAAGTGATAAACCTGACTCTTGAAAATTGTGTTACTCATGGAATAAAAAACGAGGGCATTAAACTCGAATATGCAGATGACTTCCTTGTCCAAAATTGTCTGGTCTATGACTGTGGAGACAACTACGCTGTTACCTTTTATGGCTGTGATGGAGATTGCCGGTTTATCAATAATACTGTATATTCAGACAATTCCATTTACACAGTAAATCAAGGTTACGGCAATTTAAATTTACGTAACAATATTATCTGTAATACTAGTGATATCATCGGAGATTATGGTTTCAGAGTATCAAGTGGTGTAGCAACTCCATCATTTAATTATTTTTGCAGCGCTTATAGTGCTGATCAGGGTTCTTACGGTGCTTTAGGCACCGGGGATACTGAAGTTGATCTCCACCTTGCCCCGCCTCTGTTTGTGAATACAGCAACTGATTCGGAAAATTTCCATTTGCAGTCGATGTTCGGGCATTGGGATACCGAAACCGGGGTCTGGCTTTTTGACACGCTCACTTCTCCATGCATCGATGCCGGAGATCCGGCAGACCCGTACGCAAACGAAACCGAAGATAATGGAAACAGGATTAACCAGGGCGCTTACGGCAATACGGTTGAAGCCTCGAAATCCGGATTCGGTGACACGAATATCGTAGCCATATTGATAGAAACCACGGACTGCAACTTTGAGATAACTTATAGAGGCCAAACAGTTGTATCCGCTGATTCACAGAAGATCGAGATAATAAACATCGGCACTCTACCCATAGACATCGGGATGTTCTGCGACAGTGTACCCGGTTATGCGCTCGCGGACACTTATGAAATCGGCTATTATGGTCTGTGGGGCTTACTCAATGATTCAGATTTTGCACCTGCCAAACACGATTTTACAAATAACCACCTTTTCTCCTACATCTTGCAATGGGCGGATTCAACCATCTTCGGACCGGGTGGCAGGAACATCCCGATCGCCGGGGATAACCAGGAGAACCTGTGGTTCCGATTCGATGCGCCGTATTATTACGCACCGCACAACATTGAGATAAAGGTTACCGTCCAGGCGAGGGAGCACCTGCCGTAGAGGGAAAAATTGATTTATGAATAACGCCTGTCCCGATTTATCGGGGAGTAACGAATGAAGATTTAAGAAGTATAACAACTTAAGGTAGAATGAAGTCTAAACCATTGTAGATGGTTGATTATTGTAGAAAAAGCAAAACCAACTTCATTATTATCATCCTTGTATAGGATGAATAAAATTGGGGATATCCAATTAGGTAGGATATTTAACACTATTCGAGTTTATCAATAGTTGAAGCTTGACAGGGGTGGTAATGGGACTTATATTAATTATGGTATTGCCAAAAAACTAGGGAAGTGCTAAAAGGATTCCAGTATGACCACATTTAATATTGAAAAAGCCAGGCAGAAAATAAGGGATAAACAACGCCAGGAGAAAGAAAAGAGGCAAAAACTGCTTAAAAAAGCTTTGGCTGACTTTGATAACATTATTAAAATGCTGATAGAGAAATACAATCCAAAAAGAATTTACCAATGGGGTTCTTTATTGAACACAAGTAACTTTTCTGAAATTTCGGATATCGACATTGCTGTTGAAGGGATTAAATCCGCAGAGGAATATTTCAATATGCTGGGTGATGCGATGGAACTTACCAATTTCCCGGTGCACTTAGAGGAGCTTGAAAAACTCAAATCAATTTATGCTGACACGATAAAAGAGGAGGGGAAACTGATCTATGAGCGAAAATAGAGAAATCGCAGATTTACGCAAAGAGATAAACAAAACTGTTAGTGTTCTAAGCAATATAGACGCTTTTTATAAAGATTTCCTGGAGAAAACGTTACCCTTACTCGGTAAGAACCAAACATCGGCTATTGTTCAAGCGGAAATATTTACAGATTTTTACACCTGTTTAGAGAGTCTTTTTTTAAAGATATCCGCTTTCTTTGAGAACGAGTTGAAGAAGAATGGCTGGCATAAGGATCTCTTACATAAAATGACTCTTGAGATTCGGGAGACCAGGATTCCGGTAATCTCCGATAAAACCTATTCCATACTGCTCGAGTTTCTCAAATTCAGGCATTTCAAGCGCTATTATCATGAGTTTGATTACGACTGGGATAAATTAGAATATCTCCAGAAGAAATATATTCAGGTTAATGAGTTATTTAAAAATGACGTGGAGAGGTTCAGCAATTTTCTTGCAGAATTGTAATCTCAGGCAGTATAAAAGAAAAATATTGTTGCAAATTTAGAGTTTATTATGGGAAAAGCGTTTTTAACAATTTTGTTTCTGATTCTATTATCCACTATTGTCAGTGGTTTAGAACTTGTTTCCGAGACCCCAACGGGTAATATCGGGGCAACCATTATTAGAGTGGAGCATAATTCCGCTATGCTTTTCGAACCCGATACTTCCCGGGATACTTTAACCGTCAGGTTCTTTAATTGCTCTGACCCTCACACTCCGATGAGGGGTGACGATTTCGAGGTTCCTTCCATTATCAGCGGAAATTTATATTCCTTCCACGCGCTGGACACAAATGATTCCCTATTAGCAATATATAGAGATTGGACTAATTTTGACCTTTATAGCCATATTAGTGATTCTATTACTCACGTTAATAGCTTTAGTGCTTATGGTATATATCGGTATGGTCCTTACATTGTGCTGGTCGACTCCTTTGTAGCAGTTTTGCGATATTACCGTAATGACGCAATTGATTTTTATAATTACAATGATTTATCTTCTATCTATTTTGTTGATAGCATACCAGGTCTTAACATGATGAGTATGCCCGATATTGAAGATGGTTTAGTATGCCATTCAAGCGGAATGTCCACCTGGATTTATAGTATTTCCAGCGAAAGTTTCACAGAATTAATAGGATATTATACGTGTGGTACCGATTATCATTCTTGTTTCCTTGATATCGATAGAAATTTTGTCTTTACCGAAGGAAGGGCAATTGGATACATTAGTGGCGATACAATCGTTTCTTCTGCTTGGACCTATCCAGGCTTACATGAAGATTTTAGAGCGCCATTTGAGATATGGGACGATTTTATCATAAAAGCTGAAGGTTATGATGCTGATAATCGTATAGATATTGCCTACATATCCATCTGGTATCCCTTTCCCCTCTGGACATGGTTAGATACGGCAAAAGGGGGGATATTCGAGATCAAGGATTCGCTGCTCTTTACCTTCGGGCTTGATACATTGCGTATCTATAACCTGAATTCATTAACGGCTATTGAACAGATCGAGCATACTCCCTCTGAAATTGAAGTTTCCATCCATCCCAATCCTTTCAATTCCTCAACAACTATCCAATTCACGCTTAAACAAAACGCTGGCGTTGAAGCTGCCATCTACAACCTCCTCGGTGAAAGGGTTTGCGAATTATTTAATGATAATCTACCTGCAGGCACCCACACCCTCTACTGGAATGCGGAAGGTTTCCCATCTGGGATTTACTTCTGCAAACTGAAAGCAGGCAATCATCTGGAAGTAAAAAGATTGCTCCTCATGAGATAGGAATGGATGACGAATAACGGGGGACAGCTTTCGGAATAATCGAATCCTCTTTAAAATACATTATTTAAAGCAAGAAGCTTTCCTCAAGATGACATTATTTTATTGACAAAGGTTTTAAAAAACAAGATATTTAATATATTGAAATGTAAATAGAAATAAAATGCCTACTATATTTAAAACAGGTCCTTATCGTTTCTTCTTCTACTCTGGAGATAAATATGAACCACCTCACATTCACGTTGAGCATGATGATAAAAAAGCCAAGTTTTGGCTCAATCCCGTAAGATTATGCAAGAGTATAGGATTTAACAGACAAGAACTTAACCACTTACAAAAGCTAATTGATGAGAGTGAAAACCAAATTTTGAGGAGTTGGGATGAGTACTTTAACGACTGAAAAAGAAATTACCAGAGCTTTGAAAATAAGTTTTACAGATGATTCATTGGTTGTCGAACTCGAAGATGGTAGAACAGTTATGGTTCCAATAAGCTGGTTTCCAAGGCTTCAAGATGGTAATCAGAAAGAACGCTCTAATTGGCGGTTAATTGGCAGGGGCGAAGGTATCCATTGGCCAGACCTTGATGAAGACATAAGTGTCGATAATCTGCTTTCAGGCCAACCTTCCGGAGAAAGCCAGCGTTCACTCAAAAAATGGTTAGAATCCAGAAAAGGTAAATAAAAAAAATATCTGTGGGTTTTTTCTATTAGGTGATTATAATTATGGCTTCAATTTATGGGAAAGAAGGAAGGGTGTTTAGATTTTTTTTGGGGGGCAAGTATTTTACTTTTCATTTTAAATAACTTTTTAGGTTTGAAACTCGAGCCTATACTGCATAGCGCTGAATGGCAGTTGTGGGATAAAGAATGCTTTAAGGTAGAGTTTATTAAAGCCCATCCATCAAACCCGGATTTAATATTTACTATTGGAGATTCTACCACATATCCTATTATAAACAGAAAGCTTTTTATGAGTAATGATAAAGGATTGTCCTGGGTATGTATCGGTTCTGACGAGTTAGGAAACCAAGTATCCTGGATTGATATAGGTTATGACTCAGTGATCTACGCGGATGCAAATTGGTATGATTCTAGTAGAATAAAAAAGTCTTCTGATTTTGGTGAAACCTGGATTAATGCTGGTCTGTTTCCTGGGGGATCAGCAGATTTATATGGTCAAGTTAATCCTACAAATTCAGATACTCTTATCATTTCCACATGTGGTCTTTATTCATGTACAAGTATAATGACCCTTGATGGTGGCATTACTTGGGAACGTGTAAGTTGTGAATGTTGTGCAGTAACTTGTTATACACCGTGGCAAGATCTTTTTTTTATGGAGTGTGGTGGTCTAAGGTTTTTTCGAAACCATGCATGTGGAACAGATTGGGATACCCTTTATACAGCATTTTATTTTTACGATTTTAAGTATGTAAAAAATTCTCCCTATCTTTTATATTCTATAGGTGGATTGTTTGGATACTGGAGTGATTCAATTTTTATTTGGAAGAGCCACGATAATGGAAGTAATTGGAATAGAATAGCTTGTATATCATGCGATTTTATTGAAATAAACCAAACTGACACATTGGACATTTTTGTGTCAGATGGGATAGATATTTTGAGATCCACAGATGGTGGAGATACATGGGTAATTCTCGATTAAGGTGCTGATTTATTCTCAACGCCATTAAATTGTTTAGAGATAAATTCGGATGGATCAGTCTTATTCGTTGGTGCCCCTAATGGATTGTTTAGATATGATCTAACTGATACAAGCAGCATCATTGAGACAACAAATCCTATTTTAAGCCTAAATCTTTCCGTTTGGCCAAATCCCTTCAACTCCTGCACCAATATTAAATTCACACTTAAGGAAAGCTCTTCTGTAAAAACCTCCATTTACAACCTCATCGGTGAAAGGGTATGCGACCTGACCAACGATAAATTATCCGCAGGAATTCACACCCTTCAATGGAATGCGGAAGATCTCCCCTCCGGGGTCTATTTCTGCAAGCTTAAAGCCGGCAAACATCAGGAAGTGAAAAAATTGCTGTTGATGAGATAGGAATAGAAGATATATTACAGAATGATCAAACCCTTCAATATTTTTTTCTCCGTGACTCCGTGTCTCTGTGGTTTAACCAATACTCAATTAATCGCTCCCCAGATAATATGCCAGACCACATCCGCCCAGAAATGGATACTCACTGCTGCCAGGAAGCCGTACTTTCGGAAATAGTCCGCGCAGAAGAAAGAGAGTATCCCATTGAGCAGGATAATCTCAATCATAAGTGGAACCGGGATCTCACCCACTGTATCCAGACCGTATAAAAGCATGACTGAGGGGATATGCCCGATTGCGAATACAAGTGCGGAAAAGAAGGTCACTATCCAGAACATGGTATCTTGCCCTCGTTTTCTCAGAATCACGTAAGATATAAGCCACACCCAGAATGAGATAAAGAAGAGGCGGAATATGATTTCTTCGCCGATACCTGCGACTATTGACGCGAAGATCGAAGCAGGGAATTGCGGATGCGGCAACTGCCCTAGTGAATGGTACCGACTTACAACCAGATCTACAGCAATGAATATTATTCCAATTATAATACCCACTATTGCTGGTATCAGGAAACGCCGTTTATTGGTCACCTTCTCATCCCAGATATCTGCAAACCCCAGTTTACGCGCCAGGAATAGCCCGAGAAGTCCTAATCCGCCGTAAAGGACCAGCATGATGCCTGCATTTGCGAGTGCGAGTAGCCAGTCCGGTACGGCAAGGTCGGTCTCGGGTACCAGGTTGGAGAAGGAACCCTTCATTAGCAGGAAACCGATAGCAGCGCTGACTGCCAGAACTATTATCAGGATTGTGTAAATTTTGATCGCGCGAGTCATCTCAACTCCAAATTCTCCATCACTAAATCGCCGGGATACTTATCGAATAACTTGGTTCCCTCATATATCTTTACAAGTTCCTTTCCAAGCAATTCCAAATCCTTCTGGGATTCCCTGGAGAGGTTGCTTATCATCACACCGCAGCCCAGAATACCGGGGTTGGCTACTATCGTATCTTCCTCGATTATCTTCAGCATTATCTCGGAAGCTTTAATCCCGTATTTTGCCGGGTCAATAGATGCACTTCCCAATTTTTCCATAATATTCTGATGAATTTCTCGCTGCATCTTCCGGGTGGTAAATCCATACCATAGAACCGTTTTAATCTTCCTGCGGGTGGCTTCTAGGAAGAGATCGAAGTAACATTTACCGTCTTCGTTATCCTCGAAAATAAAGTACGGGTCTATAAACATGAAGCTGTTTTCCCCCCATTGATCGAGAAGCGGATACAGGGTCTGAAGGGAATCTCCCATCAAAGTTGCTACTCTGTCCCTGATCCCGCGAAAACTGGCAAACGCCATAATATCGGTTAATGGTTCACCTTCGATGTCGCAGAACCAGTATTTATCGCAAACAACTTTCAAACTGGTCATTGCCAGGGCAGGAGAACCGAGGTATTTCCGTATCTCCTTGTGGTTGTCCGGGAAATTTACGAGGTAATTTACGAAAGATGACCCACAGATTATATCTGATTTATACTTTTGTGTGAGAAAAGTAAATATTCCATATTCCTGTTCGGGTGTTCCTTCCAGCCTGTACAGCGAAAAGGCGGCATTCGATTCAATGTACTCCTGCGGCTCTTCGTTTACCAAAAAACTGCACAGCGGAAGATGCTTCCAAATATCGCCTAAGTTACCATAATGTCTGTACGGCATTATTTTCCTTTCTCTATATTCTAACCCTTAATTACAAATGCACTATTTCCCCAGGGTTTTTCTTATATCATCCAGCCTGTCTTTTGCGTCTTTCGCCATCGACCACGGAAATTCCAGTTTTTGGCATGGATAATCATCGCAGTAAGCGCAGTTTTCAACCCCCTTATCGAGAGCGCATATTCTCACCGTACATTCATTGCAGAATGGTAGTAGTTTTTTCGCGAAAGGAAGACATCCATCGCAATTAATGTCTTCAAGTTTGAGTGGGAATTCCTTCGAATTCCATTCATCTACTATTTTCCTTCTCTTCTCATCATCATCTTCCTGCGTTGCTATATAAGCAGGGCAGGAAGAACACATTATTCCGCAGAACGCCAGTATTTTTTCCATATTGTTATTTTCCTGTTCTTTTGTTATTTTTATGGATTTCGTTTATTGTATGTTCTTCGAATTTGCTAATTTTTCCAGCGTGTATCATTGGCACAGTATCATAGATATCTGTTTGGACGCAGTGGTCGAAATCGTTGCCCATACCATGCTGTATCAAGAATTTACCGCTGAAACTCTCCCTGAGAAGGGCTGCAATATCTTTCAGGGCAGCTTTGCAGGCAAGCTCGCAAAGTTGCGCTTCCGGGGTTTTCGGCAGTTCGATGTTGCTGATTATTGCCCCTGCGCCAAGATAATCCTCTATCGCGAATACCCTGACCGATTCCTCTTTAAAGTAAGTTACTCGATGCCCATCATCGATCGCGCGTTGTTCGCCAGCAGCAATGACCGTTACATCGCTATCGTAGCGCTTCGCTAACTTCGTGATTAAACTCCCGGCTGCCCGAGCATTCAAAAGAGTCCCAACCAGACCGTAATAATTCCCCAAGATTCTTTCCGAACAGGCAGCGCCGTTCGGGGAAAAAAGTACCACTTTTCTGTTTTCCTCATCGCAGTTCAAGTAAGATAGAGGGGAGATGGAGTACTTAGCCTGACCGGGTTTCCCTGACAATTCCGCTCCAACCTTCCGCGCGAGTTCTCTGCCGTAATCCTGGTCAGAAACCGGGTAGATCTCGAAACCGTTCGCTACCGCTGTTACCGTAGCTGAGCTAAACCTGAGAGTATCGACGATAATGGTTATGTTGTTTTGTTTCTGGGCGTAATCTACACCCTCAAGAAACCAATCAATTGTAACTTGCGACCTGGACATTTGTAAAGATCTCTTTCTTTGTCAGTTATGTGTAATTCTTATCAATCAAACCAGGACAGTTGTACCGAAACCAATCCTCCATGGAGTTCACCTTCTGGTCTCCGGTTGCGTACCCCTTTACACTTTTCTGGATTTTCTCGATCGATCTGGTCAACATGGGGTGAGATATGTTTTTATCCTCATCCCACCCCAGATTTTTCATTAGCTTTATGAAATCCGCGTTTACGTATGATTTCATTAATGGTTCATCAAGAGATACATGAAAACACAAGGATGACTTAAAGGGGAGTTCATTAACAAAGGACATTGTCAGGTTATCTTTTTCGTCAATAGGATAATGCTCTGTGATTAAAAAATAATATTCTTTCTTTTTTTCCGGTTTCACAACTTTGAAATCGTTAGACATTTTAATATCGGGAAGTAGTTGTGACATCAGGATAACAGCCCTGATATTCTCATTACTTAACTCTTGGATGATCGGCGCAAAAATCTCCCAGCTATTTGAAAGTACCCTATAGTAAACTCTGTTTTCATTGAAGGCTTTTTGCAACTCATGAAGAGTATCTTTGAAATGAACCACTACCAGCACCAGGCTGAATTTATTCAGCACTTGTTTGATTTCCTCTGATATGCCCTTATATTTCAAGGCTTTATTAAGCCAGATCTTGTCCTCAAACCTTGTGTATTTATTTGTTTTGAACAATGCCATTCGCGATTCCTAAATATTAAGAATTCAACTTACTTAGTCGCTTAAAAGAAATGAATAATGCTAGTAAATATTTGTTTTTTAAGCTGGGGAAAATCGTTATTATTATTTTTCAATTTCATCCGGTGCGGCTTCTGCGTCGGCTGCGGGTTGTCCCTGGATTGGGAACATTCCCAGTTGCATGAACATACTCAGCATATCAGATTCGGTATATTCTTCTGTTATCTTTGCGTTTTCAATCGTTAGTATGGATATTCCGGTTGTTGTTAATTCTTTCCCTGTAGGAGCAATGCCCATAAAAGGACCTTTGTGGGTCGAAGTGCATTTCCATCTTACTGCCACTTTATTCACATCAGCTATGGATTCGATAATCTCACAAGACAGACCTTCGAAAGCTTTTTTATAATTTGTTAAAGTCGTTTTATAACCTTCTCGATCAGATGAACAACCCGGAAGCGGGTAGTTGAAGGTAAAATTCTCGGCGCAGAGCTGATCTACGGCATCGAGGCTTCCCTTGTTCCATATTTCCAAATTCCATATTCTGGCTATTGCCAGGTTTTCTTCCAGTTTCGCTTTTCCGCCCAATTGACACCCAGTAATTGAAACGAGAAAAGCTATTAGCAGTAAAATTGTTAAAACTTCCCTGTTTTTTCTCATTTGTTTCCTCCAGTTAATTTGTTGAAATTGTAATGAAGTTACATGTTTTGATTAAATATACTTATTTTTTGAAAAATGCCAACAAAGTTATTAATTAAATCGAACGGGTTTGAAAAAAGATGCTATTTCCTCCAGTAATAAACGTCTTCGAAAGGAACTGAAGGATGCACCGTCAAAGAAATCCTGAGTGAATTAAACTCCTTTTCGGTCAAAGGTCCATATACTCTGGGTACTTCCGCGTCGAGTATCCAGTATCTTGGACCACCCGCAAAAAGTGAATCAACAGATCCATCCTTATCTGACCCTGATTCCTCTTCTACAGGAACCTGTTTCGCCAGTACGAATTTTTGATCCCAACCAATCTCCACAATTCTCGGTGGTATCATCATATTCTCACCTGTCCAATTACCTTCTGGAGCCACGAATACCTGTTCGGCGGAATTGCGGTATAGAACGTAATTTCCAGCAACACGGTAAGAAAAATCGAGGAATCCACGTCCAAACGGGGTCAAAATAGCAAAATAGACCATACCAAACGACAGAATCAGGGATATGCCCAATAATAAAACTATGATTCTGAAAGATTTCTTGTCTCTCTTAATAACAAATATACTGATGAAGATCAATACCGCGCCTAATATGATGAATGCTATAAACATTAAGCTTCACTTGAAATATTACAGTTATTATACAATTTTGATCATTATAGTATTGATCAATATCGCTCGTGTTAAAGCAGGTTTCTTTCTCTTGCCGCTGCTTCCAGTTCCTCCCTGAAATTAGGGTGAGCGATATCTATAAGCGCTTTTGCTCGCTCCCTGAGATTTTTACCGTGCAGGTAAGCTATTCCGTTTTCAGTCACAACGTAGTGAACGTCAGCTCTGGTTGTTACTACGCCAGCGCCAGTTTTCAGGACAGGTACAATGCGAGTTAGGGTATCTCCTTTTGCCGCTGACGGGAGCGCAATTATCGGTTTCCCTCCATTAGAACGCGCAGCGCCTCGAATGAAATCCACCTGCCCGCCGAAACCCGAATATATTTTAGTGCCAATTGAATCAGCACAAACTTGACCGGTCAGATCAACTTCGATCGCAGAGTTTATAGCCACCATATTATCGTTCTGTGAGATGATGAATGGATTATTGGTGTATTTTGTCGGATGAACCTCGAATAGTGGATTGTTATGCGCGAATTCGTACAACTGGTTGGAACCGAAAAGGAAGGTGGCTACGACCTTATATGGGTGAAGGTTCTTTTTTGAGCCGTTAACTATACCTAAATTAATCGCTTCCATAATACCATCTGAAACCATCTCGGTGTGAATTCCAAGGTTCTTTTTACCAGCCATCGCTTTCAAGGCTGCGTTCGGGATGCCACCTATACCGAGTTGGAGTGTTGAACCATCTTCCACCAGGTCAGCAATGTATTCCCCGATCTTTTGTTCGCATTCGGTAAAGCCCTTAGGCAGGAGTTGAGGCAGGTCTCTGTTGACCTCGACTATGTGGTTTACCTGGGATATATGGATGAAAGAATCACCCAGCGTTCTGGGCATTTTTTCATTTACCTGCGCGACAACGATCTTTGCCGTTTCGACCGCCGCCTTTGAACAAAGGCACTCGACCCCCAGGCTCATGAAACCGTGTTCGTCGGGTGGTGAAACATGGACGAACGCGACGTCAATGTCGATGATGCGTGAGTAAAAAAGGTCAGGAATTTCGTACAGGAACACAGGAACGTAGTCCGCCCGACCATCGTTGACAGCTTCCCTGTCAGCCGGTCCAACGAAAAGGGAGTTGTGTCTGAAATGACCCTCCATATCGGGTTTGGAAAGAGGATCATCTCCCCATAATAAAACGTGAGTTACCGACACGTCTTCAAGTTCATCCTTACGCTTTGCAAGCCCCTCGGTGAGGTCGAAAGGAGTAGCCGCGTTTCCGCTGATATATAGTGTATCACCACTTTTTACTACTGATACTGCCTCTTCAACTGAGCAGAATTTATTTTTATAATCTGATATTCTCCATGTCATTTTATGTACTCCTTTACTACATTACCATTATCCAGATAGATTCCCTTCTGCAGTTCCGGGCATTGTTCGATCGCTTCTTTTACTCCATACTTATCAAAGCATTGCAAATATGGAATCACACCGTTCGTTATAGCATGGGTTGCAGTACGTGCTACGAGAGTAGTAGCGGTGGGCATGCAAAAATGAACCACTCCGTCCACTATGTATGAAAATTCACCACAGGGGGTGGTTTTGCTGGTTTCGACGCAACCGCCCTGGTCTATTGAGAAATCGAGAATGACCGCCCCCTTTTTCATTGACTTAACCATCTCCCGGGTCACGAGAGTGGGAGTTCTCTCTCCGGGGATTAAAACAGCGCCTATGAGAACATCCGCGAATTTAACCACTTTCTCAATGTTGAAATGGTTAGAAAAAAGAGTAGTTACCTTGCCGCCGTTCGAATGTTCGAAGATTCTCTCGAGAGCGTTTTTATTTATATCCAGTATATAAACGTTAGCGCCAATTCCCGAAAAGCTCCTGGCAGCAGTTCTTCCGAGAGTCCCTGCTCCTAAAATGACAACCTCTGCCGGGGAAATCCCGGGGATACCACTCAACAGAATACCTCGTCCACAATGAACCGATTCAAGAAGACGCCCCGCAAGCTGAACGGATAGAATCCCCGCGATTTCACTCATCGGAACTACTATGGGTAATTCACCATTATCCCTCTGAATGACCTCGTATCCTATGACCGTGTTTTCATTCTCACTAAAGACTTTTATCAGCTCTTTCGGCGCGGTGACTAGATGAAAGAAACCAAGCAGAGTCTGGTTTTTACAGATGAATTTGTATTCTTCAGGTTGGGGAGCTTTTACCTTGAGTACAACATCAGCTCTCTGATAAGCCTCTGCTTTTGAATATACGATTTTCCCGCCAGCGTTTTGGTAATCCATATTGGAAAAACCCGCGCCGGCGCCAGCGTTACTTTCAAAATAGACCTCCGCTCCTAAATCAACAAGTTCTCGAACGCCTCTTGGAGAAAGCCCAACTCTGCATTCGGGTATCATCCTGAACATAGGAACCTCTTTTGGAATTCCAAATATCATTTAAATCCTCCTTTAATCTCGTTGTATTATAATATTTACTCTTAAACAGCAAAACTTGATAATCAAAATAATTTAGAAATTAATAATTTAATGTCAATAATTAAACAAAAAAGAAAAGAGAGTGTGAACAAGGGATCATAGATATTGATGCAAATAACAAAGGATTTTTCAGGTAAAATTCTTAGTATTCAATCCCTTCTCTACTCTCAACACCTTGGTGGTAGGGGTGTTTTATATCCAGCACTTCACTTACAAGATCAGCTCTCTTCACAAGGTCGGGATGAGCGTATCTTCCGGTGATAACAAGCTCCATGTCATCGGGCAAAGAATCCAGAAGCTCATGAGCATCCTTTAGTTTTATTAATCCAAAATCTATAGCCACGTTCAACTCGTCAAGTATCACCATATCAAAAGTACCGCTGTGAATCACCTCTTTTGCGAAATTAAAACCCTGTCTTGCTAATTCGAGGTCCCTCTCGGTGGGATCGCCTTTTTTAACGAATGTGGGTAAACCGAACTGCCTGATCTCAAAGTTTGGAATCTTCTGAGCGATTTTTACCTCTCCGTATTCGATATCCCCTTTCATGAACTGGATCATGATGACTTTTTTCCCATGACCGCAAGCCCTTAAAGCCTGCCCCAAAGCTGCTGTGGTTTTTCCCTTACCGTTTCCTGTGTATATTTGTAGCATGGTTAATTGAATAAATGCGAGTTACTATTTACCCATACTCTGGTTCTTAAAATAATCAATTTAATCAGCATTTCTCACGATTATTTTTCAAATCGCAAATCGTAAATAGTCAATCGTAAATCACTAGATTGCTTTAAAACCATTCTCTAGGTCAGCAAAGATATCGTCGATATTCTCGATACCTATGGACATTCTTATCAAGCCCGAGTCGATTCCCGCTTTGGCTAAATCCTCTTCGCTGTATGTTGAATGAGTCATGGATGCTGGATGTTCGATGAGTGTGTTTACAGCTCCCAGGCTGACAGCGACCTGGCATAAATTCAAAGCGTCAAGGAACCTTTTACCGGCTTCCTTGCCATCCTTAAGGATAAATGCAAGCATGCCCGATCCACCCTTCATTTGCTTCTTTGCAAGTTCATACTGCGGGTGACTCTCAAGCCATGGATAATAAACCACACTTACCTCGTTTTTTGTTTCCAGGTACCTTGCAACTTCAAGAGCGTTCTCCTGTTGTCTGTCCATTCTTACAACAAGGGTCTGTATTCCTCTAAGAAAGAGATAGGCGGTTTGAGGTGCCATGATCCCACCAAGATCCACACAGGTCTTATCCTTGATCTGTTCCATCAGCTTCTTTGACGATACTACCATTCCTCCAACGGCATCGCTGTGACCCCCTATATACTTGGTGGCGCTGTAGATAACGATATCCACTCCGAGTTCTATTGGTCTCTGAACATAAAAGGTGGCAAATGTAGTGTCAACAGCAACTGGTATGCCATGTTCATGAGCGAATTTTGCGGTTGCCTCCAGGTCAACGATATCGATTGTGGGATTGGCTGGAGTTTCGGTCAAAAACAGTTTGGTGTGTTCATCTATAAGATTCTTGTTTTTTATGTCATTGGGGAAATCTTTTGCTTTTGCCCATCTTACCTCTATTCCCCACCGGGGAAGCAAATTCCCGAGCAGCGCGAATGTACCGCCATATATTGGTTCGGAGACAATGATATTATCGCCTGAGTTACAGAGTGCGAGAATTGTTGTAGAGATAGCCGCCATTCCTGACCCGAATGTAGCTGCCGCCTCTCCGCCCTCCAGAAAAGCTATCTTTTCCTCGAGAAACTTCAGGGTTGGATTCTGAAGCCTTGTGTAGACATAGCCCTCCTTTTTCCCAAGGAACAGGTCAGCGCCATCCTGGGCAGTTTCAAATGTATAAACCGCGGCTAAATAAATTGGGGGAACTAATGCCCTCGTTCGATCATCAGCAGGTAAACCCTTGCCTACTACTACTTTAGTACCGATATGCATGGAAAACCTCCACTCCTTTTAATAAATTAAGATATAGAATTATGTACTTTCATTGAACGCAATAAAATAAATAAATGCATCAAGTCAATATAAAATTTTAGGTTTAATTGAATTGACCAGAGGTTCCCAAGTTGGCGTTAAATAAAATTTAACTTAAAACCTTTTGCCGCCTTTTTGACGGATTGGTACTGTGTATAAAATAAACCTATAAGTTTTTTCCTCGAAAACCACGTACGAAAAACCGTAACAACCTCCATTATTCGAATCATAAATCAGCTCAGTCCTCGCAAAGCTCTATCAACGCACCGGTTACATTTCCCGGATGAACAAAAGCCATCTTCTTTCCATGCCCACCTTCTTGTGGTTCCTCATTGGTGAGTCTTACCCTATTACCCTTCAACCTGCTTAAAAAATCGTTTATGTTGTCAACACTTAATGCGATATGGTGGATTCCAGGTCCCCTTTTATCAAGATACTTGTTCAAACCAGAAGCTTCATCGAGTGGCTCTATCAACTCGATATTAACACCGCCAACGTCCAGGAACGCTATCCTTACACCCTGGTCAGGTATCTCCTCCCTGTGACTAACCTTTAAGCCGAAGTTCGCCTCCAGGAAACTCTCAACTACGCCTAACTCCCTTACTGCTATTGAAATATGGTCTATACTCTTTACTGTCATAAGTACCTCTTTGATTTACGATTGAAAATTTACGATTGACTATTTTAAAAACGAAAATTGTCAATCGCCATTTTTACCCACCGAAGCTTAATCACCAAAGCATTAGCGAAGGTGGGGGTTAATCATAGGTGCCATAAATTTCTTTCAACACATCCGTTATCTCACCTAAAGTTGCTTTAACTCTCAGCGAATCTATCACAAAAGGCATTATATTGTCTTTTTTATCGGCGGCTTCTCTCAGCATATCTAATTTTTGATTCAACTTGTTGTTATCCCTGTTCGTTTTATACTGGGCAAGTTCTTTGACCCTGGTCTCATGGTCAACCGGACTGGGAGAAAACTCGGGGATTTCCTCCTCCTCTGCCTGCATCATGTTCACTCCGACTACCTTCCGCGCGCAGTTTTCAATGTCTTTTTGATATTTATATGCGCTGTCTTCGATCAACTTTGCAGAGAACCCGCTTTCAACACATTTCGCTCCGCCGCCTTTTTTATCGATTGTCTCCAGGATTGCCATCACCTCTTCTTCGAGATCATTCGTAAGTTTTTCCAGAGTGTAGGAGCCAGCAAGCGGGTCGGGCCAGCCAGTTACGCCGCTTTCAAAAGCTATAAGCTGCTGAGTCCTGAGCGCCATCTTCACCGCGTTCTCTGATGGAAGGCTAAGCGCTTCGTCATAGGAGTTTGTATGGAGGCTTTGGGTTCCTCCAAGCACCGCGGCAAAAGCCTGCAATCCCACCCTGATGATATTGTTCTGAACGTCCTGCGCGGTGAGAGTGGAGCCGCAGGTCTGCGTGTGAAATTTCATGAGCAGCGATTTTGGATCCTTTGCCTTGAAACGCTCTTTCATTACTCTTGCCCAAATCCTGCGCGCCGCTCTGAACTTCGCCACCTCCTCCATGAAATTGCTGTGACAACCAAAGAAAAAGGAAATACGGGGCGCAAAATCATCTACGTCAAGTCCACGCCCAATAGCGCTTTCAACATAGTCGATACCGTTAGCGAATGTCAGCGCTACCTCCTGGGCAGCGGTCGCTCCAGCCTCGCGAATGTGATACCCGGAAACCGACATGTAATACCACTTAGGTATATGCTTGATACAATATTCGATGACATCAGTGGTGATCTTTACCGATGGCGCAACAGGGAAAATATAATTCCCTCTTGCCAGGAACTCCTTCAGTAAATCGTTTTGAACGGTCCCCCGCAGTTTGTCCATGTGTATGCCCTGTTCTTCAGCAAGGAGCACATACATACCCAGCAGGACCGGAGCAGTCGCATTGATGGTCATGGAGGTGGAAACCTTGCCCAGGTTGATCTCCTTGAAGATCGTCCTCATGTCATCCATAGTGGACACGGCTACTCCGCATCTGCCCACTTCTCCATAGGACATGTGGTGATCAGAGTCCAAACCAAGTTGAGTGGGAAGGTCAAACGCGACCGAGAGCCCGGTCTGCCCCTTCTCGAGAAGGTAGCGGAACCGTTCGTTCGTCTGTGCCGCGTCGCCAAATCCCGCATACTGACGCATAGTCCACAGCCGCTCTGTGTACATGGTTGGATATACTCCTCGAGTGAATGGATATTCACCAGGATTGCCTAAATCACGTTCATAATTGAAATTTTTTAAATCGTCCGGCGTGTTATGTTTTCTAATATTAATACTCATACTGATAAATTAAGATTTAATTACCAATATTTTATCCTTTTCAACCAATTTACCACTAAGGTATTTGTGGATAATACTGTATATTAATGTTTGATATGGTATCCCTTCCTCAATGGCTTTTTTCTGTATGGCATCTAAATCCTTACGGGATATTCTTATATTTATTCTCTTATCCTTACGCAAAGTTTCCTCAGCATATTCGATGTGTTTGCTAATCTCACCTTTATCATTATGAACGGATTTCCATTCGCCCTTTTCGTAAGAATCTAAAATTTCTTGCTCTTCTTTATTTAATCTCTTCCCCATTTTCCTCCATATATTGCTTTGTTGCTTTCCTGCTCGGAATGATAGTTTTTAAAAAAATTTCTTCGTCCGTTTCAATAAAAGGTACAAGATAAACGTATTTTTCAATATCAATTACATAGATTTTCTGGTCTTTATATTTTTTGGTGTTTGGGTTTTCTAAAATATCCAAAAGATTACCTTTTTTAATATAATAAATAATATCCTCAAAAGAAATACCTCTTGTGCTTTTCAATAGCTCATTTTTTTCTCTATTCCAGTTGTGGTATTTCATGATTTAATTATATGACAACGTGTGCTAATTGTCAACAAAATTATTGCTATCAATCATAAGATTCCCGAATTCTTTCGTCGGATAAAGATGGTTTAATCATATCCTTCCACTCTTCCGAATCCCAGGTTCCAAGCTTTTCATGCGTAACGTAATACTTTCGGGGAATTGGATGAGTTCCTATGACTACCGGTATTTCATATTTTTTCTCTATAAAGTCTCTGAAGTATTCTATGTATGGACACGGGGGATATCCAACCACAAAACCAGTGGCAAGGTGGATTCTTTCAACACCGTTCCTAAGCATCTCTCCCATTGCATTCTCAATGTTCCCGCCCGGACAGCCTCCACACGAAGTATATCCTACTATTTCGAGTTCCTCATCCTTTCCATAGACATCAAAAGCCCCTTCACGATTTCGCATAGACCTGAAACACTTACCCCCAGCGCAAGAGTTGTAGCGATCACATATAAATATCCCGATTTTCATTCTATTTCCTCCTTTATCTTGAGAAGCCTTTCGACAGTTGCCTCGGCTATCCTTTTCTCCCTTTTGAAGTGTCCGATCATCCTGTTAAGACAGTTTAATCTTTCCTCCTCCCTTCCATAATATTTTGCAGAGGCATCAATTGAATACTTAGCCCAATTTACATTTTCTTCTATCCAGTATTCTTCCTTTTCACTATCATGTTTCACCGCGTCAACTGGGCATATATCGTGACACAGGGCACACCTGATACAGCCTTTCATATCTATTTCGGCAACATTCTCTTCCATTGCAATACAATCTACAGGGCATTCTTCAATACATATCCCACAACCCGTACAATCATTTTTATCTATCCATGGCATATTATCACTCCTTTTATTTTTTTGTTTATATTATCACATTTATGAACTACACTATCAAACTAATCCTATCATTGTTCTGCAGGTTTTTGTATAAAGATCCCTGAAAAAATTGTTGGGATCGGTTTGCTGCTTAACTTTGTAGTAATTTTCCTTATCCCAGATCTTCCAGAAATCCGATTCATTATAATAATTTTCGGAGATAAGAGTTTTTACCCCTCCAATTTTAAGGAGTTCTTCCTCAAGCATCTTATAGAAATTCTTGTCACTTCTCTTTTTTAAACCATAGATCGCCAGGTCTATGTAAAGTTCATCGTTTGTTTTGCTGAAAAAACGAGGGGCGATCCACTCATAGTTCCTAGCCTTGTATGGTACGCACCATAGCGGGAAGAAATCTATTTCATGTCTGTACCAATCAAGAAATTCCTCAATTTTCGAAAAAGGTATAAACACGTCAATTGTCACCGGGATTTTATCCGGTGGAATGAGGCGGTGAAATCTATCAACCATTCGGAGCACCTGAGTAGAACCTGTTGTTTTCCCAAACAGTAATCGGCCAATGAATGATTTCGGGTTAACGTGGGTTACGCCTTTATCGTATCTAAAAAAGTAATCGGGTGTTTTAAGATAATCTTCTTCTCTCTCCCGTGTGCTTTTAAAGTAAACTCTCATCCAGTCATACCTGTGGCTATATGGAGCTTTATCAGCAAAATTTCCCAAACTTAACACATATTCTGAAGCTGTATGAATTATTCCATCCATAAATTCAACGTCCTTATTTTTAAAATGCTTCCAGATAGCTGACCTGTAATCATTAAGATTGTTGTACATCTCGTACTCAACCCTGACATAAGGTTTCGCTGGTATCAGTTTGAACTTTAATTTCGAGATGATCCCGAGGGTTCCGAACGTTCCGTGAATCATCTGGAACAGCAGCTTATTTTCGTTTTCAGGTGTACAGATCAGAACATCCCCATTTGCAGTGATTATTTCATATTCGGTGCAGGTGTCGTGGAAACCGCCATATCTGAAAGACATCGATTCTATCGAACAACCTGCGACTGCGCCGCCGATAGTTATCGTTTTTAATTCTGGTACAATAATTGGAGTGAGCCCGTATTCAATTGTCGAGTTTAATAAATCTACAAATGTAACACCTGATTCTGCAATACAGATTCGTTTATCCGGATCGATCTCGATGATTTTATTGAGACCACTTATATCTATTTTACTGTCAAGATGCCTCCTGTCTTTCGTTTTAGGTACTTCGTGCGAAACAGCCTTTTTCTTTAAAGATACAGGTGTATTGCCTTTGTGGCTTTTTAACTGCTCTATTATCCTTGTTACTTTTTGCTCGTGATCAGACATAACTAATACACTATGATATTTTTTAATCCATTTTAATAACAGCGGTACCTTTAATTTCACCATGCTTGGTTGATATCAAGACGTCTAGAAGCTGGTCGAATTCGAATGTTTCGTACTTGACCTTTATCCCTATTTCCTGTGCTAATTTTAGAAAGTTCAATCCATCCTTTCTGGTTATATGCGCCAAACTGATTACCGATCTCTCCAGCCAGATATTATTGTAGTCCTTAATTTCAATAGGTGTCATGGTTACCGGGGCTAAAACTACCGTACCTCCACTATTTAGCTGCGAAAGCGAGAATTCTACAAGGTTACCTGCTGGGGGGAATACTATTCCAGCTTCCAATCTGGTGTCAGGTTTAACCTGATAATCTCCAACCCACGTAGCACCCAACTCCTTAGCCCAATCCTGGTTTTTCTTGTTTCTCGTAAACACGTAACTTTCGATTCCCAGGTGCTTGGCAGCTTGCAGCACATACGAGGCGGTAGGTCCGAAACCATAGAGCCCTAGCTTATCTCCTTCCATTGTACCGGTTAGCCTGAAGGCTCTAAATCCAGCAATACCTGCGCACATAAGAGGAGAGATCTTTTCAAAAGGGATATTATCCCCAAGGGGATATGCAAAATCTTCCGAAATCAAAACATATTCGGCAAATCCACCATCGACATCCCACCCAGTGAATTTTGCATTTGGACAGAGGTTTTCCTCTCCTCTCAGGCAATATTTACACTTTCCACAAGCCCAATTCAACCAGGCTATCCCCGCCCTGTCTCCAATACTGAAATTAGTTACAGCATCTCCAATCATATCGATCTCACCAGTAACCTGGTGTCCCAGGATCAAAGATGGTTTTCCCATCGGGAGATCACCCTCTGCAACATGTATGTCCGTTCTGCAGATCCCGGAGGCAATTACTTTTATACGAACTTCTTTCCCGTGCGGCTCAGGAGCAGGAACCTCCTTTAATACCAGAGGTTTATTTTCTATTTTGTCCTGCTTTTCCAAAACCCAGGCTCTCATATTCATCCCTCCTAGACTATGCTGATTAGACTGGAAATCCTCTTATAAATATAATCATAATTGTCCCTATAATATTTCATACCTATCTCAATAAATTTAGGAATATCTTGAATGATCATTTTCTTGCCGCCACTCTCCTTAATAGCTAAATTCCTTACCTGCCTGTATATGTAAACACCTGTTTTTACAGACTCTTCGAGATTTGCTCCCAGACCGAACACTGCAGCAATTACAGCAGGTAAACCAATATGTATATCAGCAATGCGCCTACCTCCATCTACACCCGGATTTATGCATACTATCCCGTTCGGGTGTCCTATTAAAATTGGGTCTCCATTCAAGACGATAATGGAATCGAGATCCGCCGATAGCCTTTGTAAAATACTCACCTTGTCCTGATCGGGTTTAGCAATATTCGGATCATCAATTTCAGGCAGATTCTTTAAATTTAGAGCGAGAACAGTATCCCCTGACCTTTCCTTCAGGTTCTGAAGGTCTCCGGGACTTCTGAGAATCTCATCATCCTCAAAAAGCATGGGTTTCGTAACCTTATTAATCAGATGGGATACTATTTTTTGAGTTTCTTGATTTGAAGAAAAACCATTACTGATCACCGTTATGTTCACACTTTCCGCCAAATCTTCAAGTTCATTAATAGCTTTAAAACTCATATATCCCGAGTTATTTTGGCTAAATTGTTTTACAATTATTTTACTATCTTCTTCACTAATCGCAGGTTTCACCGATTTGGGAGACGCCAGATAAGCAATTCCACCAGTAGTTTTTATATAAGACAGGGTTGAGTAATAGGCAGTATCATAATTGTCCTCGGACCAGGCAATAAATAGAGCCTTTCTGCTTTCTTTGGTGTCGAAATTTCTCTCTATGAGTTTAGCTGGCGGATTCATTTCTATCTTTAGGGAATCTGAATCGTAGATATACGGTGGGAATGATATATGTGAAACATAAAGAATACCACATCTAACATATCCGGGATAAAGCAAATTCCCTATTTTAGGCAGACCGTAAGTTATTGTATAATCAGCCGATACGGATATCCCCATTTCCTGACCGGTGTTCCCGTTTACACCCGAAGGGATATCGATAGCAAACACTTTCTTGCCGCTATTATTGATGAGTTTTATCACATCTCTATAAATTTCCCTTACGTCTCTGGTGAGACCCGTGCCGAAAATCGCATCGATGATGGCATCCGAGTTGTTTATATCTTCATGTGCCTGATCATTACTACTTAGATATTTTATTTCAACTCCTATATTATACAAAATGTCTAAATTCTTTCTCGCATGCCCCTTAAACTTTTTCATCTCTGCCAGCAGAAACACTTTTACTGTCCCACCATTAGAATAGAGTTTTCTTGCTACCACACAGCCATCACCACCATTATTACCCTGTCCACAGAATATAGTAAATTTTTTACCTTTAATTCCAAATTCGGTATGGATAACAAAGTAGGCTGCATTACCAGCATTTTTCATTAATATCCCCGGGGCTATTCCCAAATCGACCGCTTGCCGATCAAGATTTCGCATTTCTTCAACTCTACTTACTCTCATTCATCAAACTCCATTTTCTAATTCCTCTATCTCGATTGCATTCCTCAATACCGGGTTTATTCACAACATCACTTTTAAAATTCAACATCATCGAACTTATTCAGGGTTTAACTGCTTTTATCACCACGAACGATCCTTCTCCGCAGCCATTCTTCAAGGGTTCAACCTGCTTGATCTCCCATAAACCATGAAAAATTGTCTGCGCAAATTCAAACTGCTTAAAACCTGCTGCTTTTAAATTGTCAATCAGTTCATCCACTCCATAGAAATCAGCAATTTCATAAAAGACATTTCCTTTCTTTTTCTTCTGATATAATTTCCCAAGATAGCTTTTCTTATCAATAAATCCAACTATAAAAGCGCCTCCAGGCTTTAAGGTTCTATAAACCTCGTTCAGGGCAGCTTCCAAATCATCCAGGAAACAGATCGTAGTAACCATCAATTCAATATCGAATTTTTCATTTTTAAAAGGCAATGCTTCTGCTACACCACCAATAACTTCCATTCCTTTCTCTTTAGCCAATTTCCGCATATTTGTGGATGGCTCTATCCCGATTTTTACACCAAGTGGGACTGCGAATTGCCCGGAACCGGAACCAATCTCCATTGCTTTACCTCCCCCGGTTAACAATTTTCTAACTGCTTTTAATTCAGAAAGATATACAAATTCATTATGTTCGAACCATCGCTCATACTTCAAGAAATGACGTTCAAATGGTTGTATTTTAGGCATAGTATGGCTCCAGTAAATCGATTGGTTTCCCTTCTATTAATGAATCGATTGATATATCCTGAATTAAACTATCTGGAAAGATGTATCTAATAATCTTTTTTATAACGAACGATTCAAAGAGTTCCAAAAGCAAAACCACACCAGATGCTATGGGAAATGCCCTTCCGAAGCTCTCGAGTGCCCCGAAAATTGATTGCCAGATTCTCCTTTTACTGTATTTATATTTGTGTTCGTTCTTGTTCATATTATATATGTTGGCATTCTTATTAAATCCGTGAGTTTGTTAAACTGAAATAAATATAACTAATTGTTTATAATTATTCAAGTACATATAATATAAAAATTAATATTTTTAGATACTGTTAATGCCAATAAATTTGCCACAACATTTACAATCTGTCGAAACAAAGCAATCCGGATGTTCTTCTATAAATTTACAGACTTCGATGCAGGAGGATGAGTCCAAAGGGTTATCGTGAACACGAAGTTCATTGAGGGAAACTAATTTCTCAACCAGGTTAAAATCTATTGATTTTAATTTATTATGCGATAGGGAGAGCCGTCCCAGATTCTTACACTCTATTAATGGTGAGAGATTTATGGATGAAAGTCTGTTACTCCCAAGATAAAGCCGTTCCAACTTCTTGCAAAATGCAAGCGGAGTAAGGTTCAAAAGAGTTAGTTCATTGTTGCAAAGCGCGAGTTGCTTCAAATTCACGCATTTTGCCAGGGGAGAAAGGTCTATTGAATTTAAGTGATTGTAATGGAGGTAGAGTATTTCCAAAGTAGCGTGGTAAATATCAGTTATTTTACGGCAATTCGGATCGGAGATCCCATTCCTGCTCAGGTTTAAACCAATCACGGACCCTGTTTCATTGCGTATGACTCTTTGTTCTGATACCATTTTACTCGGGTTTTTTATCAGAAAGTGCCTTAATTAATTCTCTACAATAAAATGGTATGTCCTTCACTACCCGTCCCCAGACAATATTGCCGTCTCTGAAAGCGGGTTCATCGAGCCAGATAGCGCCTGCATTTTCAAGGTCATCCTTAATTCCTCTCGAACCGGTGGCTTTCTTACCTTTGACTATTTTTGCCGAAATCCCAACCAATCCTGCGTGGCATATCATTCCTATTATTCCACCATTGTTGTAAACTGTCCTGACTAATTCTAAAATATTGCTATCTCTCCTTATCTTATCAGGAGCATGACCGCCCGGAATTAAAACAGCATCCACCTCTTTGGGTGTAATTTCCGATGCTTCAAATTCGGTTTTAACTGTTAAACCTCCACTCTTACTCACATATTCTTTATTCTTTTCTGCTCCAACAATCTTCACCTCCGCCCCTTCCTCTATCATTCTCATATAAACTACCCAAAACTCCAGGTCTTCATACCCCGGCCCAACCAGCATAACAATTTTTCTATTCTCTTGAAGCATTTTTAGAACTCCTTTCAAAACAATTGGTTTTCTATTGCAATGATTTATAAATAACGGTAGAAGCAAGAGCCATAATAAGTATTGTTAGCCCAATTTCTAAAAGAATAGGTTTTGTTTTTAATGAAACTTTACTCCCTATCCTTGCACCTATTATCGAACCTATTAAAACACAAAATGCGGGTAGCCAGACTATGTTGCCGCGATTCCAATATATAGGTATAGCTCCGAAAGCTGTAAAAATAGATACAGTTAATGAAGTAGCAATTGCTTTGTGCGTTTCAAGTCCAAAGCTATTAAAAAGGGCTGGGAATATTTGAGCTCCGCTACCACCTCGTAAACCCGTTATAAAACTTACAAGAAACGAAGAGCTAAAGATGTTTCCCCTGGTTGGTTTAACTTTTTGAGAAAGCTTCGGGATAATCTTGTTTGAAAATATGCCAAAGGCTACCAGGAAACAAAGGAAAACAAAGATGATCGCGAGAATCTGGGTTGGTATGAAACCGACAGAATAAGCTCCTATTATTTCTCCTAAAACACCTCCAATGATTGCATAGACAACTATCTTCTTTGCAATATTTCTTCTTTGACTCAACGCACCTATAAACGATGAAAAAGGAATAACCAAAAAATTAATACCAAAAGCACTCAACAAAGGCAAACCGGCAAGATTGAGTAAAGGTATTCTCAATGTCCCTCCACCAATTCCAAACATACCACTCATGAAGCCCGAAATTAAGCCAATACCTATATAAACTCCAAATTTTAAAATCATACTACCCTAATTTTACCTTCATATTCAGGGAAATACCTGCTGATAACTTCCAAATTAAACCTTGAAAGAATCGATTCTTTAGATTCTCTTTTTAATAAAAACTCGAAAGATTTCTTTATCAATTCTTTCTCCGTAATCGCACCCCCTGTTAACCTTTGATAGTATTCGTCATCAAGCTCAACAGCGTGTTGTGACTCAGACTCGCCTGTTTTTAGAGTAACCAGAAACTCTCCCCGGTTTTTCTCTTTTACTTGAATCTTCATAAAATCTCCTTGATTACTTCATTCAATACTTGTTGGATATCGCCCTTTTTAAAAAATAATTTCATCCCCCTTTTTTTCAGTCTTTCTACGCCCTTTTTACTTATAACTGCCGAAATAATAATTGTACAATCGTCAATGAGTTTATACACATCCAAAGTTTTTAAATGCTGCATCGTGTCTTCATAAGGATTATTTCTTTTCTCAATTAACTTGAATTCCCCGCTATTTCCAACTTCATAGATATAAAACTCCCTTGCTCTTCCCAGCATCTTCGGGAAGATACTTTCACCGTCATTGGTCGGTACAGCGATTTTTATTTTATTGTCATTATGCATTCTTAGTTGCTTTTAATAATCTTACATAATTTCTAAAGAAAAATGACTCCTCAAAATTACTGAATTTACAATCTGCTAATATTCTTTTCCAGTCTCGTTTAATATAATCAAAAGCATAGGGGCATTCAATAAACTTGAATACAGCCTTTATGAAAAATGGGGTATTGTTATAATTAAACTCGTTGTAATCTAAAATAAAAATACTCCCGTTATCTTTAAGCGCTTCATAAATACCTTTCACAATGGAAATTCTAATATTTTGTGGGAATCCATGGAGTACGAACGACATAAATACTTTATCAAACTTACCCTTAAAAGGAAGAGGCTGGTCTAATCTGCCAAAGATAACGTTAGCATTTGAATAATCAGCACATTTTTTTTTGAATTGAGCAATCATCTCCTCAGAGATATCCACTCCTATTAGTTCCCCTTTATCTGACAGATATTTCATCATGAGACAAGCATTCCTGCCGGTTCCCGCTCCTAAATCAAGAATTCGGTCTTCCGGCTCAATTTGCATCATCACAATAGAGTTCCTGATAAACGGGGGATATTGACCGAATGTAGCTATATTAAGAGTTAAATCATAATGTCTTGCTGTAAATTCACTAACTTCTATCTTCGATTCAGGATAATAATTGCTCATTTAAACTATCCATTTCTCCTGAGCCAACCTTGCAAATTCATCTCGATCATTTTGGTCCATTTCTACAAATTTTACCTCAACCTTCACCGTAAATTTATTTAAAGCATCTTGAACGCTGGTCACAAGATAGTTTTTAATTATATCAGGAATCCCCATTATAGGCAACGACATGGTAATAATAACTTTTTCTTCTGCAACGGTTACATCCTTTATCATTCTAAGTTCAGCCAGAGTGGAATTAATTTCGGGGTGTTTTACCTGTAAAATCGCTTGCTGAATCTTTTCTTTGGAATAGCTATTAGCCATTGTTTTCTCCTTTCGTAAAATTTAAAACATAACCCACATTATAGCTATCATCATGGATAAGCTCTTTATGGAATTGCTCTTTAAACCTGAATCCCACTCCCTCTATATCTCGTATAATGTCCAACATTGCACCCGAAGTCCATTACGATTTGCCCTTCTCTGATGCCAATTTCCTTAAGAAAAAGCATTCCATCCTTTCTAACCCATCTTTGTAAATCTGACATCATACTTTCTGGCGAGCCTCCTTACTCTTATGCAATACCAAAATTACAAAGATTAATCCCACTAGAATGAAAGGAATACTGAGCATTTGACCCATATTTATTAACATATTTTCTTCGAATTCAACCTGGTTATCTTTAAAAAATTCAATTATGAATCTCGATAGAAAAATTAAAAATATCGATAAACCGAAATAAAACCCGGAATGCACTTTATATCTGTATTTCTTATAGGTTATAATTAAAATAACAAAGACCGAGAAATAAGCCAGTGCCTCGTACAATTGTGATGGGTGTCTTGGAATGTTATCTACTCTTTCAAATATGAAAGCCCATGGAACACTTGTTTGTTTACCGATTATCTCTGAATTCATAAGATTACCCAACCTGACAAAACCAGCTTCTATTGGACCCACTATTGCTATAATATCAAGAGTTTTAAGAATGTTTTCTTGTGTTATTTTGCAATAGACCAGTAAAGCAATAAATAGACCTAATGCACCACCATGACTTGCTAACCCTCTATAACCAACAAATCTATATCCCCCACCTTGTTGTGTTTGAATAGGTAAGAACATTTCTAAAGGATGGCTGAGATAATATACTGGTTCATAGAAAAGACAATGCCCTAACCTTGAACCAATCAAAATACCGACTATTCCCAATACAACTAATTTCTCCAGTTTCTCCTGACGTATTTCTTCCTTTTTAAATAGAAAATTAAGAATGAAAAAACAAACGATAAACCCTGTCAGAAACAACAAACTGTAATATCTTATTGATAAACCAAATAACCTAAAAGCCACAGGGTTTATATCCCAGCTGATATAATCATTAGTCATTATCGATTAACCTTATTTTCTCACTTGAGCAATTTGCATTGGAACTAAACTAAAGTTGGACCTCGCCAATTTGGTCATAAGCTTTATATTTCAATTACTCTACCAGCGCCGCCATCCGTAAATCTTTCAGTGTAGAGCTCCTTTATTTCTTCCTTGTGCTGAGTACAATGAGTAGCACATATTAAATCCAGGTTTTTAACCAACTCAAACTGATTAAAACCGTGTAAACCACCAATTAATGCAATAGGATTACCAAAATCAGAGGCACCGACCAAAATATTA
This sequence comes from bacterium, assembly GCA_016935765.1. GTDB lineage: Bacteria > UBP14 > UBA6098 > JAFGQG01 > JAFGQG01 > JAFGQG01. The sequence goes on from JAFGQG010000057.1 coordinate 67,646, forward strand.
CCCACGCCAGGGTGCGAACAACCAACAATCACAACCACACCCTTATCAGTTTTCACTGCCATGGATTGCTCGATACCCTGAAGCTCTCCGGTCGAAAAAACGTTCTCATAAACCTGGACAGAGTCCTTAACCCTTATTACTTCGAGCTTTTTATATCCAGTGGATATATAATATGGGACGTATAGTTTTACATTGCTGTTAAGTTTTAAAAAATCATCAAGTCCTCCTGTATGGTCCCAATGATTATGCGAAATAAACACGCAATCGATACTCCTGGGATCTATATTCAGCTTCTCCATATTATGCAATAATACACCGCCACTTGCTCCTGTATCAAAAAGTATCCTCGGAGTATTTTCGATTTCCACAAGGCAAGCAAAACCCCATTCGCTTCTTAATCCCTTTTTATAAACAGTATTGTCAGTTATTAATGTGATTCTCATTTTGCTACCGCCTGTCTATAAAGTTATTAATCTGCACACCCCAATTTTTCCCAAGCATAGGGTGTACAAATCCGCCTCCACCTAAGGCAATGATTTTAAAATTGATTTCCTTTTGTAAATTGACAATTGTTTTGGATACATGATCATAAGATCCATCGGTCAATTGCATATTGGATATTTGACACTCTCTGGAACCATCTACACCCATCTGTAAAATAAGAATTTCCGGTTTAAAATCCTGAATTAACTCCGTAACCTGGTTAAATTTTGCGATAAACTCAGTATCGGTGCAAAATTGAGGAAGCGGGAAATTCTTATTAAACCCGAGTCCTTCGCCTTCACCAATTTCGTTTTCGTATCCAGTTCTAAAAGGGTAAAGTGTAGTCGGGTCCTGATGAAATGAAATGGTGAAAACCTCGGGATTATCATAAAAAGCTCGTTGAGTGCCGTCACCATGATGAGCATCGTAATCGATAATCATGATTCTGTTTAGCTTTTTTCTCTTCAGCAAGTAATTAGCGACAATAGCCACATCGTTAAAAACGCAGAAGCCCCTGCCTCTATTTTCGAATGCATGATGCCAGCCACCGCAGATGTTTATACCGACATTATAATCCTTATCAGTAACATAATTAGCTGCGGTAATAGAAGCACTTACACTCAACAATATTATATCGTAGATGCCCTTCACCGCAGGTACTTCATCTCCGTAAGTTCCTCGACCTGAATTACTAACTTCACGTACCTTATTTACATAATCAGGAGTATGAAAAAGGGTGATAAGATCATCCTTAACGCTTTCCGGTTTCTCAATTTTGAGTTTATCAAGAAGATTTATTTTTCTGAACTCGTCCATAGCTTTCTGGTACCGGTCCCCTCTCATGGGGTGCCCGGGACCAAAATCCAGTTTTTTAAAGTCATCGCTATAAACCAAAATAACATTGTTCATCATTCTTCCTATTTTCAATAATAGTTATCATTCTTTTATATTTCAGGTATATCTTTTGTTCTATCTCCCGCTTTGCGTTGTTCAATAAGTTCGTAGATTTCATCAAATTTTTTCAATGCTCTTATTATTATATCGGAAATCTCATCCACATCAGTGACCAGTGGCTGAAATGCAGTTTGGGCTGATATATTTATGAAGTTGGGGCTGATTTTTCTGCCCATGATAACATCTGCATCATCAAATATCTCCAAACATGCCTCCATTTTCTTTTGCATTCCATGTTTCCCTTCCTCATCCGGGGAGGTGTTTTCTCTCCTTCCTACAAAATATGATTCTCCATTCTCATGAAGATCATATATATAGAAATATTCTGCCATACCCATATGAGTTGGTACAATGTTTTCCCCATCATTTGAGCCAATTGCGATCCTTATTTTTTTCATTTTTAGTTATTTTATTTCCTGTAATCTTGCGAGTACCCATGCCAGGTTCTCATTGGCTTTGTCTATTTCTTCCGCTGCCTGTATTGCCTTACTGTATATTGGGTCAGTACCAATGTTTGCGGTTTCCTCAACCCACTTTTTAAATTTCGTGCTATGCTGTTTGTTACGTTCAATCCAGGAGGCTAAAAGCACTTCAAGCCGTCCCTTTTCGTCTGTCGGGAAACGCTTGAGAATGTTTTCAACCATTTCACGGATGACAGCCTCCGGAACAGCGCCGAGTATTTCGTCAACCTCCTCTCCATTAGCAAAATATTTTTGCATTGGTATGCTCATAATCTGGTATTTTGCTGCTGTCCGCTGGTTCTCATCCACGTTTATCATACAAAACTTAAAACTTCCATAATACTCCTCAGCTAATTTTTCATATATGGGTATCACCATCCGGCACGGACCACACCATGGCGCCCAAAAATCCACCTCTGTGGGCAGTTCTGAGTTCAGAACCTCTTCCTCAAAATTCTGGTCTGTAATCTCTATTATTTTGCTCATTTTTACTCCTTCTAACTTATTGTGGTTTATTAGATTATGTATTACTTTCTTTAATTTCACTATCATTTTGACAAATATTGTACTCATTAATCCAACGACCCAAATTTGTTTTTTAATCCTTTTATATATTTTTCAGCATTTATAACTGCTGTAACAGCATTCCCGCAGGCAGTGGAAACCTGGCGTATCTGGTCTGCTCGTATATCACCTGTAGCAAATATACCTGTTACAGATGTTTCCATTTTCTCGTTTGTAATAATATAGCCTTCCTCATCCAACTTAAGCACACCCTTTAAAAAACCGGAATTAGGTAAAAAACCTGCATATATGAACACACCCGAAACTTGTAATTCCTTATCTTTCTCAGTATCACGGTCCATTATAATAATGGAATCAACCATATTGTTACCTTTTATTGACGTAACCGCATGGTTCAGGAAAAAACTTACATTCTCATTAGTTCTAATTCTATCCTGCAAGATTTTTTCAGCAGTCATATATGGTAAAAACTCTATAAAAGTAAGTCTGCGTACGAATTTTAAAAGAGCTTCTCCTTCCTGTATGCCAGAATTACCACATCCCACAACAGCGACTTCTTTATCCCTGAATAAAGGACCATCACAGGTTGCGCAGTAAGAAACGCCTTTACCTCTAAATTCATTCTCACCAGTGACGTTCAGCGTTTTAGGTACACTTCCTGTCGCAATTATAACGCTAAATGCCATGTACTCTTGTTTATTAGTTTTAATTTTTATTCCCTTTTCCGCCTGTATTATATTTTTCACCTCCTCGAATTCATGGATTTCCGTTCCGAATCTTTGTGCTTGTTTTTTCATATCGTTCATCAATCCCATCCCGTTTATACCATCAGGGAAACCGGGATAATTTTCAATTAAATCAGTAGTTGCTGGCAAACCTCCTGTTAGTTGTTTCTCAATTAATAATGTCTTGAGCCTCCCCCTTGAAGCATAAATCCCACTGGTAAGCCCTGCCGGACCACCTCCTATGATAATTATATCGTAATTCATTTCCTCTACCTTGTTTGTTTTCTTTAAATATTCAAAATGCTCCCGATCGTTTATCTCTTCTATCATTTAAACCTTCCTAATTACTATAATAGGGAAAAAGTGGTTTACATTTTTAATCCTTATTAGTGTGGGATCAGGTCGGTTTTTTTATCTATTCTCATAACAAAAGCGCTAAGCAGTTTGGACACATTTTCTAAATCTTTGAGGCTGACAATCTCCACTGGAGAATGCATGTATCTATTTGGAATACTGACCAATCCAGTCGCTACTCCTGACTTTGTAAGCTGTATGACATTTGCATCCGTACCTGTTCCTCTCGATATCCCTTCGATTTGGTAAGGTATTTTCTCTTTTTTTGCTACTTCTACCAATAAATCAAATATTTTGGGATTTATATTTGGTCCTCTTGCTATCACAGGACCCTTACCTATCTTTATATCCCCAACTTTATTTTTATTTATAGAAGGATAATCTGTAGAGAATGTAAGATCTACTGCAATACCAATATCTGGAGAGACTCCATAAGCTGATGTCTTAGCACCCCTGAGTCCGATTTCTTCCTGAACAGTTGCAACTCCATAGACGGAAGCTTTAGGATTACTTTTTGAAAGAATTCTGAGGGTTTCACTTATTACAAATGCACCACCCTTATTGTCAAAACCCCTACTAACTCCCAGATCATTGTTTAGTTCATCGAAACCCGCGGCAGGTACGGCGGGATCTCCAATTTGCAAAATTGATTTGGCTTCCTTTTCGTCTTTTGCCCCTATGTCTATAAACAAGTCTTCAATTTTTGTTACATTCTTTCTCTCATCACTTTCTATAAGATGAATGGGTTTTCTTCCTATTACTCCAAGAACTCTACCCTTTTGGGCTTTGATCCATACCCTTTGTCCAGGCACAATATGAGGATCCAACCCTCCTATAGTAGAAAAATAGATGTAACCTTCTTTATTAATATATTTTACCATAAATCCTACTTCGTCTATGTGTCCTGCAAGCATAATTTTCGGATTTCCTCCCTTATTTAAGACCGCTATCGAATTACCAAGTATGTCATTATTAACCTCGTCTGCAAACTTCTGGGTTCTTTCTCCCCATAACTTCCTCGCTTCATCCTCGAATCCTGAGGGGCTTATCGTATCCATAAGTTTCTTTAAAAAGTCAAAAGACTCTTTTCGCATCAGTTCCTCCTTGAACCTTATTTTTTATTATTACTCAATTAAGATTATTTCTTTTCATTTTTATCCTGGTTACTATTAACAAAAAGCAGGGGGAACACAATATCGCTGACGCAACAAGGAATCCACACCGCTATAAAAAGAAACAAAAATACTGTGGCATATTGAAACCATTTTAATGATCCACCCATCGCCAGTATAATATGAAAAAGTGAAGCCCAGGTACTGAACAGAACATGTCCGGCGTGGGGAAACTTTGTTGTTGGTTTAAAGTAAGCAAATGCCACCCCTATCAAAGCGAGAGGGTTTATCAGCCACCATTTTTCTATGAATCCCAAGTGGATACCCCGATTAGGCATATTAAGTAAAATCTCCGCTATATAAGGAATTATCGAATCACTTAAGGTAGCAATACCTATCGAACCTACACAACCTATAAAAAGTAAGGTACCTATGCTGCACCTTCGGGCATCAACCGGGCATTTATGAAATTCATACAAGGAGGTGGTAACGAGAGCACTCAACACAACATGGATAGGATGAAGAACATAGAAAATATGAAAAGATGCCCGTGATGGTAATTTCTGAAAAATTATCATAATAATAATTCCTGTAACAGCTCCAAAAGCGGTAAAAGGTATGTGGTGTTTTAATTCTCTTTTGATTTCAGCAAATACTTTTATGAGCATATATTCCTACTTCAGCTAAAAACATTATCAAGTATCATCATCAATACAAACCCAACGATTACCCCGAGTGTTGCAGGTCTATCATTACCCCTGGAGTGGGTTTCGGGTATTATTTCTTCAATGATCACGAAAAGCATAGCTCCGGCAGCAAACGCCATTCCATAGGGAAGGAGAAATTTCCCAAATGAAACTGCTGTAATCCCTAAAAATCCACCGATTGGTTCAACTAAACCAGTTAATAAAGCTACAAAAAAGGCTTTTCCTGTCGAATACTTTTCTCTCAATAGAGGTAGTGCTACAGCCAATCCTTCGGGAATATTTTGAAGCCCTATGGCGATAGCTAAAGCTGTTCCAGCTTTTATATCACCGGAACCAAAGCCCACACCAACAGCTATACCCTCCGGGAAATTATGAATAGTTATTGCTAAAATAAACAACCAGAGCTTACTCAAGTTTTTGGAATCTCCTCTCTTTCCCGTTACAAAGTGCATGTGGGGGATGAATCTCTCTGCGTAAATAAGAAATAAAGCACCAATCATAAAGCCAGTTACTGTTTTCCATATTCCACCAATTTGGATAGCAGGGACAATTAAACTAAATGCAGTTGCTGCAAGCATAACCCCAGCTGCGAAACCAAGTGATGCGTCAAGGAACCTGTCGGAAACATCACGAATAAAGAAAACCAACAAAGCACCTATACCGGTCGCTAAACCCGCCAATAAACTGGCAGTAGTTCCTATTACTATCATATTCATAATCACTTACACAAATTTCCTAAAGAAACTATCAATCTCTTCTTTTGATTTTGCTCCGTAAAAATTTTTGACCATATCAATTTCACTTGATTCATGCAAATTTTGAAGTTCATACAACAACTCACATTTAATATCCGCAAATCTCGAAACAGCTACACTGAAACTTCTAAGACCAAGCTTTAAGAGTAAAGGGTAGAATTCTTCGAAAGATGCAATTTCTCCACAAAGACAAACTTCCTTGTTTAGTTCTTTACCTGTTTCAGCAACAAACCGCAACATTTTTGCGATTGCCGGATGGAATATATGGTATCGTTTTTCAACCTTTGGTGAACCACGTGAAGTCGCCAATGTGTATTGCAATAAATCATTAGAACCAATATTAGCAAAATCAACTTCCTTTAGAAGTTCCTCTGCCATCATTACGGCAGCGGGGGTTTCAATCATTATTCCTTCTTTAATATTTTTAAAATCACGTTCAACCCCTTCAAGTTTAAGAGATTTTTTCGCTTCTTCAACAACATCCCTGAATGTTCTAACATCATTTGGGTCAGAAACCATTGGATAAAGTAATCGCATATTATAATTGCATCCTCTGCAATCCGCCCGTAAAAGTGCTTTTACCTGAGTAAGATATATGTCGGGGAACATTTCCACTGCAAGTGCTCCTCTAACAACATCTGCTTGCTTTCTATCTTGTGGAATTTCTAAATATGGAGGCATTTTGTCCATTGCCATATCCAACAATCTTATTGTAACCTGCTTTCCGGCAGTTTGTTTCAGCAATTTACTATAGATTTCATATTGTTCTTCTTCCGAAGGCAAATTTCCCCCCCGCATAAACAAAAATTCTGTTCTTAATAGCCCTACACCATCGTGGTCCAAATCGCTTATGGCATTGAACTCATCTGGCGTGCTAACATTTACTTTCATTGTAATTCTTTGCCTATCTTTCATGTATAAAGGCTGGGTTCCAGCAACCTCGCACAATTCTCTTCTCATCCTAATTCTTTGCATTTTTCTATGGTAGTATTCCTTTTCTTTTTTGCCAGCATTAATTATTACCTCCCCCTTATAACCCTCAACAATTGCCTCCATCCCACACTGTAATTCTTTTTCCACCTCTATACCAAAAACAATGGGAACACCATAAGACCGTGCTAAAATTATAGCATGACTTGTAATTCCTGCTTCCTCAAGAATAAATGCTAACACATTCCTCCGCTGAATTTTCAATACCATCGATGGAGTAAGGTATCTTGTAGCTACAATTATCGGTTGGCTTTCCCCGATAAATGATTGAAAACCCCCTGTCGGTATATTGAAAGTTTCGAGAAGGCGATTTCTAATATCTATTAAATCATTAATTAATTCATTAAAATGGCCTTCTTTCGTTTGATATCCCCTGATATAATCTTCAAATACATCATGTATAGCATGTTCGACATTTATTCTCTTTGTCCTAATCAAACTGGAAATGTCATTTAATAGTTTTTGATCGCGCAGTATGGATAAATGTACAGAGAATATTTCACTGGCTTCCTTTCTAAACTCCTTATGAGAAACTCCAATCATCGGTTCTATTGTTTCACGAGCCCTTCTTAAGGATGCATCGAGCCGGTCTAACTCCACAGGTATCTGGGATGATTTAATCGAATAATGGGGAAGCAATTTCTCAATTTCACTTACATAAAGGGCAACAATTCCTTCAGCAATACCAGGTACTAATTTTGTTCCTTTTAAAATTTTCATTTGATTCCATGTTCTATTCGAACGGAAATAAATATAAAAATCGTTATTTTGTATGAACTATACGTATAAATTCCATTTCCATAACATCCCTCCGTTAAGCTGCTATTGTTATCACAAACCTTCAATTAATAAATCCTCTCTGTTTATCTAAACAGGCCAGTCAATCATGTTGTAAACAGCATCCCAGTACATATATTCATATCTGCTTGCAGTAATAAATGCTCTTTTTAGTTTTTTGTATGGAAAATTTTCACCTGTATTATCCACAAGATTTCGCATCCTTGTCACCATATCACGATAGGATTTTAACGAGTAAACTGAAGCCCATTCAGTGTATAACTTGTTCTGATTCATTTTCAATTTGCTCTGGTAATGCCTTGCTATCTCCATATAAGACCAGTAACATGGTAAAACCGAAGCTATAGATTCCTCATAAGATTTCAAAGTGCTGGTCGAAAGAAGATAACTCACATAAGATACAGCCACCGGTATGGGTTCAACATCTCTTGCTTCATCAATCGTACACCCAATTTTTTTAACAAACTCTTCATAAGCGCTGAGTTCAGATTGGGACTCCAGGTAAGCCAAATATAGAACCTCCTTCATCTCCTGTAAAGCCTCGGTTCTTGACGATATTATACTGAAATTCCGCATTGATTCAATAAGGTAATTATAATCCTGAAGTATATAAAATTTGAACTTTTCCATCGGTAAAGTCCCATCGCACAACTCCGCTACAAATGGATGTTCTATTATACTCTTCCAAATATTACCTGCATCGTCTCTAAGTCTATCAGAAATTTTCACGGCTTCTCTCCCTGGATGACAATATAATCCCCACTTTGGTATCCTTCCGTTGGTTTCTCTGTTTCATCATTAGTGTATTTAGGATGTTTAGTTAATGTTTGTACATATTTCAAATTAATAAAACCAGCTCCCGTTAATAAATTGCTGACTTCACTTGTGGAAAGCCAGTGAGTTCCTTTAATAAACTTGATTGGGTAGGGATACTCCGGGGAAATTTCAGGGTCGTGCTTTCCCCGAAGATAAGCTAAATCATACAACATTGCATAAGAGCCTTCTCCTGTGACAAAAGAAACAACGATATGCCCTTTAGGTTTTAAAATACGGTAAGCTTCCTCGACTGCTTTTTTAGGCTCAGCAGCATAACTTAAAACTGTTCCCAATAATACGGTGTTAAATTTCTCGTTCTCATAAGGAACGTTTTCTGCCATCCCTATTTTAACTTTTATGCCCCGCTTTTCCGCTAATTTAGCCATCTGTTCCGAAGGTTCAACTCCGAACTCAATACCAAGCCTGGATGCGAATAGACCACTTCCCACTCCTATGCTAACGGAGTTTTGCGGATTTTCCAGAAAGTATTTTTCCGCGAAGAACTCAGATTCAAAAACATTTTTGTTCTTATCGAACCACTTATCAAAATCTTCGGCTGTCTCTTTAAAAGCAGAAACATCAAGTGGTTCAATGTTGTGATATAACGGACCATTACCCTTCCCGATATTGGTGGGAGCGTTAAGTATTGTTCTCGTAACATACTCCTTTGCTATTTTGATAGCGTTTTTCAAACTCATCCCTTTCGCCAGACCTGCCGTAATCGCCGCTGAATAGGTGCAACCAGAACCGTGAGTGTTTTCAGTCTTAACCCTCTCCACCTCATAATAATTGAAACTCTGACCATCATATAGAATGTCGATCGCTTTATCCTTACTCAGATTGCTTGTTTTTAAAAGCACGTTTTTCACTCCGCTGTTTTTAATAATCTTCGCAGCTTTTTTCGCATCTTCAATGTCTTTAATCTTCATTCCGCTTATTATTTCCGCCTCAAATAGATTTGGTGTTATCAAAAGAGCTGCCGGTAAAAGAGTCTCAATTAGCAATTTTCCAGCATTTTTGTTCAAAAGACGAGCTTTACTCTTAGTAATCATTACTGGATCTACCACCAGGTTCTCTATTTTGTAATCGTTTAATTTCATAACCACTATTTCGATTATTTCCTTACTTGATAACATACCAGTCTTGACTGCGTCCGTTCCTATATCTTCCAATATCATTGTTATCTGGTCACAAACTACATCCGGAGATATATTTTGAATTGAATGTACTCCCAATGTATTTTGAGCTGTTACCGAAGTTATAGCAGACATACCAAATACATTAAATGCTTGGAAGGTTTTTAAATCTGCTTGTAAACCAGCTCCTCCTCCGGAATCAGAGCCAGCAATAGTTAAAGCTTTGCCTTCATAATTCATATTGCTTCTCCTGGTATATTGTTCACTATAGATATATATAGTGAACTGTTTGTATGTTTTTTGTTTTTGTTTTAGGTTTCATTTTTTGTGTTT
>JAFGQG010000058.1 GCA_016935765.1 bacterium
AATTGACATAACATATATTTTATGTTATAATAAATAAATATTTTTATAATGATATTAATTATTGTTGACACATAATTCAATTTATGTTAAAAGTATTTTGCAATACTTAATTTATACACATATTTCATAACTTATTTATTTATAAAGAGTTATACTTTATAATATTTTTTTGGAAAAATCCCTTGACAATTTTATTAAGCAAAATATTTTGTAGATTAGTAATAAGGGACCAAATACTTGACAAAATTGTCAAGAAGTGTTAATATAATATAGAATAGTATGCTTGTCAATCATTTTTTTCGGTAAAATTGTTGGTCGTTCTTTGTATAATCTTATAACTTATTGACTAAATAGTATTTAGAAAACTCAATTCTGAATGTTATATATATGAAAGAATTTTAATGCTACCAAATGCGATAAAGATCTGGAATGATTGCCTTTTAGAAATAAAAGCAAAAATTAATAGACAAAGTTTTAAAACGTGGTTCAAAAATACAGAGGGTATATCTGTAGATAGCGAAAAACTGGTCGTTCAGGTTAAAGACCAATTCACTGTTGATTGGCTCGAGCAGCATTACCTCGTTTTAATTGGCGATATACTTGAAAAAATTCTCGGGAACAGGCTTTGTATTACTCTTGCGGTCGATAAAGGCAACGGTGAATTTACCTACTCCACACCGACGATGAGTAAGTATAAGCTGTACAATACCGAAACTGCGAGTGAGGACAGGCACTTAAATCCAAGATACACTTTCGATAATTTTGTGGTGGGTAGCTCGAACCAATTTGCCCACGCTGCTACTCTTGCGGTTTCTGAAGCCCCAGGAGCCAATAAGTATAATCCCCTGTTCATATACGGAGGAGTGGGTCTTGGTAAAACGCACCTGATACAGGCAATCGGACACTTCGTTAAGGAAGAGAACAAGAAAAAGAACGTGATCTACGTCACCAGTGAACGCTTCACAAACGAATTTATCGGTTCTCTTGTTAATAACACAACCCAGGAGTTCAACAGGGTTTACAAGAACCTCGACGTGCTTCTCATAGATGACGTCCACTTCTTCAGCGGGAAAGCTGGTATTCAAAGCAACTTCTTCCATATCTTCAATTCGCTTCACCAGAAGGGCAAGCAGATAGTGCTGACCTCAGATACTCAGCCCGGATTGATAACTGGTTTGACCGAGAGACTTCTCTCAAGGTTCAACTGGGGTTTGGTTGTGGATATCAGGTCGCCGGATTATGAAACAAGGATGGCGATCCTGAAGAAAAAAACTGAATTCCAGGGTATAGAACTCCCCCCTGCAGTCCTCGATTACATTGCCCAGAATGTCAATTCGAATATTCGGGAGCTTGAAGGTTCTCTTATCCGCCTGGAAGCCTTCTCGTCGATAACCGGGAAGCCATTCACCGTGGACCTCGCCAGGGAGGTCGTCTCTCATTACAGGCAAAATGCCCCGCGCACAGTCACAGTTGGGGATATTCAGAAAAAAGTCGCGGAGTTCTATTCAATGCCGAAGGAAGCGTTTGCACAGAAATGCCGCACCAAAGACATAGCCTTCGCCAGGCAGGTTGCTATGTACATTTCCAGAGAACTGACCGGCAACACGTTGAAGATGATCGGATTACAGTTCGGCGGCAGAGACCACTCAACAGTTATTCATGCCTGCAATTTGATTGAGGAAAAATCCCGTAAGGACGAGATGTTTAAAAGGTCTATTGAACAGTTAATGGGGGAAATAAGGAACTAGTAAATACCCAGACTACATGATCAGCTTTTTATATACCGCACAATAGTCATTCACTATCTTATCCCAATGATAATTTTCCTTAATCCAGAGTTTAGTGCTCTTTGCCTTCTCCTGCGCAGTACTGATGTTATCGAGGCAGTATTTTATTTTCTCAGCAAGGTCAGGCACGCTGCCGGATTTAAAAAATATAGCGTGGTCTTTTATCAGGGCTAAGTTCTCGGGAATGTCACTCGCTATTAGTGGAATCCCAACCGAAGCTACTTCCAGAAGCATCATCGAAGAGGCTTCCATCGTTGACGGTAAAACGAAAAGCCTGGATTCTTTAATTAAGCCGAATAGTACCGATTTGTCTTGAATTAGTGGAATAAAATGCACATTATCGGTAGCAAGGGATTTCAGTTTTTTAACGTATTCAGGAACGTGGGAATAATCTCCAACCAGCAAGATAGGTATGTCTAGGTTTAATTTCCTGTAGGCTTCAAGAAGGAAATGGGGACCCTTTGACGGAATGATCCTTCCCGCGGCAAATAGTATGTAGGATCCCGGTTGAACGTTATGCTCTTTCAGTATTTTATCGGCAGCTTCGATATTCTCCGGAAGTTCTTCCGTCCCATTAGGAATATATAGTACTTCTTTACCATATTTTTTTTCATAATAATGTTTGTGATAGGAGGAAACCGCGGTCGCTGTATTAGATAGCCACAGGAATGGGTAGTCCATCTGCTGCCAGATCAATTTCACCAGTGAGTTCCACTTGGGTCTCACCTGGTACCCGTGGCTTGTAGTAACCACCCTGTACCTCAAGCGCAGGATCGGTACCGCAAACGACATTTCTACATTGTGAAGATGGACAAGGTCATAAGAGCCAAGAAACAGCGCATGAAGCGCAGATAGCAAGCCCAGCAGCAACGGGCGAATGTGTTTCCCCTCGATAACCGGTATCTCAATAATATGGACGTTTTTCGGTGGTTCGTAATCGGGACAAAATCCTTTCATTGCATAAACATAGATCTCGTATTTATCAGTTGCAGCCAATCTCTCGATTATTGCTTCAGCCACTCTCTCAGCGCCGCCCTTTGAAGGCAAGCCCTTTATACCCATGTGACATAATTTGATTTTTTGTTTGCCCATTTAATGCTCAGTTAATATAACTTAATATCTTTGCCTGTCATGAGTCTTATTTTATTTGACATGACCCATTTAATGGCGGTAGGTAATTTCTTGCGCATAGCCGGAACTGCAGAGCCCATCATCCAGCAGTTTTTATCGCATTTTGCTACTAATTTCCGTACCTTCACTGCCTGTTCGCTATGCCATATTTCTTCAAAATCCTGTGTATTGAGATCACCCATCACCCAAGGTTCATCAGAACCATTGCAGGCAAGAACCTTTCCGTAAGGGTCCAGGAAGAAAAAATCCGTTCCAGCTTCACAAGGGAGGGAGCGTTGTTCCCCCTTCATAAATCTCATAAGCCCTAGACCCAAATAAGCCCTGAACCAGTCCTTTGCCCTTAATTTCAGGTTTTTCCTGCGCGATTGCAGCAGTGCTTTAATGAATTCCTTCATATATTCCAATGTCATATCCAGCTTTTCTATCCTGTTGTCATCCTTGAAAAAATAAAACGAATTGTGCATCGTGGAGGTCGAAAATTCTACGCCCATAGAAGCGGCAAGATGATACAGGTCGAGTAGATCAACAGCGTTCTGGTCAGATATCACCATCGCGAAACCGATGTCTTCGACCTTTAGATCCTGTAGCTTCAATATCGTTCTAAGACCATGGTCAAAACCGTTTTGAATTCCCCTGAGTTTATCGTTGAGCTTGGGAAGACCTTCCAGCGATACTCGAATAGTGATGTCATGGTATTTCTTCGCGACGTTCACTATCCTGTCAGTGAAATATCCGTTTGTGCTTATTTCAAGCCTGTTTGTTTTCTTGTCCAGGGCTTCTACTATGTCTTCGATATCCCTGCGCAGCATGGGCTCTCCCCCAGTAATGTTCAGCCGGGTCATACCTTCAGGGATCTTGGTTAGTATTTCGGGTCTGAACTCCTTGCTTGCATCAGAGGGATTAGCCCAGCAATTGCACATTGCGCAATGGGCATTGCATCTATAAGTGGTTATGACGGCGCATTCCATAATTAAATCACCAGACTCTTCCCATGTTTTTCCAAAGCTTTCTCGTATATTTTCATTAAGGCTCTATAGTGTTTTTCCGGGTTATATTCTTCTTCGATTAATTGCCTTGCCCTCACCCCCATCGCTTTCGATTCTTCTCGATGTTCTAACATCCACAATATTTTCTTTTCAAGATCTTCAGTGTTTCCGGGTTCGAAAAGCAAACCAGTGTCCCCATCTTTGACAAGTTCAGTGATACCGCCTATGTTTGAGCCAACTACTGGTTTTCCATATGCAAAAGCCTCAAGGATAGAATAAGGGAAGTTTTCATACCATTCTGAAGGTACCACAGCAAATTCGGATGATTTGATTAATCCCGGAATTTTCTCTTGATTAACGTAACCTAAAAACTCTACGTTGTTTGCACTCATTTCACATTTAAAATCCTCTAACTCTTTCCTTATCGGTCCGTCACCTGCAACTAGCAGTTTTATATTTAGTTTTGATGACACTGCTTCAATCAATGTTTTTATTCCTTTTTCATAAGACAAACGACCCACATATAATAAATAATTCCCCGAATCCTGTAAAGTGATATTTTCATCCGTGTCAATGAAATTAGGGAGGTGTACTATTTTATCCGATGGAAAACCGGAATCGATCATTTTGGTTCTGAGAAAAGTACTTGGCGCGATAAAGGTATCTACAAGCTTTAATAACCCGAGAAACCTGTATGCGTAATCCTCAAGCATTACAACAATACTAGCTTTGAGTGAATCCTTCCGGCATTTCCTTATGCATACTTTATAGAATTTTTTAGGTACACAAGCTTCACACACCTCTCCGTGAGTATAGAATGAGCTATTAGGGCACATCAGAAAATAATCGTGCTGAGTCCATATTATTGGAATACCCCTCTTTCTCAAAATGTGAAATATTGAAGGTGTTATATGTCCCCTTATGTTCTGGATATGCGCGATATCAACTGGGTACTGGTCAAGTAACTCAGTCAGCTTCTTCTTTGAAATTTTCGAATATATTGCTCTTTTGACTACCTTTAATCCTGAAGCTATTCCCCCCTTTTTAAGCTCATCAAGGAAATCTATCTCAGGAACGAAGTATTTTTCATATACCGACCGAAAATTGTGGGAATGATGCATAGCGAAATGGATGATGTTATGGTTGCCCATTTTGCGCAGTAATTCAGCTAATTTGAAATTGTAAACGCAGTCTCCCCCGCGGTTGTAATGAAATGTATTTACAAGAAGGATATTCATGGCAGTTTCCTATCAATACTCATTCATAGAAAATTCAAACAGAGATGAGAATCTATATCGTTTTTTAGTCTATGTCAAATTGAATTAACTTATTTCATCATTATTTGAGGAGATTTTGCAAACACGTTGAAACCAATTATTAGCATTGTTGGAATTAGGACAGCTGATAACCGTGCAAAAGCGAATATTGGTAAATGGGAAAAATAGTAAACCAATACCAGTATTATGATAAAGCTTTTAATGCTCCTAATACCTTTTTTCTTAAT
>JAFGQG010000059.1 GCA_016935765.1 bacterium
CTGGAATTTAGCCGTTGGCTGGAGGTCTTCGGGCACGAGCGACTGACCGACGCTTTCCTTGACCGGCTGACCCACCACTGCCACGTCCTCGAATACAACGGCGACAGCTACCGCTTGTACATTGAACGCCTCAGGGTCGTACCTGCCGCCGACCCACTCCAGCATCATATCATGGTCCTCATGCTCCGGATCAGCCAGCGCTTCGAGCAGGTTATAGTAACCCATGACACCGCCGCAGTCTTCAGGCGGGCAGGCCCTAGCTCCGCCAACACAAGCGATCTTTTCTCTTTCCGCACCCTCTACCGTACCCGCCAAGGTAATCTCATGCCTCCAGCTATCGCCCATATCGTACTCATAGAGGAAAGATTTCGTCCGGCCGGTGAATATCTTGTCCAATCTCATCCCGCGGTAGTCCTGGACATCGAATTCCCAGTCGAAATCACCTTCACCGTATTCCGTATCCCCGATCTTGAAAAGATGAAGGTGAGAATTGGTCCAGCCCATGGCTTTCTGGATAATCTTATGCAGTCTCTTCAGACTGGTCTGTGGCTGAACCCTGAGAATTCGCCATATGGGTGGCTTGATTTCCTGCAACTGAACTCTAATCTCGTACAGCAACATGATACCATCTTCACATTGGATCTAGTGTCATTCTACACCACCGGTCAGTCTCCGAAAACCATGGGTGCATTTTCAACCGTCACACTGGGTGTGTTTTTACTTGACATTCACAGGCAATTAACTATGCCATTCTAGTACCCCCTCACAGAAGCACTAGAATTGCGCGTTAGGCACTCTATGGAAGATTGTACTTTACCGATGGGAGATTTGTGTTGCTTTCCGGGGTCGCGGTATAAACACCTATGTCAGGATCGTAATTATTACTATTGAGTTTTGAGCTGCCATATATGCTGATAACCGCGGATACTATTTCTGCGTTTTCCGGAATGCCGGAAGTATCGAATCCTGTAATACTCCTCTGAATCATCCACCACTTATGATCAGTGTATTCTCGGAAAGCGATACCCTGGGTTGCTACTGAAGGAGAAGCTTCAGATCCGTTGTGATTATGCGCAGTGCTCCAAGGCCATCCGCTTGTTTCACCACCTCGAACTCGTACGGCTCCATCGACACATGTCAATTCTGCATCTGGATCTGGATAGAACGTCATCGTGACATTGCCGGCTGGATTCTCATAGGTCCAGTTGTAGGTGCTTTCCTTGAGGAGTGTATCGCCGGAATCGTATGATCTTGTTTGATATTCTTTGCCGGTTAATTTATCGGCTTCCTTGTTGTTGATCGTACCAGTAGTATAGAACCAGTGCTTGACGTAAGCTCCGGTTGTATCGGTTACCTTGACCTCGTTCCAGCCCCGGAATTCCTGGTCCCATTCATCTCCTTTGTACTCCGGATTTCCCGTGAAGGCATATGTATAGGTTTCCAGGTGTCCGATACCGAGATCAATGATTTTTTTCGTAATTGCCTGTCTTGTCCATATATTAAACGTATCGTTTCTAGAAATCTGGGTGTAGACAAAAGATACGTAACCCCCATACCCGTTATCGATATGTGTCAAGAAAGGCCAGGTTAAAGACGCAGGATTTTCAGGATTTCCAGTGTATTGATCCGAACTGGTCTTTCTGAAAACTTCTTTCGTTTCATAGGAGAAAGAAACAGCTGGAAGAGAAGTGATATTGTCTGATCCGTATTGACTGATTGTGTCGAGAACATGAGTTCCAGCATAAGAAATATTTCCTGAGTAGTCATCTGAATTGATTCGGTCGGTGGTGGTATATGAAAACGAACCAGTACCAATTTCTCATTTGCTTATGGGCTGAAGAGTACTATTAATCTATTTATTCATATGCGGAGAACGAATATCATTAATTAGAGATTGCCAACTATATATACGTGAATCCAGTATTCAACGAGCATGCCATTAATATAATATATGAAGTCAATGAACTTTAAAACCATAATTCTTGCATTACTCGCCATCGGAATGGCATTGATGTTTCTCATGCACTTTGCCCTAATTTGGATGCATGGTTCATTTTTTGTTTATGAATCGAATATCTACATATTAGTGCTAGAAACACTCATTGTGGGTATTATCCTGATTTTCAGCTTTTACTGCTTTTTGAAAGAGTTGAACAGGAGTAAATAATCATAATTCGTCAACTGCTTAAGCGGGATAATATTTGATTTATAAACACATTAGTATCTCTGACGAATGGATTGTGACGGGAGTCCCCATTGAATCACCCAGCGAGCGCTTTCCTCGGTATCTTGAATTGACCAACTGGCGATACCCCAGACAGCTCTGTTTTGCTGTTGGTAAACATAGTCTTTTTCATTAATCAGGATATAGCCTTGGTCATTCTGATCAATTAACGGTCCAAAAACTTGGTTGAACACGGGATTAGCATCCTGAGCGCCAACGATAACCCAACCCTCATATTCTTCAAGATCAGATATATCAGATGTCTTTATTATGTCCCACCCTCGTTGCTTAGCGATTAAGTTCGCGGCTTGATAATCTGCATCAGAGGAATACTGTACTACTATCCAAGGTAGCCTGATTGTTTGTGCAGGCCAACCATGCTCGACAATCCACTTCGCCGAATTCAAAGTATCCTGGGCCATGTAGCTCGCAGCTCCCCACACCGAATATGTCGTACCGAGATATAAGAATTCTTCGTGATCAATCCGGATGTAACCTTCATCTTTTAGTGTGACACGTTGGCCGAATACTTTTTTGTAGACAGGATTAGCTTGGTCTGCGCCGACTAAAATCCACTCGTTATATTCCAATAGTTGGATAATGTCTGTTGTTTTTATTATTTGAGCATTTAGTTTACGGGCAAGTATCGAAGCGGCACTAAAGTCGCCATCCGAGGAATACTGTACGATTTTGCTTGTCTGGTGGTCTTCAGGTTTAGGTAATGAGGTTTTTTCTAGTGGTACGCGGATTCTTTGGCCGTCTCTCCCGTAAAAGGACAATTCCTTTCCTAATAATGACACTGTCGGCCACTTCGTCAACCATAGTGATTCCGTTCGTAAAAATGCTTCGCTGGCGTTAATCGCATATGATTCCGGAAAAAACCTTACAGACCGCTTAGGGCAAATTATGTAGGATTTGCTAGGATCTAGCTTCCTCATTTGATCTTCAGACAGTAATTCCCTCATTTCATATATTCGGTAGCCATAGCGGTTTTCAGCATAGAACCATAGTCCCCTCCTATACCTATCGATATATTCCTTGTCTTTTTCAGTTCCCAGAAAATCAAGGAGAACGAGGAACGATACTTCATTGTTGCTCAATAGATCGCCCGCCTCGACTAAGCCATCGTTTATTTTTATCGTTTTAGTGAGTGGTACAATCCTGATCGGGTTATACTTCTCATCCATCGCCTTTAATAGTCCAGATACCGCTCCAATCACTGTACCCCAACCAGGAACCACGCTTCCCTCAACCATGCCTTGGGAAATATACTGAGCTAATGTGTTGATCATTTCTTCAGCAACGACGTCCGCGATGGCTGGTTTCCCGACGGGGGATTTGACGGAAAATACATAGGCTTCGTCTGTTTGGAATTCAAAATTAGGAGTGTAGTTATTAGTGATATGCAGTTGTTCTGCATCGGATCCCGTGTCTCGAAGAACAGAGGTGACAATAAAATCAGTAAAATGATCAACTGCAACCAGAATGGTATCACTTGCAGGATCAAGAATACCGCCAATATCAACCCACTCGTCCTCTCCCAAACATTCCACAGAATAAGAATATTTCGAATCTATTTCTGGAAGTGGGAAAGCGATTGTTACACGCTCGTTGAACAGATTGATTGGACAACTAATGGAGTGCATGGTATTCCCAATAATGGAAAGCCCTTCACTCAATCCGATAAATGCATTTTTTGCTGATAAATCAACGTTGACTCCGTGATCGACAGCGCCTTTAGGAAATGTGACCGTTAATAGTCCGTTTCCGGTTTCCAGTGAAATGCTGCCACCCTCAGGTCCTATATATCCTGATGTTATGTTATAGATGAAAGCTGCTCTTTCAGTTTGCCGCCAGGTATCTGTTCCTGTGTCCGAATTACTTCTACCTCCTGAAATATATAAATAGGTGTCTGATGCAAACATGATTGGTTGTTGTCGAGGCGCGAAATTAAGTTTAGAGGACTCAAACGGCTGGGATAGTTGCATGGTTTCATCGAGACCAAGTATATAAACCGGCTGGTCCTCATTTCCGGTACTTCCAATAAAATATATACAGTCTCCTATCATTATTGCGGATGGGAATTCTACTTCAGGGAGTGATGTAAATCCACTTGCCCATTCACCCAGACCGCCATCGGATAACAATTCAGCTCTTTCTACGCTGTCGAGCAAACCTGAATCACCGGTTCCACCTAGTGCCCAGACATATTGGCTTCCCTTGACGAGAGCGAAGCCCCCTCTCGAGTTTATCAATGAAGGAGCGGGCAGCCATTCACTCAACGACCCGTTGCTGAAAATTTTTGCCCGTTCGACGCCGGGTACCGGAGAGTCCGGATCCTGGAGGCCTCCCACAATGTAAAGATAGTTCTGATGTACGAACGCACGGGCTGCATATCGAGGAGCATGAACATAGGGTTCACTTATTTCATTCTGTAATTGACCGTCGACTATGGGTATACGTGTCACCCGACCGGAAGTGGGGTAACCGCCAATAATGTAGATATTTTCTGAGGTTGCAGCAACGGCTGCTTGGTGGCGTAAATCGATAGAACCGACAGTATCCCAGGCTGAAATTCCACCACCGGGTAGTATGTTAGCGGACTCGATGATAGAAACAGCTGACTCCTCGCCCGAAGGTCCCGAGATTGCGTATATCATATCGCCGATCATTGCACTCTGGCCGTACGGATGGTCGTATTGCAATTCCGCTCCATCAACCGACACGAATTCATCGAGCAGGTTTGGCGATTGTACATTAACTGAAAAAGAATTCGCCTTATGAAAATGTGTCTGCAATACAGCGAGTTCGCATATTTTTTGACTCGATAATCCCACGTTTTCCAAGAATTTGGTATATGATTGTTTTGCCTGTTCATAATTGATATTGATCGATGTGTACATGTGTTCGTAAGGAGGGTATTCCATCAACGGGGAATGAAACAGCTTTGCTGTTTCGTATAAATCGTTGATAAATAAACCGGTACTGATGGCTGATGATAATTCAGAGCTGGAAATTAATATCTTAATTGCAGCTAGAAAAGAATCCTTTTCTCCGTCAGTCCATTGATATTTATTGTTGATTATTTCTCTTTTTGTATCTACGGCTGGTGGCCCGTAGATGATGTCAAAATAATGATCATTCTGGAAAACTATTGCGTCAGAAAAGGAGAGAGGGTATCCATCGGCTACGCGTTTTTTCATGTCGAGCCACTTGCTATCCAAGTCTACTAGATACTCCAGGAAATCCATGGCTACCTGTTCGGTATAGTGCTCCGGGTGCTCTCCAATTTGTTTGCCCAATGCAATTATTGCCTCAGCGGTCAACTCATTCAGGAATTCTAACGCGACTCCCCAATAACCGCCTGTGAAAACGGCGGCTGTGAACCTGCCGGGATGAGAAAGGACCCATATGACCGGATCACTCAAACGAACGGTAAACTCTCCCAGGTAATACATTTTATTCAAGAAAACATAGCCATCGGCCGTAATTTTTCTGATATCTTGTTGTATAGCCGCAGTATAGATAGCTTTGGTTCGTACATCCGTATCACGTACTTCGATATCATCACCGGAGCTTCGGACGGAATATTCCAATGAGCCGGAACCCAGATCTTGTGTCTTAACCAGATATTCGTTTCCATTGACGGTGACACTATCTGACGCAATTCTAAGAAGGTTCGTAACAAGAATCGTCGCTTGGCATGAGTCCCTGGCAATCTCAATACCATCTGGGTTAGCGAATACCAGATCCAACTGCAAGACTGCCGGTCCAGGTTCAGGAATGCTGGCCACGAAAGGATCAAAAGTGAAATTCGTAGAATATGAAGTTGAAAATAATAGCGGGAAAAATTTGCCGGGGGCTTTCCAATCCTGAATTACCTTTGATTTTTGGCCGGGGATAGACTGATATCCGGGAAACGATAATTCTACGTAACCATTCCCAAAGAAATCATCTTCACCAATATTCTTTACGGAAAAATCAATCTGAAAATCATTCCCGCAAACAGCTTCCGATATACATTGGATAGCGGTTATTCTGGGTTGAACATCCAAGTTTGGTTCAGTTGATGATGGTTCATTCCAACTGACCGAATACATACTGAGGTGAGATACTTCGACCTGAATTGTTTGGCTCGTTGGATCGACTTCTCCACCTAAAACCTCCCAAGATTTTTGTTCTTCGCTCCACCTGATCGCGTAAAGATCTTCAGGAGCAATCGCTGCGGGTACATTATACGGAATCTGCAAGGTTACGGGACGGTAAATTTCAGATCCAACCATTGTAAATTCATATACTGCACTTTGTAGTTCACCACATTCTTGAGGAGGAGACGCTTCTGAAATGGAGATCGTTGCTAACCGATCGATAGAACCTGTTTGTACTTCAATACTAGCTCCGGAGGGATGCCTGACCACGGTTGATTCTTCAGGATGTAATTCCTTCGAGACTGGTAGTCTAGGTAATTCCGCTGAAGGTTGAGTGCTGAAAAAGTCTACGTTGTTGTATACCAATACTCCAATTACAATGAGCACGAGTGCAACCGATATTACTAATAATGTGGTCCGATTCTTCATAAGCTTAAAACAGAAAAATCGATTGTCAGAACAAGTATCTGGAATGAATGGAAACGGCTATTTTTTACGTTTACCGGAAATAATTACCGCTGTTGTCACTCCAACCGCAACAACTCCCCCAATGACAATCGCGAACAAACTCCAACTAACCCTTTTCGTGGCATCTTCATTTCGTACGATATCAGATGTTTGAGTTGTGAAAATGGAGGATTCCAATTCCATCTGGCTGGCAGGGACATTGGTAGTCGTTGAAGTGTGAATAACTTCGGTTGTTTCTGAATCAAGTTCTTCAGGGGTCGATACTGGTTCTTCTGTTTCGTTATTCTCAGGCTCGGTCGTAGTTGTAGTTAAGAAGATGAAGCTAATAATGGCTTCATTGTTCGTCTCGTCAGACTCAAGAATTTCATCTTCAACATCAATCTTGATACCTAACGATTCCAGGACCCCATTATTCAGAGATGAAAAAGTACATATCGTTGAATTATTCGGTTCGAGTGAAGGGATAAAGTTCTTACCTTGGGAATCTCCATTTATGAAAAATTCGATAACGGATGCATCTGAAAGATGATTACCTTGGTTACTCACGACTGCTGTCAATATAAATTGATCGCCTCGCTCCGGTTCCTGAGGCTCGCATTCGAGCGTAGTAATTGCCAGATCTGGAGACAGGATAGTCAATTGCATGGTCATACCGTTATTGGATTCGTCTATTTCTGCGACGTCATTGTTGGCATCTGACATGGCGGTCAGAGTGTGAGTACCCCCTGATGCTACCCAGTTATGCCGTACGGTATAGCTTTGTCCGCCATCAAGCTGTTTCACAGAGTGATTGCCGAGTTGTTCTCCATCCAGGGATACCGTCATGGAAGTTTCGATGGTTTGAGATGAACCTACGTTAGCGACTATAGCCGTAATGGTGGCTGTTTCACCAATAATTGGGTTTTCCGGAGAAATCTTCATTTCTTCTATAACGATATCAGCAGTCGGGTTTGGGTGACCCGGAGTAATGGAGACTGCTTTGGAATTGTTGGTTTCATCCAGTTCGGTAATAAGACCTTCTGGATCCACAGTAGCACGTGCTCGCAGTTCTTGACTTAAAGCGGTAACGGTGAATATGGCATGCACCGTTTCACCGGGTGCAATATGCTCGATAATATGAGTCAGGTTAACATTATATGGATGATTGGAGGTCAATTTTAAACGTACACCCGAGGCACTGCCTGAGCCGATATTTTTTACAGCTACAGTAAATAGGATGTCATGACCTATCAAAGGTTCTTGAGGATTCATAACAATACTTTGCAATACAAAATCTGGTGCACCTAATGCGGGTATACTGATTTCTAGCCGATTGTTATCCTCGTCTATTTCGGTGATCTCATCAGTTACGTCAATAATTGCACAAAAGGAGTATTCTTGGGGGCCGGGATCCCACGTATATGTGATTGTTCGAGACTGTTGAGCTTTAAGAGAATCCACCAATATTCTATCTAGTGAATAACCGCCTACATTAAGTGACAGCCAAGTCATTTGTGAATCTCCAGATCCCTGATTAGCAACAGTAATCGACATTGTGATTTCTTCTTGGTCGGTACGGTTTTGGGGGGTCCAGGTGATCTTTTGGATTATTAGGTCAGGTGCACTAGTGGCAAAAGGTACCAATAAAGAATTATTAGATTCATCGCTCTCTTTCGTAGCATCATAGACATCGACATCCGCTGCTAGTGTGTAACTGCCTGGTTTGGCGCTCCAATAATAAATACATTCAACACTTGCAGATGGTTCTAGTGCCGGTACCGGAGTACGTTCGCGCGGGGTATTTATTGAAAAATCCAAGTATCCGAAATTTGAACGTAAATCACCTTGATTTTTCACGATAATGTAAAAAGTGACATCCTCGCCGGAGGATACCACTTCTGGTTCCCAAAAAATCTGTGAAATGACTAAATCCGGTGCATGAACAAAGAATGCCAGGCTTTTGGTGTTGTTATTTTCATTACTTTCCGAAACCGATTCTTTAGAATCGATTATACCAGTTAGTAAAAACGATCCGCCTCCTGCAACCCAATTGAATTGATGAACAACTTCTTCATTAGGGTCTAGAGCTTCAATAGTTGTTGAATTGATATTTGTTTCAGCGACATTTACAAGCAGGCGACATGCACCAGCAGGACTTTCACCTTGATTTTTTATTGTAACTGTGAATTTTGCTGTTTCTCCAATATTAGGAGTGTCGGGGGTCATCTCAATCTGTAAAATAATGAGATCAGGTTTATTATTGTCATCGGCTTGAACTTGCGTAGTAGTAGAAAACATTGTGAGGATAGGACAAACACAGCAAAAGAATACCAAGAAAGAATTACTAATTCTTCTACTTAATTTATTTATCATAGGTGTTCCCCCTAATGGAGTGAAATAGTTAATTGATTTCTTTATTGGATGATATCCTATAGCATCGTATATATTTTTTCAATTATCTTAACGAACAGACATTAAAAAAAGAAACCCGACCTTGTTCAAGGTCGGTTTCACCATTAGCTCCCTACCATCCAGGTGACCAGATACGGGTGGCAGTTCAAAGCTTCCTGTATTAGTTCACAAATGTAATTAAGCTAATCATTAATACCATAAAGAGAGGTATATTTACAATAGGAATTTTTGATATTTGGTTAGAAATGTTGGGAGAATCGACGAAATGTAAATAATAAACTTCCCACGACCTTACGGTCGGGGTATTAGCTTGATACAAACTACGTTTGCCCGGTAGCTTGAGCTGGTACTTCAGCCAAGAATTTATTAGGTCGTCAGCTACCGGGGGAACTTCATCCCTCGACCACGATGGTCGGGGTATTGAGTAAGGAAAGATAAATACAGCAAACGACACAATCAGAGCGTTTATCCGCAGTAATGTGAAGTAATCAAACGAAGCAGATCACTGTTTCAGGGGGAGTTTGACTTTCCCCCGTCTCCACCAAGTAAATTATGAGCCCCCGGTTTTCCCGGGGGCTTGTTTCGTTGCATATATGATCGGTGTAGCTAAAAGGACTTCTTTTTCTATTACTGCTATAAAAAGTAAACACAATGATACATGCCAGTATCGACACTACCTGATCAGTTCGATGTAAAAAAATACGAGAGGGAGTCTCACGACTCCCTCTCGTATTTTTTTCATCGAACTGATCAGGTAGTGTCGATACTGGC
>JAFGQG010000060.1 GCA_016935765.1 bacterium
AACAAAAAAATGTTCCGGAACAAGAATATAATAATTATCTAAAATGGCTCCGTTACTACATCGATTTCTGTAAAAAATACAGACACACATCCGCCTCTCGGGATTCTTTACCCCTATTTATTAAAAAACTGCAGGGTGAAAGAAAACGTTACCACCTGTACCCAACCTTCCAATTCCTTCGTGTACTTAGTATGCTTCGTGTTTAAAACTCTTATAAATGAATAGCAGCTTTTTAGAGATGAATTAATCAAAACTCCCTTCGCTCGTTTTGCTTTTGTGAGTTTTCTGCAAAAACTCCATGGATATATACAGCAATGAATGGCATTATTTTGAAATGAATGGAAATAAAGTGAGTGCCGCGAATTACACAAATTCACACTAATGCAAAAACAAATTTCAGTTGTTGTTTTAACCCCCCAAAAGTCTAATTTTGCTAACTCATACTGGTATTGTCAGTATTCATCTTTACTATAATCAAAATCCTGGTCTGTTATTTAAACTTCGCTTAAGTAACCTGGAAAGAACTTTGCTTTATTCTCGGGAGAATTGCTACTCCCTTAATTCCCAAACGCCATCCTGATTGACTACAAGTACTGATAGTCTTACTTTATGCCCACAATCCGGACAGGTTGCTGTTGTAGCTCTTTTCATGTATTCATCATCGAAATTGTCAAGCGCAAGGTTGATTTATGCTCTATACCAATCTTCATAAACCTTTCCACACTTAGGGAAACGGACCCTTATGTTTTCTACGGGTGATGTAATGGTATCTTCTCCAATATATTGTAAAATTAACTCCGGTATTTATCATTAGTCATTTGTTTTTTGGGGGGCGGAGTGGTTTCAATAATCAATATTCAATATTCAATAATCAATTTCCCTCACTGCGTTACTACTGTGAACAGATGATATATCCAATCAAGATGGAATGTCATCAGTATGATCCCGATACAGATCAGGAAAATGACGAGGGCTTTCCCATAATCCTGCGCTTTCAGGGAACCCACCTGTATCGGGTCGTCGGACAGGTAAGCGGATGCGGCATAAAGCTCCTCCCCAATGAGCGTGTAATCGCATGTTGTAATGAAGAATGGTATCTGTGTAACCGCGTCGGTACCGGCTATCTGAATAGCTCCCAGCCTCGTGCCGGTTTCGGCAAGGAGCAGCGATTCCGCGTAAAACATGCCCATGTAGAAATTGGTAGCGGTCTTCTCCCGAAGCATAATGCCGTTCACCGCCGCCGCGTAAGCGAATTGGTCTTCTGATATGAAAAATACATCGTTTTCCCGGTACGAATCCGGTCTTCCAGCCTCTATCGCGGCTGATTTCACGGTCTCCTGCGCAACGAGCATGACTATCGGGTCGCAGCACGGCACGATAACCCTCGTCCTGTACTTCGCGGCTTTCTTCGCGACACGCCCCAGAACGGTCAAACCTGCCAGTGTCGCGATGTCGGAAATGTACGAGAGCCCCAGTATGTAAAGCACCGGTCTGCCCATCTCTGTCGCTCTCCCCAAAGCCTCATCGACATGTTCGATCCCCGCGATAGACCTTATGAAGAACTTCTTGCCCTTCCTTGCCCTCGCAAAGAAATACAGGGCAATGACGATAAAGGTGACCATCAGCAAAAAGATGGAGAGTTTGTTGGTATTGAACAGTTCATTCCCGGGTTTTTCGGGTCCCAACACAGGTGAATCGATGAAACCTCGCGACGATGAATTAACTCTCACGAAGTAATTATACGCGTATTGTGTCGAATCGAGGGGGTCTCTGAATTCCCGTGAAGAGGGGGGCAGGGAATCCAGCTTTTCCGCGGAGTTCTTTTCCTCATCTTCCCTGAAACGGTAAATTTCATAATATTTTGGTGGAAGGGGAGTGCTGTAATTTTCGGTTTTAACTGCATCGACATCAAGTTCAACCCGCGATTCCGGATTGTCGAACGGCTTCCCCGAAGACCTTAACAGCTCAACCGTGAGTTTGTGCATCCCCGGCTCAATGCGAGAAAATTTGAATTGCCCTATCTCATTCCGGTCAACCTCCCATTTGTCTTCGTCCAATCTTGCCCTCACGAAACCGATCTTCTGAAGCGCCCTGTCTATATAACTTCGGTTGAACGCTTTTACGTAGGAGATAACCAGGTTCTTTTCGGTTTGTTCTTCAATAGCAGGCTCCACCTGTTCCTTTATCCATAACACTTTCGACAGACGATTCTCGGGGACGTCCCCTGGTTTTTTATTGACCAGCCGGTAGTGAAATGTTTCCTGGTCCTGAACAAGATACCAGTTATCTTCGCTTAAATCGTATCTTTCATACTCCGGTTTAGCTGGTTCTGTGCTCGTAAGCGTATAATTTACATACAATTGGGGCGGTTCCCATTGCACCGATAGAACGTTGCCCTTATCATCGTTAGGAGGCTCGACCAATTTCAAATCAGGCGGCAGTGACAGCGAAGCCATTTCGAAAACACCGGGCATGAATAGAGAGGACACATTTTTGTTCCCGCCATTATCTGTAGCTGTTAAATAAAAATACACGTCTGAAATATTATCATCATAATCTATGCTGGCTTTATTCCAGCTTCCATGGTATTCCTGCAGCAAAGTACCCGCTTCACAGAGAGTGTCATCCCGGGTTGTCTGGTACAATGAAAACTTCTGAATGTCAACATCATAAGTGAACCACTTTATGAAAACCTGGTTGATCGAAGTATCGCACAGGCAATGGTCGATCTCCGGTGGATTAGGGATATTATCAACCGGCTTGATCTCCAGTATCTTCGAACCTGTTCGCGTATTGTCCGAGCTTATCCGTTTTAACCTGTAATAATAAGTCTGATCGTGCTCGAGACCCTCATAATCAACATATTCCATATCGACAAGAGCCATCGAATACCTAATGCTGTCGGTGATGAACGCTACTATTTTCTTCCCATATTTGTTCAGGAATTCCTGGTTCTCCCCGGTTTTTCTGAATATCTTTTTATCCTGCTGAAGAAACTCTATCTCAGCTTGCGGTTTGGCTACGGCAATTTCGAGGATCGTTTCACTTTCATCAATTGCGTAGTTATCGTCTTTTTCCCTGGATAATTTACCGGGAATTTTAATATAGTTAGGTTCATCAGCCTCTTCAGGGGGCGCGATAACCTGGAAATAATCCCCATGAACGAATCTTGTTTTCAAATTATCGAAATTCGCCGGGAATATCTCGTTTTCGATGTGGGTGACTTTCTGCCCGGTCTTCGATAGACTGTCTATGTTCTCAGGGGTCGCCTGGACCAATTGCGCAGTGGGGATTTCGTTATCATCAGAGACCAGCAAATAATAGTCTTCATCCCGTATATTTATTCGCGATTCGATATCAGGTGTGCCGAAAGTTGCTTCCAATATCTTTTTTGTTACCAGTTCGAGGTTTGTAGTATCTGTTCCGCGCCAGATCTCGTACTCCCTCGTAGGAAAGCTGTTGAAATGCGTCCAGGATAGGATAATGGCTGTACCATCGTCATCCGGGAGGTCAAACAACGAAAATTGTATCGGTGGTGAAGGGGTTTCAGTGTCCTTGCAAGCCACTAACGCTACCAGTAAAATTAAAATCAGAACCCAAAAATCTTTTCGCAATTCAGGATTTTTACCTATTGTTAAATTTTTACTCCTCAATAACTTCCACGTTAGCTCTTGGTATAATCGCTCTGGTGCCGTCTTCGAATTCCACTTCAAGTACTCGGGCTTTGGACTCGGATTCCAATTTTCGCAGATCGGGAGGTAAAGATACGACCTTACCGATTTTGCCAAAGTAGGGAACCCTTATAGCCCTAACCTTGGATTCAAGTAAAACACCTTTGCTTTCCATATCCTTTTGA
This sequence comes from bacterium, assembly GCA_016935765.1. Taxonomy (GTDB): domain Bacteria; phylum UBP14; class UBA6098; order JAFGQG01; family JAFGQG01; genus JAFGQG01. The sequence goes on from JAFGQG010000060.1 coordinate 3,857, forward strand.
GCAGTTTTATCATCTGATAAGTGTGGGTGAGTTATCACCACTTCGGGTCTGATAACCCCCGCCCTGATTTGAGTAGCCCCGTTTATAGAGGCTTCTATACCTTCGTACTTAGATAACAACTCGAACGTGTGGAGCGCCATTTTTATCTCGCTGAAACCCTCAGTTACCACCAGCGAACACCCGATGTCTTCAGAGCCTGTGATTGCTACGCCGATGTCGTACCCCAAAAACTCTCTGAGGTCTTTGTCATCGAATCCGCCGACCACGATACCCTTTACACCTTTATCCGCGGCTTTTGCTAAAGCATTAGCGCTGATGAAACTGCCCCCTATTAGAATTTTCCCTTTGTGTTCATCTTTTATGTAACTTTCGTCCACAGGTTCTTCGGGAGAATCGACTATCTTTTCCAGTTTACCGTATTTTTCGCCGCCGATACCGAAAATGCCCTGAATGAGTGACGCAGTACTTTCAACGATAGCGCCTTCCTCGGGAATGATATCCGCGATCTTACCGCTTATATAGGCTTTTACGTTTATTGGTGTAGGTTCCCCGCGAATTATCATCTGCCCGGTGATATTAGAAACGCTCTCAAGGCTGCCCTTGAATGGTGTGCGGTAAGTGCTCCTGAACAACCCCAAGATGCCCTTTGTTTGAGCAAGAACTTCACCCTTTTCGAATGATTCGCCCGGTTTTCTTTTAATAACCATTCCAAGATCCTTAGGTTCGACATTCACCTTGTTGGAAATGTTGACTACTTCAGCTTTTCCGGGTAAAAAGGTTTCCGCGATCACCGAGTCAGGTTTGACCTCCTGACCAACACTTACTAAAACGTTTCCCTTAAGAGGCAAAATTCGAGTTTTTCGAACTTTGGTAAATTCTGTCACTTTTAAACCAGGTGTATATACATGTCCCATTTTCTCGTCCTTATATTAATCTTTTAAAATTGACTCCGGATAAACTTCAAGGCTTAATAGCCATTCTCTTAATTTTTCTACCCTGAGAACATCTTCATCGGGGAGGTTTAAAGGTCTGCCCCTGCCATCAAGGATTATACCAACAGTGCCACCGTGAACTTCAGTTTCTACTTTGGTTCCTTTACCCTGACCGACATCGAATTTTCTTCCCGGTTCGAATACGGCGTTTGCTGTTTCTCCAATTTCCAACGGGATTTTCATTATTTCGCCGAATTTTAGTGTTCCAGATTCTGTTTTTCCACCGGGAAGGGTTATATTATATTTCATTATTTCGGTTCCATCTTTTCTATCGCGTCCACCATCAGTGGGGGAGATGCAGGTTCCGAGGTGGATGAGGCAATCCTTGTTAAATACCTCTGTGGCAGCTTTCGGATGAATTTCGGTCAATACGCCCAGTTGAGGCATCATGAATATCGAATCGACCGCGAGCCGGGTAATTCCCTCTGGCTGAAAAGCGTCTATCATCATTATAGCCGCCTGGTTCCTTCGTGGCGCGTGGGAGAGAACCCCTCCCGAACCTACAAGCATATTTAAAGACATCATGTTGACAATCGTAGCTTCTTGTTCCTGCGAAAAAGTATCTGCAAGTGTTCGTACCTTCTGGACTCCTTTCAGGGTGGTTGCGAATGATTTATGCTGTAAGAACGCCAGCCTCAAGGCCTCACGGGCTATGCCCTGCTCAAAGATCAGCTCCTCGATGCTCTGGGGTATCGTGGTAGGTCGAACCATCTTGTTCTTTACCCTGTTTCGAAGGTCCCTCTCATCAAGGTGCAGCGGAACCCATCTCATTACATTCTCTAAACCGGTCTCAGCAAAAACGTTTGATACAGAGTAGCTCATTCCGAGATTTGCCGAAACGGTTCGATTGAACGTATTCTGGAACACACTGAAGATATCCGTTGTAGCGCCGCCAATATCGACGCCTACTATTTCTATACTTTCCAGGTCCGCGATTGTTTTCATGATAAGACCAACAGCTCCCGGTGTAGGCATAATATCTGCATCTGTCCAGGTCATCAATTTCTTGTAGCCGGGGGCTTGCGCCATTACATGCTCCATGAACAGGTCGTGTATTTTTTCCCTTGCGGGTCTCAGGTTCTCGCGCTCGAGCACCGGTCGAAGGTTCTCAACCATATCGAGAGAAGTTTTTTCACTCAAGGCTTCCGAGACCGCATCCCGGGCATCTACGTTCCCGGCATATATTATCGGCAGCTTATAACCGATACCCAGCCTGGGTTTGGGATCCGCCGCGCCGATTATTTGCGCTAATTCAACAACGTGAGAGATAGTCCCACCATCGATTCCCCCTGATAGCAGTATCATATCCGGTCGGAGTTGTCGAATTCGTTCTATCTTTTCGTGAGCTAGCCTGTTATCGTTAGTTGCGATAACGTCCATTACGATAGCTCCAGCGCCCAATGCTGCCCTTTCAGCGCTTTCAGCCGTCATTTCCCTGACCACACCGGCGCACATCATTTGCAAACCTCCACCAGCAGATGAAGTCGAAATGTAAATATCACATCCCTCGTCTCCATTGGTCTGTCTGATGATCTGCCCATCCTTGTTGATAAGTTTCTTCCCTGTCAATTCTTCAACCTCTCCAACCGCGTTCAAAACACCCATAGTAACATCCTCGAATGGCGCTTCTACAGTAGTTGGAGCTTCACCCCTGACAACAAGACGATACTCATCATCCTTTTTTTCTATCAAAATCGCTTTTGTCGTTGTACTACCACAATCCGTAGCCAGAATTATATTAATGTCTTCAGGTTTTTTCATCAGTCCTTCTCCGTGAAAATATTTTATTCAGTAAACCGGTTTTCCTTCTATCCTTTTTCCGCGCTTTTCTTAAAGCGGAATATTCATTTTCATGCTTTTCAATAGCCTCGATCAGGATCTCAATACCTTCCCTTTTTGATAATGCTCTTCTGAATTCAACCATCGCTTCACCTTTGAACAAAAGGGTTACATAGGGTTCGAAAAAGAGAAACGCTTGACTCGCAACGAAATTGAGCGGTTTAATCTGCTCTAAAAATAATATTGCCGGTACAGTCATTTGCCATTCCGCTACTTTTTTGCCTAAACGGTCAAGAACCTTTATCTGAGATTCAGTGATCTCCTCCGTGAATTCCTGTTCTTCGTCAAATTTCAACCAATGATCATGCATTATTTCTTCTATCATAATTTTTACCGTTTAAAGTAATTTTTTTCGCAATAAAATCAAGTATTTTTTCTGATTTTGGATAAATATACCAGGCTCGATACCTTTCTAACCAGTGCGGCTTCTCAAATGGACTCAATACTATGCTATCTTTGCGTTCAGAGTACCTTTTAAAATACTTCCATTTTTGTGACTTCTTCATGCCAAGGTAAGCTTCGGTTACGCCCGAATCGTTAAGTTCGATCCAGGATGGGAAAAAGAATTTCCCGCAACCGAATGTTAGAATTATCATTGCAAAAAATCCGAAATAAACACTCTCCATAAATAGAAACGAGACAAACCCGGTGATCAGAATTAGAATTATCACCAGAATTCCCAGTCCGCGTTTCTCTTTGAAAGGATGTACCTTCCATTTGTAGGATTCTTCTTCCATAAAATTTAGTGTCGATTCAAGTGGTTGTCATCCTTGTTATCATAGAAACAAGAAAATGTGTTCGATATAATAATTCCCGCTAACAGATAAAGAATTTGAAATTGGATTCACTTATTACAGTTTTTTCAGGCGTTCTTTTTCAAGCCTTTTTAATTCGTCCAGAAATTCGTTCGGGTCTATTATTCCTTTTTTCACGAGTAGAGTTATCAACGCTTCTTGAGAAAGGTTGTTGGTAAGACATAACTCTTCAAAAGTGATTTCGCGTTCTTTCCCATCAACTATTACTTTTAATATACCTTTTTCAGGTGGGTTTTCTTTCATAGTTCGTTTATTTTGTTAGTTTAGTTTAACAACATGGTCCCTGTCGAATTTGAGTATGGTTGCGCTAGTATTTGCCCCGTATTCGTTGAAGTCCACGTTCTGAGCCGCTCCTTTGAAGTCATGAACTCCGGAGAGGTGGTCTTTAAGCAGCATCGGATGAACCGCTTCTTTTTTAATGCCGTCACATACGAGTTTAAGCGCATCGTAACCCAGCGCTTCGAACTTCCCGGGTTCAAGCTTGTATTTCTCCTGGTATTTCCTTGCAAAGTTATACCAATTTCTTGAGTTTTTGTCAACAAAAAAATCGTCAGGAACAAAAATGGCGTTGTCTATATATACTTTATCTATCTTTTTAATCTCATCAACATTCCAGCCGTTTGCGCCAAATACCCTGGTACTGATATAGTTGAAGGGGATCTGCGGTAGTATGGTAGGCAGCTCGTCTGAATAAGCCGGAAGGAAAAAGGCGTCAATGTTCACTATCCATTCCTTGCGTGGTATTAATTCAAATTTGTCGTCATAAAACGTGCTGTCTGTTGTGTCTGCTTCAGCAACCAATAAATCCATTTTCTTCAGTACCGGTTCTTTTATGTCAATAAAATCAGAGGTAAAATCAACTTTTCCCTCCGGGTACAGTTTCACTCCAACAAGCTCCCGGTCTTTTTCCTCGATCCGCCTTTGAAAAACATCTGTCATGTTTCTGCCGTACTGGTCATCGGGAGCGAGGATTGCGAACGTGGAATCGTGAAGGGAATCGATAGAATACTCAGCCAAAGCTTCTCCGCAGATCTTGGGGGTGATGGCTAGCTGGAAAACGAAAGGACTCACCTCGCTTAAATCATCCCTTGAGGCAGTAGGTGTTATCATAGGAATTTGATGCTTGTCAGCAAGCATTGCGACTGCCACAGCCGATTCGCTTAGCAAAGGACCGATGATCGCGAGGGGCACCCCCGACTCTAACTCCTTTTTTACACCCTGGACTGCTACCAGTGGATCACCCTTTGAATCACACTCAATGATCCTGATGTTCGTGCCGACCGTGCTCGAGCACTCTTCCTTGGCTAACTGCAATCCGTTTAGTATTTTCGAACCATAATCAGCATAATCACCCGAGAAGGGGAGAACTACCAACACGGATATTTGGTCCTTGAGCTGCTTTTGAGCCTGGGAGACCAAAGCATCTACTTTGCTGATATACCTGCTGTTTGGAAAAAGCTCCTTGAAATTCTCAACCTCATCAAGGATCTTTGCTAATTTCCCCTGATGCTGCAAGTATTTGATAATGTAATAATGTATGATTTCCTCAGGGATTTCACCACTAAACCTTCGCTTCAAACTGGTGAGCTCATCGAACGTTAAATAGCCCCATAATAATCTTTCCAGGGACGCTGCAGCGTCTTTTCGCAATTCGTTTTTGAATCCGACAACATAGCAAAACCTTACAGCGCTTTCGTAGAAATTATTCAGGTAATATAATGAATTACCAATGTAAAAGTGAGCATAAGGGATCAGGCTATGAGAGGGGAATTTGGAAATGAATTCTCTAAATTCCGGGTTCGCCTTTTCCCAGTTGTTCGATTTGTAGCTTGATAATGCTTTCATGTAATAAGCCACAGGAAGCAGGTCACTCTTTTCAGCTAATTGAGTATAGTATGCGAATATCTCGTGCGCTTCGTCGTATGCTCCGTCCCTGAAAGCTCCAAGCCCAAGTTCATATCTCTGGTCAGCTATTGTCTCATCAGCATGAGCAATGGCAGAGCATAACGTCAATACAGATATTAAAACAATAATTTTACCTAGTTTATTATCCATGATCTCTAGAGTTTAAAATAGTTTATTGATGTCTTGAGGGTTTATTATCCTAAGTCGTTTTTCCAAAGCTGCAAGGTCTTGAGCCGTCTTCCCCTTGTGGCTGAGAGTTGGCACATCATCGCTTATATATACGTCTGCTTTTGTTTTCAACGCGATTGCGATAGAGTCGCTTGGTCTGGCGTCGATCACCACCATTTCATGAGCGCTTGATTGCAGGTAAATAAGGGCGAAATACGTGTTGTTCTTGAGGCTTGTGATGACGACTTTCTCTAATTTAGTGCCTATTCCATCCAGAATGGAACATAGGAGGTCATGGGTCATCGGTCTCATTGGCTTTGCACCTGAAAGCCCTGTAGCAATGGCAAGAGCTTCAGCACTCCCGATCCAAATGGGCAACACCTCTTCACTGTTCCGTGTTGTTAGAAGTACTACTGGACTGTTCCCGGTAATTTCAAGCGCGAGTTTGAATTCATCCACTTTCTTCATTGAGATATAGGTTCCTTTCAGATAATCTAATTACCTTTTAGTAAATTTCCAGGATAATAGCGATTGCGGCTATAAACACGGTGCTTATCCATTCCCAGACAGGTATCTTCACGTTATCCTTGTTAAGCTTCAGCAGGATCCTTATGATAATGGCAATTGCTACAAAAACAAAAAAGAAATAAGCCCTGAGAGTTCCGAGTACGAGCCCCAGGAATAGCAGCGATCTTTCGAAAAAAGCAACTCTCTGCCATTCTTCTTTAATTTGCGCGATTGGCTCTGTTCCACCTTCTTTTATTTGAGCTTTGATGAGGAATATTATGATAGGCAAACCCCAAATTGCGAGAACCGCGAGTGACAGCAATCTGAAGTATGTCCGGGAAGGAAATATTATTCCCATCCATGTAACTAATAAATAAATCAATCCGATGTGTATAACCTGGTCAGCTAAAAACAGGTATAGAGTTTCTTTGCCGATTCTTGCGGCAATAAGGTACTTGATCCTATCGATTATAAAATGCGATACGGTTAGAATTCCTATTACAAGCCAGATTTTCGGAATATAGAAATACGGCCAGGTAAAATCTCCAGCTCCGAAATTAACAATAGCGAATATGCACAGGATTCCAAATATCAGGGAGTGCAATAGAACCCCATACCATTTATGTTTGATATTCCTAATGGCTCTATTTTGTAATGGAAAATCCGCGATAAAGTGAGCTAATAAAAATCTCCAGAATAAGTCCATTTATACTATTTGTGTTAATGTTCGAATTGGTGTAATTATATGATAATTCTCCAATTAGATGGAGAATTAGCTTTCTTCAACTACCCATAATTTAATTTGGGGTCGGACTTCTGGATGAAGGTTGATAGTGACAATGTAAACGCCTAAGGTGTTTATAGGTTCGTCGAGGATTATACTCTTCTTATCGATTTCAATTCCCTTTTTATTGATTGCAGTAGCGATCATTTGAGGTGTAACTGAACCGAATATTTTTTCACCTTCACCGACTTTTACGACAATTTCACAAGATAGTCCTTCAAGGGATTCGGCAATTTTCTCCAGACCCCTCTTTTTCCGCTCCTCTTTGGTCTCTTTCCGTTTCTTGATGAGACTGACCTGTTTGAGGTTGGCGTTCGAAGCTAATATTGCCAATCGCTTGGGAATAAGAAAGTTTCTTCCATAGCCGTCAGCAACACTTACAATTTCGCCTGCTTTCCCCAATTTCTCTACGTTTTCAGTTAAAATTATCTTCATTATTACTCCTGATGGGCTACCTATAAGTTTGAATAGTATAGGGAAGAAGCGCTAAAAACCTTGCTCTTTTTATCTCCTGCGCTAGTTTCCTCTGGTGCTTGGCACATACACTGGTGACTCGGGCAGCTTTAATCTTTCCTCTTTTCGTAAGGAACTGATTCAATAATTTAAAGTTTTTATAATTAATGTATAGGTTCGGATCCTTACAAAAAATACATTCTCTTCTGTATTGTCTCCGTCTTTCAAATGCCATTTTCTTCCTCCTGAATATCCTTTGTGTTATTCTATTCTCTACATTTACCTTTTACATAATATTCACTTGAAAAGTCTAGTTCTCCTTTTCCTCCTCGGATTCTTCATCCGTTTCGTCTATGGATTTTTCATCTTCATCGGTTTCTTCGTCCTCATAAGTTGATTCGGTGTCTTCATCCTCCTCATCTTCCTCCTCATCCTCCTCATCTTCTTTCTCTATCCCTTCATCGGAGTCCGCTTGATCGTAGTCATCATCCGAAGTGTCAAAGCTGGAAGATTCATCTTTTTCCATTTCATCTGTATCTTCTTCTTTCTCCTCCACAGGCTCTTCTGAAACATCGGTGTCATAAGTATCGTTCTCTTCTTCAGTAACTTCTTTATCGTCTTCGGTTACATCTTCATTGTCCGGTTCATCGTATGAACGCTCTGGAGTCTCTTCGTCCGGTTCTTCTTCAGAGCCTTTGTAATCTTCATCAATGTCACCTTCGGATTCAATGGTCCTCTCTTCTTTGTAGGAATAATCTTCAGTTTGTTCCTCTTCATACTCTTCGACAGGTTTTTCTTCTTTAAGATTAGTACCCTCTTCCCGTGCAATTTGTTTTTCAATATAATCGATATCCCTTTTTGTAGCGGATAATATAAGATATCTTAATATTTTATCGTTGTGCTTGATAGGAGTATCGATTTTTTGCTGAATGTCGTGAGGGGCGGTAAATGTATAGGTTGAGTAAAATCCTACTCTTTTCTTTTTTATGGGATAGGCAAGTTCTCTAGCGCCCCATCTTGACGCATGAATGATCTCAGCATTATTGTCGGTTAATAAATTGGACACCCAATTCAAGCTTTGCTCAAGGGCCTTTTCCTCAAGTTCTGCGTTTAAAATAACTGTTAGTTCATAGTATTTTCCCTGCATTTTTATCCTTCCTTTAAGCTTTTAGTGTTCTTTGAAGATAATGTTTATGATATCACCGTCCTCAACAATATATTCTTTTCCTTCTGTCTTAACCAAACCTGCATTTCTCAATTCAACTTCAGAACCGAACTTCTCGAGGTCCCTAAATTTCATTACTTGTCCTTTAATAAAACCATCAGCCATGTCCGTATGAATTTTTGCCGCCGCATCGATTATTGATTTTCCGTTAGATAATGACCAGGCTCTTACTTCATTTCCTCCCACGAAAGTAAAAAAAGTTAAAAGTTTTAACAGGTTGTGGCTTTCCTTTATGACCTTCGATAGCGCGTATTCTCCTAAATTCAATTCATCTCGAAAAGAAGCTGCTTCATCCTTCGGAAATTCAGTCAGCTCCGATTCTATTTTAGCCGATATTGCAACAATGTCTCTATTTTTTCCGCTGCAATAATTTTGCAGATTAATATAAAAAGTATTGTTATTTAAATCAAGATTTTTTTCACTTATATTTGCAATATATATGGTTGGCTTAAAAGATAGTATCTGGTATTTAGCTAAAAGCTCATATTTTTCGGGTTCAAAGCCCTTGTCTGAAAAAAAACCGCTTTCAAGTACTTCTTTAGCTTTTTCCAGCATTTCCAACTCCGTTTTGAGTTTTAAATCTCTGCTGGATACTTGTTTTTTTAGCTTGTTTAAATTTCGGTCGATGATTTCCAGGTCTGATTGCTTCAATTCGTTTTCAACTATCTGTATATCCCGTGTAGGTAGTATTTTCGCATCGATATGCGGGATATTGGAATTTTCAAAACATCTGACGACGTGAAGAATAGCATTGACTCCCCGAATGTTCGATAAAAACTGGTTTCCTAATCCCTCTCCCAAGTGTGAACCTTCAATTAAACCTGCAATATCAATGAATTCCAGGGTTTCAGGGGTAATTTTTGCTTCAGGGAAGTAATCGGAAAGCTTTGCGAGTCTTTCATCGGGGACAGGCACTATGCTGACGTTTGGATCTACGGTGCAAAATGGGAAATTTTCGGCGGGAACGCAAAGCCCCGTTAGTGCGTTGAAGAATGTTGATTTGCCAACGTTTGGAAGACCTATGATGCCGACTTTTAACATTTGTGCGTCCTCTTATTTCAGTAAAGGTGCTAATACTAATGATACAACAGAGATCAATTTGATTAGAATGTTCATTGACGGTCCGGCGGTATCCTTGAATGGGTCACCAACAGTGTCTCCCACAATCGCGGCTTGATGGGCGGGAGATCCTTTACCGCCATAATTCCCATCTTCAATATATTTTTTCGCGTTATCCCAGGCACCTCCGCCGTTAGCCATGAGTAAAGCAAGCATTAATCCGCATAATGTAGAACCCGCGAGTACTCCTCCCAGGGCTTCAGGACCTAGAACAAAGCCGACTACTACAGGCGCTAAGACTACTGTCAAACCTGGAAGGATCATTTCTCTTAGCGCCGCTTTGGTGCTTATATGGATGCAACTTTTAATATCAGGTTTAGCTTTTCCTTCTCTTAATCCAGCAATTTCTTTGAATTGCCTTCTCACCTCCTTGACCATTTTGAATGCCGCCTTTCCGACCGAATTCATGGTAAGCGAAGACACGAAAAATGGGAGCATTCCTCCTATGAAAAGCCCGATAACTACCAAAGGCGAAGTCAAATTTATTATTTTGAGACCGACTGCTGTTGAATATGCCGAATACAGCGCCAAGGCGGTAAGTGCCGCTGAACCGATCGCGAAACCCTTGCCCATAGCTGCAGTTGTATTCCCCAAAGTATCGAGTCCGTCGGTTATCTTTCGAGTTTCATCACCCAAACCAGCCATTACCGTTATTCCCCCGGCATTATCCGCAATGGGACCATAAGCATCCACGGACATTGTGATCCCAACGGTGCCAAGCATACCTACAGCGGATATACCGATTCCATAAAGACCACTCAATTTGAATGCAATATAAGTAGCAATGCATATAGCTAATACCGGGAGTGCGGTGCTTTCCAATCCGATAGCCAAACCTGTGATTATATTAGTGGCTGGACCGGTCTTTGAAGCTTTCGCGATCTTTAATATTGGAGGACCAGATGTGTAAAATTCTGTCAGTAATCCGATTGCGACCCCCACGAGATTACCCGCGACCATAGCCCAGAAGACCTTATGCGGAAGTTTCAGGAATGAACAGGCTAAATACCCGAAGATAAAGAAAATGATGTTTGCAATGTAGGTTCCGTTTCTAAGGGCTGCTGCCGGCTTCCCCCGTTCCAATAACCGAACGGCGATTATTCCAAGGAAAGAGGCGATCAGACCGCTGGCTGCGGCAAATAGCGGGAATCCCATATAACCCATACGAATGCTGTTGATTTGATGCGTCAGTAACTCTGTGGTTGATTGAACAGCGGGGTAAAAATGCTGTGAGATGTGATCAGGGATGGCTATAGTAGCCCCAATTGCTATAGTAGCTATTATAGAACCAACATAGGATTCGAAGATATCAGCGCCCATTCCCGCGACATCTCCTACGTTATCCCCCACGTTATCAGCTATGGTAGCAGGATTCCTGGGATCATCTTCAGGGATGTTCTCCTCTACTTTTCCAACAAGGTCAGCTCCCACATCCGCGGTTTTCGTGTAAATTCCACCTCCTATTCTCGCGAAAAGGGCTATTGAGCTAGCTCCCATTGCGAAACCACTTATAATGGACGCGGTTTCAGGTTTACCGAAGATTATGAAAAAGACACCAACACCTATCAATCCGAGTGAGGCAACCGATAATCCCATGACTGACCCTCCCAGAAAAGCTATTCTCAACGCTGGTCCCTGACCTTTTTTGTGAGCAGCCCATGAAGTTCGAGTGTTAGCCGAAGTAGCGGACATCATCCCGTTGAAGCCTGCCAGCATCGAACAAAACGCTCCGCTTAAAAATGCGATGCTGCTGGGAAAACCAATAAAAAGTAAAAGCAAAACAAATACCACCACGATAAAAAACAATAAAACAAGGTATTCTCTTTTTAGAAATAATAAAGCGCCCTGACGTATCAAGGAGGAAATCTCGACCATCTTGTCATTACCTGGAGAATATTTGTTTATAAGAAAATACAAAAACAAACCTATAATAAATCCAATCCCGCCTAAAATGGGAACTATTATGAAATAATTCATAGCTGATCTCCCTTTAATATACTTCTCAACAAATCTTTCCCATTATTTTGTTGTTAGTTTATATTTTGTTCATCCTGGCTATCGTGCTTCTCAGGGCTTATTGAGTCCATTTTCCTGTTGTAGATTTCCATTGCCTTTTCAATTCCGTCTCTAAGAACACACTTGATAGCATCAACGCTTTTTGAAAGAATATTCGATATTTCCTTCTCTTCAGCTTCGCTGAAACCACTGAGAACATAGTCCACAGTGTCTTCAGAAGGTGCACCAATACCGATCCTTAACCTTGGAAAGTTGATTGTTTCAGAATGAAAAATAATAGAAGCAAGTCCATTATGTCCACCATCGGATCCTTGTTTTTTCAGCCTTAACTGCCCAAAATCAAGGTTGAAATCGTCCACGACAACAAGTATTTCTTCTGGATTCAAATTGTGTTTTTCACATATTTCCATAAAGGCTATACCACTATTATTCATATAAGTCATTGGTTTACAAAGTACTATCTTTCTATTCCGGTGTTTTACAACTGAGAAATGATAATCTATGCTTCCCTTTTGCCAATGAGCTCCACTTTTCGATAAAAAAAGATCTATTATTTTAAATCCTACATTATGTCTGGTATCGCAGTACCGTTTTCCAGGGTTTCCTAAACCTAAGATCGCTTTAATTGCCATAGTCCTCAAAAAAAATGATGGTAGAATGTATAAACATTACATAATATTGTCAAGAATATTATATATATATATGTAGTTTAAATAGAAGAATTGCTAACGTTGGTTCTCATCTTCCTCTTTAATGATAACCTTTACCCAGGCGATCCTTCTACGTATGATTTTCTCCACAATGAACAAAAGATTGCCATATTCAAACTTTTCGCCTTCTCTTGGAATGGCTTCCGCAATCTGGTAAATAAGCCCCCCTAGTGTATCAGCTTCGTCATTGGGGATTGAAATGTTAAGCCGGTCGTTCAGTTCAGTAATGGGTATTTTCGCTTGTATCGAAAAGGCGTTATGGCTTAGTCTATTGATTATCTTTTCTTCTTCGTCATACTCATCCTGAATTTCACCAATGATCTCCTCGATAAGGTCCTCCATTGTCACCAATCCAGCGGTTCCACCGTATTCATCCACGACAATTGCGATGTGGATCTTTTCCTCCCTCATCTCACGGAGTAAGTCCCGTATTCTCTTCGCTTCAGGAACGTAGTATGCTTCACGGAGTATGTTCTTCAGGTCTATGTTCTGGGATTGATACACGGGATTGATCAAATCTTTGGCATATAAGATCCCAATTATATTATCCACCCTTTCATTATAGACGGGGATTCTCGAATGACCAGCTTTTTTGATTGTGTCTATTACCTCGTCTATAGGAGTCCCTATCTCAATACAGACCATGTCGATACGTGGGACCATAACCTCCCTGACCATAGTTTCGCCAAACTCGACAATGTGCCTGATCATTTGCTTCTCTTCATCTTGAAGCCCCGAATTGTATCCATCGAACTCAATGAAATCTTCTATCTCGGATTTAACCGTGGATTTCTGTATTAAATTTTGCATCCCTTTCTTTGGCAGTACCCTGATCACTGATTTCCAAAGCATTATAAATGGGGAAAAAGTAAACAGAAGAAGTCTCCCCATTGTGCTATATTTCGAAACCCTTCTCTCTAAATTGCCTTTATTCGGCTTTAAGGGCAGAATGTGAACAAAGGTCAAATATATTAACCATGTCAGGATTCCAATTATCAGCAAAACTAAAGGGGTTGAATCTATGTATTGCCTTAGACTATCCTGTGTAAAATAGAAGAAAATTATTACAAACGCCGCAACAAAGATGCTTTTCGTAACAGTAAGCGAAAACTGAAGTTTCCCGGGCTCCTTTATCCTGTTAAGCAACCATATCACGCTTCCCTTTTCTGATTTTCGCAGGTTCTTGATATCCTGGTCCTGAAAAGACAGTATCATTGTTTCAAAATAGGATATAAAATAGATTCCTCCCAGCAGGATAAGAATTAGAAATATGACCAGAGTTATTGTAATCATTTTTTCCTCGTTTAGAGAGGGTTCACCCCCTTACTTTAAAGTTTGTAAATATTAGTGTTGTTAATCTATAATTTAACATTCTTATCGAATCCTCTTATGATGTACTCCAAGCAGTATGGGTACAAATACTTCCTTGATTTTGTTCAGTTCCCTTAGTGTAATGCTGCATTCGTCCATCTCTCCATCGTCAAGTTTCTTATTAACTATATTTGTCACTAAATGGTTTATTTTATCCTCAGTGGGTTCGCTGATTTCTCTGACAGCGGCTTCCACAGAGTCAGCTAAAACTACTATCAAAGCCTCTTTCGTTCGGGGCTTGGGACCAGGGTACCTGAAATCTGCTTCTTTGATTTTGTCATCTTTCTTTAACGCCTTTTTATAGAATGATTCCACTACGGATGTTCCGTGGTGTTGTTGTATAATATCGACAATAACCTTTGGAATTTTAAGCGATCTCGCAAGATCAACTCCTTCCTTAACATGAGACTTTATTATTAGGAAACTCATTGTCGGCGCAAGTTTGTAGTGTGGATTTTCATCTTTTTTAAGGTTTTCATTAAAATACCCCGGATTTATAATCTTCCCGATATCATGGTATAATCCGCCAAGCTTGGCTACAAGGCTGTTTGCCTTAATTGCAGTTGCTGCCACTTCACTCAGGTTGGACACAATAACTGAATGCTGGTAAGTTCCCGGAGCCTCTACCGAAAGTTGTTGGAGAATGGGAAGGTTGGTATTCGCAAAGTCAGAAAGCGTGATGTTGGAAGTTATTCCGGTTAAGCTCTCGAATAATGGAAGAAACATTATGGTGACTAAAGGAAAGAACAGTGATTTAAGCGCAAGAATCCCGGCTAATTTAAGGATGTCGTTTACCGGTTTGAAAATAATTAATTCGCTTGCGATGATAAAAACAGCGAGTAATACAATATAGATCAGAATAGGCTTATAAAGTTCCCGGCGGCTCGTTATCTTCCTGAAAAGAAAAGCGGAAAAGAAACCTGCTACAATTGTATAAGAAACGAGTGCAAGATCAAATGAACTTATAAAACCAACAAGAAGGGCGATAACTAATAATAAACTGATTGTTAATTCCATACTAAAAAGAATTGCTACAACGATAGTGGTGATACTTATGGGTATTAATTCAAGTGGCAGATTGAATTTGTGTAGAAAGAAAGTTGAAGCTGTCTGAATGATTATCAAGGCTAGAATTAGAAATAGATACTTGATGTTTTTAATGATTTCCTTCTGGAACGTCGAAATGTAAACGAAGAGCAAAATAGTAATGACAAGCATTAGGATAAATCTGAAAAAAGGTAGTAATGTTGTAAGAAAGGGGTATTGCTTCTTTTGCATGTTTTCGTAGGCTTTTTCCAGGGAAACGAGTTTTTCGTAGATCTCCTCTGTCACTCTCTCATGAATTCCTACGATCTTTTCGTCTTTTAAGACCTCTCCCTTTGTTAAGCTTATATTGGCAACAGCTTCTTCCCTACGTTTTTGGGTAGTTTCCTCGTCAGGTATAAGATTTGGAGTTATGAAGATTTTCAGCAGATCGAACGAAGCGTTTGATAATGGAGCATACTCTTTGAATTTATTCCCTAAAAATGTCCTGGCATGTATTATTATATCTTCGTTGGTGATAAGATGATTGGGGGTAACAACTTTCTCTTTGCCATCTTGGTTTATTGAAAATAGTTTGGTATTCTTCTTCGAATTTTTCCATTCGGAGCTGACGAAGGACATATTATACAGGCTGTCTAATTCTTTCTCAATACCGTCAAAAAGATTATCCAGATTCCTGGTCATTCTTAAGGTGGATATTGTCTCCGGCGATGGTTCATCCCAGACTATGTTGAGAGTATCAGTTACAGCTTTCTCATCATCTAATGAATCAAGAATGCTGATAGTCACTTCCTTTTTTTGAACGAATTTTTCTTTCTGGTAAAAGTATATGGAATCATCGTAAATCAGTAATTCCGGAACGTTTTCCCTCGCAATTTTGCGTTCCTCTGCTAATTGTTTATCGCTCTTCAGGATATCATAGGCAAATGGCGCGATGATATCACTTTGAGCTATCTGGTCGATTTGCGGAATATTGATCGAAGTCGGTTTATCAGTAGGAAAGAGAATGCAATGGAATAATGCGAATAAAATGACAATGAGAACACCAACCGCGGTCTTCAGGATGTGAGTATCCTCATGTTTATTCTTAAATAGTCTTAACTTAGTATCTGGGGGATTTTTAGGCGAGGTATCGTCCACTTTTTCTGTTTATATCAAAGCAATTGATTTTGAATTCATAGTTAAAATATATAGGGTGTATTACTTATCGTCAATATTATTCTGCTTATTTTTTTCATATTGCTCGTAAGCCATGATTATATCCTGGACTAGCTTGTGTCTTACCACATCCGTTTGGGTCAGGTAAACAAACTTTATTCCAACTATATTTGTTAATATGGATTGAATTTTTACAAGTCCTGAATCCTCAGGATTTACCAAATCTATCTGCGTGATATCGCCGGTGACTACAGCCTGTGAGTGAAATCCCAGTCTGGTTAAAAACATCTTCATTTGACCGGCAGTAGTGTTTTGGGCTTCATCGAGTATAACGAAGGAATTGTTGAGACTTCTTCCTCTCATAAATGCTAAAGGAGCGACCTCTATGATATTCTGATTGATCAAGCGCTCCATTTTTCCGTCGGGAAGCATCTCGAATAAAGCATCGTACAAGGGGCGTAGATAGGGGTCGACTTTTTCCTTCATATCCCCTGGTAAAAACCCAAGGCTTTCCCCGGCTTCTACGGCAGGTCGCACGAGAATGATTCGATCTACCTCCCTGGCTTTTAATTTCCTGACGGCGCAAGCAACAGCCAGGTAAGTCTTACCTGTACCAGCCGGTCCAATTACGAATACCAGGTCGTTATCCCAGATTGCTTCAACATATTCAGCCTGACCAGCCGTCCTTGGACGTATAGCCTCGTGCTTGGAAGTGACCAGTATCCTGTCATCATCAGTTGGAATGTTGAGCGTGTTTTCTCCCCTGATAGTCCTTATGCAATTTTCTACAATACCCTCGGGCAATTCCCCTTCCTGCTTTATATAGCTGATCAATTCCTTGAAAACTTGCTTGGTCTTCAAAACCTCCGTTGTTTCCCCGTATATTCTCAGTTTTTCACCACGTGCAACTATCTTCACGGGGAACTCCAGCTCTATCTCTTTGAGATTGATTGAATTATATCCAAATAGTACCCTTTGATCGACTCCCTTTAAGGAGAGAGTTATCGAATTATCCAAATTATTGTTGCTTTTTGTCATATTTGATCTGTAAACTGTCTAAATAGTTATATACTATGGAGATAAAAAAGGAAAGCCTATTTTCCTTTTTCCTTAATAAGTTTTATTCCCAGTTCTTCCAGTTGTTCAGGTTTAACAGTTGTAGGGGAACCGTCCATTAATGAAAGAGCTGTAGTGGTTTTCGGAAAGGGAATTATATTTCTTATGGATGTTTCACCTGCGATCAGCATCACCAGTCTGTCGAAACCAAATGCGATACCTCCGTGGGGAGGAGCGCCAAACTGGAGTGCGTTCAAAAGGAACCCGAATTTTTCTTCCGCTTCGCTCTCGCTTATTTTAATTGCTTCAAAGACCTTTCTCTGGACATCGACCTTGTGATTCCTTATGCTGCCTCCAGCTATTTCAAAGCCATTCAAGACCAGGTCGTAAGCTTTTGCCTTGACAGCCATCGGATTTTCAAGCAGCAAGGGGATATCCTTCTCGACGGGAGCAGTGAATGGATGATGAGTAGCCATTAACCTATCCTCAGTTTCACTATGCTCAAGAAGCGGCATATCCGTGATCCATAGCGGCGTAAATGTTTCTTTAGAGTATAAATTGAATCTTTCAGCAAGATGGGTCAGTAAAAAGCCCAGTGAATTAGCTACTACTGTTTCCGAATCCGCTACCATGAATATGATGTCCCCATCCCCGGGTTTGTATATTTCCCTGAGTTTTGCTATCTCACCTTCTGACAGGAACTTCAGGATGGGAGATGAAATCTCAGCGCCGCTTATTTTGAAATTAACTAGCCCCTTAGCGTTAAAGCATTCGATGTCTTTAGCCAACTGATCCAGCTCACTTCTTGAGAGCTGCGCCCCTCCTGGTATTTTCAATCCCCTGACAACTCCTCCGTTCTGAATACAGGACGCGAATATTTTGAAACCGCTGTTCTTAGCGACGTCAGAAAAATCCTGAATTTCCAGGGGGATTCTCAAATCGGGTTTATCAGACCCGTAACGGGTTAGCGCGTCGGAATACTTCAGTTTTAAAAATGGAGTTTTTAAAGAAATTCCTCTCGTCTTGAAAATTATGTGGGAAAGCAACCCTTCAGCCATTTCCATCACGTCTTCGGGGTTTACAAATGACATTTCTATATCGATTTGAGTGAATTCAGGCTGCCTGTCAGCTCTCAGATCCTCGTCTCTGAAGCACCGCGCAAGCTGGTAATACCTGTCGTATCCGGAGATCATCAGAAGCTGTTTGTAGGTTTGAGGGGATTGAGGCAGCGCGTAAAATTTCCCCTTGTGTTTCCGGCTTGGAACAAGGTAATCACGAGCACCCTCAGGGGTGCTTTTCATCAATATGGGTGTTTCTATTTCCAGGAAATCATTCTTGTTAAGATATTCCCTTGTTGCCTGCGCCGCTTTATGACGTTGAATGATACCTTTTTGCATTATCGGTCTTCTCAAGTCGAGGTAGCGCCACTCCAACCTGTGTTCCTCGGTAGCTTTCACCTCGTCCTCTATCTGGAATGGTGGAACCTTCGATTTATTCAAAACATCCAATTTTTCCGCAAGTACTTCAACTTCCCCGGTGGGCAGGTCTTTATTGAAAGCATCAACTGGTCTCTGTACAACCACGCCTTTTATATAAATAACGTCCTCACCACTTAAATTCTCCGCTTCAGAAAACAGTTTTGCGTTTTCAGGTCGAAATACAACCTGGATAAGACCGTATCTATCCCTTAGATCAAGGAAGAATAATCCACCGTGATGCCGGCGATGGTAAACCCATCCGTATAGATGTACTGACTCTCCGACGTTTTGAACACTTAGTTCACCGCAGTTATATGATCTTTTTGGTATTTCCATAATTGAATCATCCTTTTTTTGGAATATGAATATATGAACATAATGGTAATTGTCAATTGATATTTTCCCTTGACTCTGAAGATAGGCAGTTTTATTTTATTTAAAAAAAAATAACGAGGAATAAAGAGGAAATGAAAAAAAAGACATTCTTGATTTTTTTTGTTCTGGTGCTAATAAGTTCGTTGTATGCGCAGGAATATTTCAATGAACCTGAGAAACTTACAAAATACGATAAGAGTCACGACGATCTGCAGATCCAGAAATTATCGGAACCGAACAATGCGAATATTTATTATAGTCTTTCTGAATTCTATTTATCAGATGGTCGATATAAGGACGCTATTTCGGAATTAAAGAGGGCAAACCAGCTTAAACCGAATTTCCCTTTTATTTTGTGTAAGCTTGGAGATGCTTATTATAAAATGGGGAAGAACGATTCGGCGAAGGTATGGTGGGAACGAGCTCTGGAAAAAAACTATGAGTATATAGATGTTTGGGAAAAACTTGTAAGGATAGCACCCGAATACTATTTTAATCTCGGGGTTCTATACAAGGAAAAGGCTGAAGAGAGAAATGTGAAATCATTGGCAGAGAGAGCGATAAATTACTTCGATATGTATATTAGCAAGTTGCCGGATGGATTTATGATAAACGAGGTGAAATCCGCGAAAAAAGACACTGAGTTTTTAATTAAATCATTCGATTCAGACAAAAGGAAGCAGGAACGGGAACGGGTTCAGGATGAACTTCGCGCCCAGAAAAAACAAGACGAGTTAGCTGAAATGGAGTATTTCAGAACGAATAGAAAACGAATAGCAGGTTTAGGTTTCAAAACCTTTAACCCAACCGCGGATATTGCCTTCGATCTGGATAGCGGCGAAGAATGCTTGACGGATAGTATAGCATTAAAAAGCCTGACCAATAGTTTTACTGAGTGGATGTTCAGTGGCGGGATCATCAATGGACCTTTCATATTCAGGGGAGCTATTATGATGGGTTCAAGCTCAGTCAAGCAGATGCAGTTTCCCCGGGATACTATCGAGACCCGGGATACTTCATGGGTGGATAACCTGGAGGTCAAATCGGTCAGCGTTTTCCAGATGGAAGGCGAAGCGCTTTATAATTTTTATTACATAAACCCAATAATGATATATGCTGCGGGAATGGTGGACTTTGGGTATATGAGTTTGACAGAATCTGATGACCTCTACGGAAATGTTACACTCTATGGAATAGGCGCTGGGCTGGGATTGATGTTAAAACTTGAAAATTGGCTCATAGATTTCGAGTACAAGCGAGGGTTGCTTGGAAGTTCCCGGGGTGGAATGATCGTCTTGTGCGGATACTATAAATTTTAAATAATTAAACAAGGTAAATAAAATGAAAGAAGTATGGGATCTTCTCCATAAGGAATCAGAAGCGATAACTACACTCATCGGCAACATCGAACAGGACCTTGAGAACGCTGCAAAGCTTTGTATTGAATGCAATGGGCGTATAATAGTCACCGGTCTAGGCAAGTCCGGGTTGATAGGAAGGAAGATCGCCGCGACGCTTGCCAGTACTGGAACTCCATCCTTCTTCATTCATGCCGGCGAAGCCTCCCATGGTGACTTAGGTATGGTCACTGAAGAAGACCTGGTAATGATTATATCCAAGAGCGGTTCAACGGACGAAGTGATTAGATTGATTCCATTTTTCAAGCGTTTGGGGGTGAAAATAATCGCTATTTGCAGTGACGAGCACTCTCTTCTTGCGAAAAATTCAGATGTTTTGCTTAATATTAGAGTAACCGAGGAGGGGGAACCGTTCGGTCTGATCCCGACTACTAGCGCGGTGGTGTCATGCGCGGTTGGTGACGCGCTGGCAGTACTTCTCATGGTAAGGAAAAATGTAAAAAAAGAGGATTTTGGACACCTTCATCCTGCAGGAAATATCGGGAAACTGCTGACCAAAGTCGAAAAAATAATGCATTCAGGGAAAGAGATCCCTGTTGTACCATCAACCGCCTCCTTTAAAGAAGGATTAATTGAAATGACTACCAAGAAATTGGGCGTAACACTTGTGACCGAAGAGGGGAAATTATTGGGAATTTTTACTGATGGAGATATTCGACGCGCAATCCAGAATTGCGGTGATGACAATATCATGAACCATAAGCTTATAGATTATGTTACGCGATCCCCCAAGAGCATAACACCAGGCACCCTGACCGAAGAAGCAGTATATATTATGGAGAAAAATAAAATCACTTCCTTACCTGTGGTAGGAGATAATGACGAAATAATGGGCATTGTTCATCTTCACGATATTTTACAGCGCAAAATTGTCTAAATTGTAATGTTAAATAGTATTTTTAGATGGTAATTTTGGATAAGATTCCACCATATCCTTATGATTTTATCAGGGATTTTGCCTGGCATTTCTCTGAATACCCACGGGACATTGACGGTATTCCGTTTCAGATCTTCAATAAGGAAGCTTTTTATAATCCTGTTCTAATATCCCAATATGCACTGGCGAATTATGATTTGTATTTCCTGCATAAAAAAGAAAAGAATATGTGCGTTTTTCTCCGTTGTGCGGAATGGCTTCTTAAAAATGCCAGTTTATGGAAGAATGACTCGGAAGTATGGATTTATACAATCCATGAAAAGAGGTATAGTTTGAAGCCGCCATGGATATCAGCAATGGCTCAAGGCAGCGCTGTTTCAGTTCTGATTAGAGCTTATCTTGCTACTGATGACTCAAGGTACCTGAACCTTTGCGAGAAAGCCATCATCCCGTTCGAATTTGATGTTAAGGATAACGGGTTACGCAACTATTTAAATGATGGAAATATGTGTTTTGAAGAATATCCGTCCGTTGATTCATCATGCGTGCTTAATGGGATGATATTTACCCTGTTTGGGTTATATGAATATGGGAAGTATCTTGGGAATGAAAAAGCGAAGCTATTATTCAACGAAGGAATTAAAACACTTGAATCGAATATGGATTTGTTCGACAGCGGGTACTGGTCGTTATATGATGTATATAAAGGGGGTCATATAGCGGGGAGAAAGTATCACTCAATAAACACTATGCTAATTTGTAAGCTGGGTGAAATAACGGGGGAATCAATATTTAAAGAATATTGTGTTAGATGGTTGAAGTATAAGAGGAATATATTTTCGAATATTCGTTGGTTTTTCAGACGGGGTTGGGAAAAAGCGTTCGGATTCTAATTAAATTCTCATTGGTTTTTCGATTGTCCTAAATATATAAATCTCATTGTG
>JAFGQG010000061.1 GCA_016935765.1 bacterium
ACCTTTGCGGATGCCAACAACCCGGACACCACCTTCACCATGCCTGCTCAGGATGTCACCGTCACAGCCGTCTTTATATGGATTTTAACCATCAATTGGACCTTTGAAGATGCCACCAAACGTGCTGCTGCAGAAACATTAGCGGATATTAGTCAATATACTCCCGATGTAGGGAGCGGCACGATCAACCTGATAGGTGCTGTATTCGGTCCGCCCAATTACTTTACCCAGGGATCGGAAGGCACGGGAACTTACGCAGCGCACTCTAATGCCTGGAATGATGGTACCGATACCAAATACTGGCAGATTACTGTTTCGACCATGGATTATGTAAATCTCAAACTGAGCTCCAAACAGAGAAGCAGTCCTACTGGTCCCCGTGATTTCAAGGTCCAGTATTCCACCGATGGTGCTACCTGGATTGATATTCCCGGTACGAGCATAACGGTGGCTGAAAACTTCACCTCTGGTGTACTGGATGAAATATCATTACCTGAAGATTGTGAAGGGCAGGGGCCGCTCTATTTACGGTGGATAATGACTTCCAACATGAGTGTAAATGGAGGGACAGTAGGAAGTTTGGGTACCAACCGTATTGATGATATTCTATTAACTGGTATTTGGGACGATTAATAAAATGATTCCAAATATTGCCAGGTTTGAAAGATAAAAAATGCATTTCTAAAACTATAGGGCATTCTAATCTTAAAAAGTTCTAAACACATCTAATAGGGAGGGCCTGTCATTCCCAGCCCTTCAGCATCCTGCTGAGGGGCTTTCCTTTTTTATACTTTTTAATAAGAAAGGTATTCCAAGCCAATGGATAAATAGGAGAAAAATATGCTTATAAAAATTTTATTCTATGAAGGATATCAACTGCAGTAACCAGCCAAAATAATTTGCTATTTCAAATAGAATATCCTATAATTTTATTATCAAGATAACTTACAAGTCCTAACATCTATCATATTCATCATATGATAATTCTATAGTTTTATTTAATCATTTCTAAGAATATTCTTTTTAGGGAATATAACCTATAGAATGCTGATGCTTCTTATCAAGGAATTGCTTGCAAAAGAAGGAGGTATCCCTATCGAGAAAAGAGGCTCTAAGCTGAGAAAGGTTAACCATCGGTAACGATGGGACGCAAAGTTACGGGTCCCGCAATCAATTTTCTCTCCCAGGGGACTGCCGGACTGCCCGATTTCTGCCCCCAGTTATTGTAAGCACTTTCATTATGTCAGTAAGGAGGTGTTTATATCGATTAAATTAAATGTTCTTCAGCTTTACTTATTTTAAATTTCATAGGAGGATCCTAGTATGAAGAGATTATTTTATCTTTTGATTCCCTTGATGGTCTTGACCATCTTCATTTCTGGCTGTGATGTTCTGGATAAATCCGGCATTACCCCATTGGGTGAACTTGACGGGTTTGATAATCTAGTAAAATCTTCAGGATCCCTGGTATTCTACGATAATGTTTCTGCTTTAGGTGATTGGGGAACTGGGAATTTTGCTGATGTTTGGGATCTGACACGTTGTGATTTAACTCTGTCATATACCATCGATATGAGTAAAATCGCAACCTCTGGCTGGTCTGTCGTAGAAGTAGGCATACGGGAAGTCGGGGCACCGAACCTGGATCCAAATGAAAAAGGGGGCTTCTTATTTTCAAGATATGCCTCCTCAGCAATCGGGACTCCTTTTAATAACAATGATTTTCACATGTTGTTTTTCCACGGATGGGCATATGATACTTACAACAGAAAAGGAGATTTTCCCGGAGAAGAGATAACCCCGATTGCTTATCATGCTTTGCCAAACTATGCCATCTGGTTCGACCGGGATGGGGCATCTGTAACGGAAGACGGTGTCACCTATAATACCGGAGGAATTTATGAAGTGGTTATTCATTATCATGCTCTAACTGATACTACCGGAGCAATGTATGCTACGATAAATGGTGCAGAACAGAAATATGATTTGCCAGGAGATGGGCTAACGAAGGTAGGAAATACTTTTACTGGCGATATGACCCAGATGCAGGTTTTCTATGCACGCGGTGGTGGTGGTGGCGTAGTAGATCTGTATAATATTTCTGTTGATGGATGCTTCCGAACCATCGTGGTTGAAGGATGTGATACCAGCGTTGCTGATATTTTGTATGAGGGTCAGCTAATTTCTGAGCACATTCAGGAAATTTATGCTGAGACAAAAAATCATGGGCAGTTTGTAAGGGGTGTCGCCCTGTTTACAAATGAGCTGATGAAAGCTGGTATCATTTCCGGTGAGGAAAAAGGTCGAATTCAAAGCTGTGCTGCACAAGCAAAATAGAGCAGGAAAATGCTTTAGGAAAGTTAATCTTTTAGTATAAATAAACTAGCTGAAATGGAACGGGGAATATAGTTTTTCCCTGTTCCATTCTTTTTTATTTAATATTCTAAATTAGCATTGGCCTTACAACTTCAGAAGTTTTCCAGTAGGCAGAATCTGACTAATCGTAGACAATACTTAGTAGACAATACTTTTTAAAATTGAGGTTCTAAAAATTTTTATACAACAACCTTTTTATTGAAGAATATATTTTTTCAGTTTCATCACTCAAACAAAAGTTGCGAAAATCGTTCTGTCTGGGGAGTCTTGATCTTTCAGCCCTTCAGTATCTATACTGAGGAGGTTTTAATTCAAAAATTCTCAAAATATTCTATTGACATGTTAAGACAAGGTATTTATACTAAATACTAATTAATTTCAGAAGTTGTTATCTTTTATCTAGGGAGGTGAGAAACGCGGGATAACAGATGGTAACGGACTGACTCTTGAATAAAACGAAATGCGAGAAAAGGAGGAAGGAATAAAACGAAAATCAAAAAAGTCTGATTTCTTATTTAAAGTATTAATCACAGATCACAATTGAACCATTAGAAAGGAGTAAGGTATAAAAAATGAAGAAAATATTGATGATTTCGATAATGGTATTTATTCTTGTTTTGTTAGGAACTCCCGGCATCCTGGCCAATTCTCAAATAGACATAACCCAGTATGTAGCAGAAGATGAGACTGCCCGGCAGGTTCTCAAGATCATTGATGAGCAGACTTCCGATACAGCAGAATTTTTAGTCAAAATCGGGGGAATCATTTCACCCTCCGGCCAGGAACAGGAGAGAGCAGAAGCGGTTGCCCAGCGGATGCGTGATATCGGTCTGCAGAATGTACAGGTTGATGAAAATCCCAATGTCATGGGATTCATTCCCGGAAAAACAGATCAGCTCTTGGTCTTTGTTTCCACCCTGGATGATCTGGGTCCTGTTGCGGAGCATCAGAAGGCAGCAGGAAAGCCTCCCTACATTGAAGGTGACAAAGTCGTTGGTCCGGGAACCAACACCTCCCTGACCACCGCCTCCATGCTCTCAGCAGCCGAAGCTCTGATTAAAGCCCATATTGAACCTAGCTACACCCTGTTGTTTGCTGCCGTTGCTCAGGAAGAGACCGGCTTAAAGGGAATGTACAGCCTCTATGAGAAGTACAAGGACTCTGCCGCTGCCTTTGTGGATATCCTGGGTGAAGGTCAGAGCATCAGCTACGGCTCAATGGGGGTGTACTGGTTTAAGATTCATGCCGAAGGACCGGAAGGGCATACCCGCAGTACCGGCCCCAACATCAACCAGGCCATCGGACGGGCGGTGGATCAGATTCTTTCACTGGATTATCCCGCCCGCTTTGCTGAGGACCAGACCTTCATCAATATAGCCATCCTGCAGAGTGGCAGTGTCTTTAACCGTAAACC
>JAFGQG010000062.1 GCA_016935765.1 bacterium
ATAATATATGTAATTTGTACTCGAAATCTAATATAGAATGCTATAATTATTAACTATCCGTCGTGGTTAACCATCTACGAAGGTTTCCTATTCATTCGTGCATTCGTGGCATTCTTTTTTCCCGCCAAATGGTAATTGCTATATGCTTTTTTCGATCTTCCAGAATTCATCTTCGTCCTCATCTTTCACTTCTTCATTTTTCAACCATTAATCAGTATTCGTCATTCCCTTTTGCTTCTCTGTCCTCTGTCCTCTGTACTCTCTTTAACCGATTACCGAATACCGGTTACTGATCTCCACTCACTGCTCGGTACTTTATTCTTTTTACTGCTTACTGCTTACTAACCAAAAACAAGTTTTGGTTTTGGGAGTTTGTTTTTACAAACTCCATGCCTACTGCTTACTACTTACTTCCCCAAACACTCTCAGGAAATTCCCCCCGCTAATCTTCACGATCTCATCCTGCGTGAATCCATTGCTCTCCAGCGCTTCGATTATCTTCGGAAAATCGCTTATGTCATCGATGCCCTTTGGTAAATGCGAAATACCGTCGAAGTCAGAGCCGAATGCTGTTACATCAACTCCAACCCTCTCTTTTATATACTGCATCTGCTCCACGATTGTATCGATTGTTACGTACCGCATGCTTTTCGAGGAAAGGAAATTCGTGTAGAAATTGATGCCGATCACTCCGCTTCTTTCCGCTAGAAGTATAAGCTGTTCATCAGTGATATTGCGCGATGAGTTCTTGAAGCATCTCAAGCAGGAGTGTGAAAGTATGGGGGGCGTTTTACTCAGTTCGAAAACATCAAAGAAGGTCTGATCTGATGCATGGGAAAGGTCAATGAGAGCGCCAAGTCGGTTTATTTCAGCAACCGCCTGGCGACCCAGACCAGTCAAGCCAGGATCGATACCATTTTTAAAAGCCTCCTTGCTCGAAGTTGCGAAAGCATTTGAATTGTTCCAGGTCAGGGTAAATATCCTGACACCCATGTCGTAATATTTTTGAAGCAAACCAAGACCATCATCCAAAGGATGCAGTCCCTCTATCTCTATTATAATGGATGCTACGCCATTATGGAAATTGCTGCGAACATCGTCCGGACTCAGGGCGATCTTCATCTCTCCATTGGAATTTTCAATAGTATTTTGCAATATATTTAACTGTTTGTCAATCTTTTTTCTGTAGTTTTTTTCCTTTGTGAATTTTGGAAATACGAATAGTGAGAATACGATAGCGGAAACCCCTCCTTTTTTCATTCGGGGAAGGTCGCAGTGCCCCATTCTCCTGCCGTTGATAATACTCGTACCCGTACGAACCTTGCTTAAAACATCGCAATGCAGATCGATCAACGGGTAGCTGTATTTAGGTAAGTAGTAAGGTTTTTCCAATTATCTGATTAGGTGGATTTTTTTGCTGGTTGATATATTTCTATTTGTGAGTTTTATCAGGTAAGTACCCGAAGGTACGTTAATGCCGTCGGTATTTTTGCTGTTCCAGGTTGTGGAATACAACCCTGGTCTATGCCAGCCCCTGGCAATCGTATTGACCTTGCGACCCATGATATCGAAAACCGCTAATTCCATAATTCCCCTGTGGGGAACGTAGTAGGCGATCTTCAAATTTTCCTTGCATGGGTTCGGCGCTGCGGTTATGAAGATCGAAGGCTTGTTTTCAGGTGCTGGATTCTCCTGGTTTATGCTGACTGTGTAAATAAAAATTTCCAGGTTTATAGTGTCAGGAGGGGGAGTCCGGGAATTTAGAGCAGCTTCTAGATTATAAGCGCCCTCGGTTTCGGTTCCGAGTATCCATTTAGTGCTGTCCGCTCTAGTTTCACCTGGTAAAAGTACGAACTCCAGCAACGCCGGAAGAGCTGTTTCAGATGAACGCCAGCATGGAGTCGTGGAGCCGCTGAAATAAGCTGAATAATTAATCAGGTTCATCGTGGGGCAGGATACTGATACAGCTGACTCAGAAATGTTCGTGACAGAGAACTTTAGACTCACCGTGTCTCCGATGACATAGATTATTTTGTTTGAAGCAAAATAACACTGCAAATCCCCGAAGGTATTATACACCTCATTCTCATAATGCTGGGCAAAGCATAGAACAGGCATTATGGTCAAGCAAAATAGAGTAATTGCTTTTTTCATAGGTGGCGGAGTTTTTATGGCCATTTACTTTTACCCTTGACGCCCCAGATATATATTTGACCGTCCAGGTCGATACTCATGCCTATATCCTTCAATGTATTATCGCATTCGTCATTTGGAAAATCGTAGAATGAAGACAGATTCCACTTGGGGTAGGCGTGGATCACACCGTCCGGGCGAAACAGGTACCAGAAACGGGTTTTGCCCTGGGGTTCTTCAACCCCAAGGTCATTTAATCTGTCATTGGAAGATCCGGCAATTGATCCCCAAACCGGTATGCTTTTTATTCTATCACTAACTTTTAAACCAAGAAAAACAGGGGTTCCATCAGCAGTAGCCGTTTGTCCATGCTCGTAATAATAAGCCATTTGCAATTCCCAAAGGTGTTTCAACAGAGTAGCGGGTTCCCTGATTTTAGCCCTGATTGTAGCCTGGTGGAATCTCGTATAACTCAATGCGGTTAGTATCCCTACTATAGCAATCACAATTATCAATTCGATAAGAGTGAAACCTTTTTTGCGTTTCGATAAAAACATAGCTCTATTAACATTATTTTGAAGCCACATGCAATCCTGTTGAATTCAGCACTATATTATAACGTTTTCTGTGGCTTGTTTACATATGAACCTTTTTTTTAATAGTCAACTATTTATAATACTCCTTTCGGTTGTATTATATATAATATAGCACTAAAAACAGCTATATGCAAGCTTTATTTGATTTTTTTTACAGTTTTTCCGAAACAGATTTTGCCTGGGTAAACAGATACAGGTAATCTCTTCCGCCTGCTTTCGAATCCGTTCCGGACATATTGAAACCGCCAAAAGGTTCAACATCAACCAGCGCGCCTGTGCATTTTCGGTTGAAATACAGGTTCCCAACGTGGAAATCCTGTCTTGCTTTTTCCAGGCGTGATCTGTCCAGCGAATAGAGAGCGCCGGTCAAACCATAAATAGTGTTATTTGCAATGTTAAGAGCGTCTTCAAAGTCTTCAGCTTTAATGAAAGCCAGGACTGGTCCGAAGATCTCTTCCTGTGATAGCCTTGCGTCAGGGGCAATATCGGCTATAATGGTAGGTTGAATGAAGTATCCATTTCCTTCGGCTTTGCCGCCGCCACAGACCAGCCTGCCCTCACTCTTGCCGATTTCAATGTAGTCCAATATGCTCTTATAGGCGTGTTTATCTATCACCGGTCCCATATAGTTATCGTAATTTACCACGGGACCGACTTTTATCTTTTTAGTTCTTTCTACGACTTTCTGAAGTAGTTCATCGTAAATATCCTTAACTACTATAGCTCTTGAACATGCAGAGCATTTTTGACCCTGGAAGCCGAATGCGCCTGCAACGATTCCCTGGGCGGCATCGTCGAGATTTGCGGTTTCATCGACCACGATGGAGTCTTTTCCACCCATTTCAAGGATTGTGCGTTTGATCCATATCTGTCCTTCACTGAGTTCCGAAGACAGTTTTTGTATTCTCAAACCCACTTCCATAGAGCCAGTGAAAGCGATAAACCTTGTTTTCGGATGGCTGACAAGGTAGTCGCCGATTTCGCCTCCGGAGCCAGGTATGAAGTTCAGAACTCCGGGGGGAAGCATAACTTCCTGCAGGATCTCCACGAACTTCCTGGCTATTGTTGGAGCTGTGCTGGCTGGTTTGAGAAGCACAGGATTCCCCGCAACGATAGCTGCTGAGGTCATTCCAGCCATTATAGCGCATGGGAAATTCCAGGGTGGAATAACAACGCCTACACCAAGAGGGATATAATAAAGGTTATTATCAACTCCGTCCATTGTAGTAAGATCCTGGGGTTGCGCCATCTGCGCCATTAACCTGCCATAAAACTCGAGAAAATCTATCGCCTCGCAAGTGTCAGCATAGGCTTCAAGCCAATTTTTGCCCTCTTCGTAAACCATCCAGGCGGAGAGTTCATAGATCCTGTCCTTCATGATCTTTGCCGCTTTCCATAAATATCGAGCTCTTACTTCACCCGGTACTTTTCTCCAGGTTTCAAAAGCCTCCAAAGCTGCAGCCATAGCTTTCTCTACCAACTCCTTGTTAGCTTTCGAGAAAACTCCAACCACTTCATCTTCATTAGAAGGATTAATGGATACGATTTTATTCTCAGTGGTAACATCCTCGCCACCGATAAGCAAAGGATACTCTTTCCCCAATTGAGATTTCACATATTCTAAAGCTTCTTCCATCTTCCGCCGGGGTTCAGATTGACTGAAATCGACGTATTTCATAATATCGAATTTTGGTACCATTTTAACCCTTCCTTTCTTTAATTATTCAATGTTTCATATAATAATTACCAGGCTTATTAATAATGCCCTGAGCAGGATTATTCTTCCTTAGCTTCTTCCTTCCCTTCTCCAGCTTCTCCATCTTTAGCCCCTTCCTCAGCAGCTTCCTCTTCAACTTCCTCTTCAGCAGATGGGATAACTTCTTCAATCTTTCTCGGAGCCAGTATCGAAGCCAAAGTCCTATCGGGATCGAGCAGGATTTCACAACCTTGGACTGATATATCCTTTACGTGCAGCGCGGTTTCAAGGTCTAATTCACTGACATTGATCTCGAGAAAATCCGGCAGCTTATCGACAGTACCTTTTACAGGTAATTCCCACAGGTGGGGTGAGAATACTCCTCCTTTTTCCACTCCAACAGGATCACCCACGTACTGAATGGATACGTCAACGCTAATGGGTTTATCCGGGCTGATATGTTCAAAATCAATGTGCAGTATCGATTCGTTTATCGGGTCATGCTGGATTTCCTTAATGATGGAGAGGACTTCGCCCTTGGACCTCGCTCCTACTTTAATAGATATCAGGGCATGTTCTCCTGCAACCTGTTTCATGACATCTTGGAAATCCTTGTGATGTACCATTAAATGCTGAACATCAGTCCCCAATCCGTAGAGTACCGCGGGTATATAGCCGTCACGGCGCAGTCTTCTCGAATAAGCTGTGCCGGCATTTTTTCTCTTTTTTACGCTTAATGAATATTTTTTCATCTCTGTCTCCTCAATATTTCTATAGATGTAACATTGGATGATCCTGAAAAAGCACGCTAACGGACTTCTCCAGGTGTATGTTGTTGATAGCCGCTGCAAACAGGTGGGCTATTGATACGATTTTTATCTTAGGTGATGATTTTTCTTCGGTTATAGGGATAGTGTCAGTCACGATCAGGCTCTGTATCGGGGATTTGTCGATTATCTCGGTAGCGCTGACCATTACATCATCGACTTTTTTAGATGATAGAAGAGGATGTGTACAGCAGGCATGAACTTCCTTCGCGCCTTTTTTCATCAGTAATTCAGCCGCTTTTGCAAGCGTGCCCCCGGTATCGATTATATCATCCTTGATGATAACCGTCGCTCCAGTGACGTCTCCAATCAAGTCAATCGCTTCTGATTGATTCGGCTTTGTTCTCCTTTTGTAAACCACCGCGATCCCAACGCTGAGGCTCTCCGAGAAATCCTCTATTCTCTTCACTCCTCCGACATCTGGTGAAGCAACAAGGTATCTCCTATCTCTCTCGTCCTTAGGGGGAATGATCCTTTCACCTTCCAGATACCACTTGAAAACACCATCTGAACTGAGATGGTCACTAAGTATGTCAAAGAATCCCTGTATCTGGGGTGAATGCAGATCCAATGTCAGCAGCCTGTCCGCCCCCGCTGTGGTTATTAAATTCGATATCAACTTCGCGCTGATGGGAACCCTCGGTTGATCCTTCCTGTCTTGGCGAGCATACCCGTAATAAGGAATTACAACAGTTATACGCCGCGCCGAAGCTCTCTTCGCCGCATCGATCATTAACAATAACTCAACGATGTTTTCGGAAGGGGGGAACGTTGATTGTATTATAAAAACATCGTCACCCCTGATATTGTCCTTGATCTGAAAACGGATCTCGCCGTCCGCGAAATTCTTAAGTACCCGGTACACCGGTTTGACCCCGATGTATTCCGCGATCTTATTCCCGAGTTCAAGGTTCGCTCTCCCTATTATGATCTTTGGTCTGTCCATCATAATCTCCAAAATATTATAATTATTTACTGGGGCGGGAGGATTCGAACCTCCGAATGCAGGATCCAAAATCCTGTGTCTTACCGCTTGACGACGCCCCAAGGCTTAAAAACTATCAAACAAATAAATATATTTTTTAAGTATTATTTGTCAAATAAAATAAATATTAATTCAGAAATAAAAATTGTTTGACAATATTCGTAATTACTTTATCTTGAAAGGAAATTGGAATTTTGAGTGTATTAAATGTCTTGAATTTCAGGAGGATATAATGAAGAGATGGATAGTTTTTTTTGCTATTTTAGCGCTGTTTTCAACGTTTTTTATTAATTGCGAGGACGAAACGGTGGAACCGGAACCAGAAGATAATTCGGAATGGCTCCGTATTGGAGAAAGCATATTACCCGGTATTATGGATATTGAAATAGTCGAAGGGGATGTCGCGTGGATAGTGGGTATGGATGGCTTTATGGCAAAAACATCGAACAGGGGTGTTGATTGGGATACCCTGTCTCTCACCGGTCTGTGGGAAACACTGTTCGACATCGACTTCACTTCATCAAAAGCCTGGATATGCGGACAACAAGGCGTCCTGCTGAAGTCCGAGAACGGCGGGGACGACTGGGAACAAGTATATATCCCTGATTTCTATCACTACGACTCTACTGTTGTTGACTCGACAATTCTGGAATCATTCGAGATAATCGATACTAATAATATTATTTTCAATACTAATTCATATTCCTACACTGTTATCGATACATCCCTCGTAGAATTCGAAGATATTGACCTGTATGACATCGAATTTTCAGATGCAAACAACGGTTTTATAGCCGCGAGCAGAGGTATTATCTATAGAACCTCTGACGGCGGCGAAACATGGCGCGGTGGATATGCCAAAGACTCAGTCGATTACGATTTGTACACTTATTCTGTAATATGCACAACTTTAGTTTTTATCGATGTGGATTCACTTGGAGCTGACACTACATATTTCGAGGTGGTATTCAACGATACTAATTTTTACACAATTTACACTGTTGATAACTCAGCTTTATTCGGAGCGTGTTATTGGACTAATGATAATTGGTGGGTGGTTGGTTTCGATAGGACTTTACTATATTCTTCGAATATGGGGAATAATTGGCACAGAAAACATGAGATGGCAGAAGAATCCCAGTTGAACGATATCCTTTTCGTTAATGAGATGGAAGGTTGGGCGGTCGGTGAAGGAGGTATGATACTCAAAACGGTCGATGGCGGCGAGACCTGGTCTGCGGTTACAGGACATGACTGCCGGCAGAACCTCAACGAGATTCGCTTTTTCACGGGGGATGAGATCGGCTGGTGTGCTGGAGATGACAGGGCAGTGTTATATACCGGCGATGGGGGCGCAACCTGGGAAAGACAATATTCAGACCTGGAAGCGAACTTCAACTCGATCGGCATAGTTACCGATGAATCAGCCGAACGCTGGCTTGTTGGATACAGACCGTCAGCGCGTGTGGGTACCATCCTTTATACAGAAGATGATGGTGAGGAATGGGATATACAGAGTTACGGCATAAGAAGAAGCCTGGCAAGCGTGTTTTTCCTCGACGAACTTAACGGCTGGGTGGTCGGAAGCGATGGAGTGTGCTGTCAATCCACGGATGGTGGACAAACATGGGTACACCAGAATTCACAAACCACCAATTACATAAATAGCGTCTATTTCCATGACACGAACAACGGCTGGATAGCCGGAAACGATGGAATCTTTCGTAAAACCACTGATGGCGGATTCCATTGGGTCACAATCGACGTCGGTACTGGCAGCAGGCTTTATAAGATAGCTTTCCCTACCGCAGAGGTAGGATACATTGTTGGTGAAGATGGCGTTATTCTAAAAAGCGCGGACGGTGGAGATAGCTGGACAGCTCTGACGATTCCAAGCGAAATCTCGGATGTCTATTTCAGGGACCTGTTTTTCGTGACCGAGAACGAAGGCTGGGTCTGCGGCGATAACGGAACGGTAATCCACACGATAAACGGTGGAGATAGCTGGACGCCCCAGGAAAGCAATACGATTACCAACCTTCTCGGAATCCATTTCATCAGCGCTACGGAAGGCTGGGTTGTCGGTGGTATAGACGGAGGAGTCAGCCGGGTTCACCATACGGTTGACGGCGGTGAAAACTGGGTCTATCAAAGTACCGGCGAATCGATCTGGTGGTCGGACGTCTTCTTCACCGATGCGAACAACGGCTGGGTCACTGGCTTGTATGGAAAGATCTACCATACCAGTGATGGAGGAGAATCCTGGCACATGCAGGTGGGAGAAGCAAGCGGCAACCTTTCAGAAATTTACTTCGCTAATTCGAACCCAGACTACGGTTGGGCAGTTGGCTCGAACGGTGTCATCCTTAAATACTACCCTGAAGAATAATACCACTGGCTGGAAGTCCCGAACCCCTATCGCGCCGCACGCAGCTTTTTCATAAATGGATAAATCGAAAATTAATTCTTACTTGTAATAGATAGAAGGTTAAATGAAAAGATTTTTTATCTTTTTGGTGATATTGCTGCTTTTTATTCCCGCTTTTGCCTACTCGAAGGAAACCGGTTCGGTCAGGGGTATCATAAAGGACGAAAATAATGAACCTTTAGCCTACACGCACGTTGATATTCTCAATACAAAAAAAAGGACTTTCTCTGATATTAACGGTCTGTTCGTAATGGATAAAATTCCAACGGGAAAGCAAACGGCGAAGATAACGCGTATCGGTTATAGGGATACCCTGGTTGAATTTGAAGTCCATGAAAACGTAACAACCGAATTGGTAATAGTATTGGTGGAAGAACCCCTGATGGAAGCGAAAACAGAGCAGAAGACACCGGAAAGGGAGATATTCGAACGGGAGATTGTGGTTTCCGAACGGATTCTCTACGCTGACGAGATGATCGGCGGTTTACCTTTCCAGGGGATCGACGCGCTGAGTATGAGCAAACGCCTGCCCGGGGTGGATTATTTGAACGACTACGCCAATCAGCCGGTTTTCCGGGGAAGCAGCCCGGACCAGACTATGATCCTCTTCGATAGAGCGCCGTTGTACAACCCCAATCACCTCGGGGGCTTGATTTCGTCATTTAACTCGGAAACGATAAGGAATGTCCGGGTTATAACAGGCGGGTTTCCCGCGCAGTATGGAGAAAGATTAGGCGGTATCATTGAATTCTTCCCCAAAAACGGCTCTATGAACGAATTCGGGGGCAGTTACCATGTGTTCCCGCTCTGGATAAACGGACACCAGGAAGGACACGTCGGCTCTAAAACCAGCTTCATTTTCGCGGAAAGAACCACCTTCGTTGAACTGCTTCCTTTCCACCTTTATGACCTTTGGGGAAAAATCCACATCGAACCGACACGCGGGATGAAAAATGACCTCGGAGCTTTCGTAACTTATGACGAGTTCAATACCGAAGAAACGCTCTCCACGGGAATTCAGTACAAGGAAACCAATCTCGACTGGGGAAGCCAACTCTACTACTTCAATACACAATTGCTGATTGGCGGCAAAATGATATCATACCTGTCATTTTCAAGTTCGGATTTTGGCGTGAAGCTGGATGAAACGAATTACGGAGCCGCCACCATATTCTCAGATTCCCTTGAGGATATCACAATAAAAGGGGATTTCGAGTATTTCGCGCCGTCAGATCACCTGGTGGGATTCGGGCTTAAGATCAGCAATCTGAACTTTTCGTACTATCATGAGGATGCCGGATTGATTATCCAGGAGGACTCCGGGCATGAAACGGACATTGCGGTTTATTGCCAGGATAAATTCGACATCGGAGAAAAATTGACCCTGGAACCGGGACTGCGAATGACTTACCTCACAGAGGGTTCCTACTTTCTGCTCTCTCCGAGGCTTCGCGGCAGGTATTTTGTGAACGAGAACCTCGCGCTGAAAGCGGGGTGGGGTCTGCACCACCAATACCTTCACGGTCTTCTCAACGAGTTATTCTATTTCCCGTTCGACCTCTGGGTTTTTTCGAAGGATGAAGAACCCGCTCAGTCAAACAGTGTCATACTGTCGCTGGAACAATGGCTGGGTAAGGATTATAGCTTTACTGTCGAAGGCTGGTGGACCGGTATGAATGGTATCGTTAAGAGAAGCGAGACTTATGGGGAATTGTTCATTACCGGCGAAGGAGAGGCGAAGGGGCTCGAATTTTTTATCAAGCGCTCGAGAGGCAATCCGAGGGGGTGGATATCCTACACGTTGCTCGATTCGAAAAGGGAATTCGAAGGGGAGTCCTACGCGGCGCATTCGGATAGAAGGCATAATTTCCAGTTCATCATGGCGCTGGGGTTGTCTAAGAGCTGGGAACTCGGGTTGGGGTATCGCCTCGCTTCAGGTTTGCCGAACCTGGATTACGACCCCGAGCACCCGGAGTATATGCCCGAGAGATACCCCACGTATTCCAGAACCGACCTGGCGATATCGTGGCGCAAAAAATGGGGCGACTTCTCAATTCAACCATATATAGAAATAGTCAACCTCTTGGGACATAAGAACGTTTCCGGTTATTCGGGCGCGGACGAGGGATTCAAGGAGAGATTATTTCTTGGGGCAAGCCCACTTCCGCTTTTCGGGATAAAGGGGAGGTTTTAGTATTTTTTTTAGGTGCATTTTTTTACCTGGTATCGAGTTTAATTGAATGTCGAATAATGATTAACGAATGATGATTTACGAAGTGAAGGGGAAATACGGGTAGCCGCAGGTCTTCAGCCTGCGTGGTTCAGGCACTGGGGAGGTCCGGATTGAATAACGAATATCGATTAACGAATGATGATTAACGAAGTGAAGGGAAATACGGGTAGCCGCAGGTCTTCAGCCTGCGTAGTTCAGGCACTGGGGAGGTCCGGATTGAATAGCGAATATCGATTAACGAATGATGATTTACGAAGTGAAGGGGAAATACGGGTAGCCGCAGGTCTTCAGCCTGCGTGGTTCAGGCAATGGAACGGAAAAAAATAGCTAATATGTAAATATATCCATACTATATCATGAATTATTTATTTTGTCAATCATTTTAAATAGATTACCTTTTTAATTACCACTTCCTTCTTAGCATTTGCTCGAACCAGGTAGATGCTGGAGGATATCGTTTCATCGGGATTCCAGAAAAATGAACGTAAATACAGACTATTTTCTACACTGTATAGACAGGCATCCCTGCCTGTCATCGAGACCTTCCTCCCATTTAAATCAAAGATTTCAACGGTAGCATTAGCCGGCGCTTCTATTTTGCATGTGGCATTGAAGGGATTGGGGTAGGTATTTATCATGAATTTACCTGGTTTTTCTATTCTCAAGTCCGTAACATAGTCCGGGTAATATTCGTCAGCTCCAATATCCCAACTGGAACCGTTTGGCCTTATTTCAGCCTCAAAATCCATATCAGGAGCAAAGAAAGTATCGCCTGTAAGAGTGATGAGAAAGGGAATTCCGGCATCGATACATGAAGATGAATCTCCGAGATGAAAAAAACCGTCAGCAAAATGGGGGTCATCATCTATGTTCCCGGTTCCCCAGAATAAAATCCCGGAATATTCCTCGATGAAAGCGTTAGCCCTGACTATGTTATTGTACGAGACATAGACTGAACAGTCACCCCATGCGCTTGTATAGTCTATAGCAAGATCACTTCCCCAGACAAGGGCTTCATTATACCTTATGATGTTGTTGAAAATCCAGGTATCAGCCCTGTTTCTTATACCGATACCTCCACCGGTTGAATCAGCATGATTATTTACAATCGTATTGTTTATTATTGCGTTCCTGCTTGAAGTAACAAATATTCCACCCCCTGTTTTTCCACTGTAATTATCACTGATAATATTGCTCATGACTATGGGATTTTCATCCCCGCCAATAAAAACCCCCCCACCTTTTAAACCGGCATAATTGTCACGAATGATATTATATGCTATATATCCTTTTCCTGCTGCTTCAATACCACCACCATAGTGAAGAGAATAGTTATTACAGATTGTGCTATTCAATAAGACCAGATCAGTATTAATGGCTACTATTCCTCCTCCAATTTCCATGGTTCGGTTTTTGCTTAACGTGCAGTTTTCGATATAAAGATGACCGAAGTTGCAGTATATTCCTCCACCTTGACGATCATAATAAGGTATATCAGGGTCTTCCTAGCTATTCCCAAATTCAATTTTGCAATATACCAAACTGCAGCCGGGTGCGGAATGGTTTAACCTGATGCCGTAAAATCCTCCGCTGGAGTCAGTTAAATTGGTATCGGTTGCAGAAAAGAATATAGAATCCTCGTAAGTACCGATGGCTTTTATTGTTGCACTGCTATCTAGATTTAGTTTATAATGCCCGAGGAATATGATGTTGCAGCCCGGCATAATACGCAAGCAGCTATCAGTAGGAACTTTTATCTCTGCTTCAACCATGAAAGGCGAGTGATCGCTATTCCAGGTTCCATAAACAGTACCGCTCACAAAAGTTGTATCAGCAATAACTATATTTGTCAATAGTATTAAAATAAGGATAACATATAAAGTTGGAATTTTCATAAGAAGCCTTGTTTTTTATTATGGCTTTATTATTTCAAATACACCACTCTTTTAGTTATGGATTTTCCACCACAGCTTGCCCGGACCAGGTAGATGCCGGAGGATATCGTTTCATCGGGAGACCAGGTGAAAGAAGTAATAAAAAACATTACTTTGGGATATGCCAATATACTTCCCCCATTTTAAATTTAGGTAATCGCATTAATTATTTTTCCAGGCTCTTCTCTCTTTATGTCAGTTTTATCGAAATCATTATCAAAACTTACCAGCTTTAAATCATATTTTTTTGTGGCATAGTATTGATAAGCATCATCGAAGGATAAGTTGTATTCTTTTACGTTTTTTCCCAAAAGCACCAAATCTTCAGGGGTTAATGACACTATTCGCATTCCATTTATAACCATATCATTAATAAAAGTGGTAAACAATTTGTTCTTCCCCAATCGATATAATATAATTCCAATAGAATGCAACGCTAAATCGGTTATGAACATTTCATTTAGGTTGATATTTTGAAAGAAGGTCTTTACCTCACTCATTTTTTCCTGCTCTAAAAAACCTTCCAGGAAAATGTTCGTGTCAACCAGATACATCAATCTCTCCACTTTGTTGCCTTATCCTGTAACTCAAGGGCGGTATATTTCTCCCGGTATTTTTTTAATCCACCAAACCATTCGAGTTTGGGCTTTTTCTTCTTAAGTTCCGTTTGTTTTAAAAGAGAATCGACGAAATCTTCAACTTCTTTCCGGAGTGTTTGAGGAAGTTTATTTATTTTAGATTCTATTGGCGACATAAGAACTCCTTTAAAACCGATATAATATATTCGGGTAATTTGATGATATTATAATACTATTTTGCTTATAAGTCAACAGTGTTGCTTTATTTCTCTGTTATTTTTCTTTGTTTTCTATATCTTGCTTCAAATATAAAACCTTTTCAGTCACTATATTTCCACCCCAGCTTGCTCGAACCAGGTAGATGCCGGAGAATATCGTTTCATCGGGAGCCCAGGTGAATGGGGGACGGATGAATGGTGTCTATCCTCACTACTAACCTCCTTACAATTTGTCGTACCATACAAAGCTGTTACGCAATTAGAATCCACAGTTACACCTGTGCCAAAAGCAAATTAGTCTACACCTTAAACCTTGTTATTACTCCCATATAATATAGCTGTCAAGACGGGGTTGGCAAGGATTTTGTTGGTTTTTCCACCTGGAATTGCTGAAAAATCTCCCGGTGCTATATCGCCGTGTTCAATGCACACGAAGATATGGTGTGGGAAATAATCGAAAAACGTTTGGAATTTATTACGATTCAATAGGTTAGCATTCTATCCATCCTAATACAAGGATGATTATGTAGGAGGTTCTCTCATGCTACAACTATTTACCATCTACGATGGTTTGCTATCCAGGATGGTTCTAACCATATAGGTTGTTCTCCTGAACTATTGAGTTGTTTTCTTATTTTCTCCTTGGTGTTCCTGGTTTATTTAAGTCAAGAACAAATATGTTTTTTTCTTCTTCTTTATCTCATCGGGGTGGCGGTTTTTTTTCATTATTCATGATTATCCGTTCAATCCGTGTGCTATTTAATTTTTACTTTGAATCCGGATTTTTTCGATTAATCCACCAATTAATATTACGTACCTACGGCACTATTTTTTTTGATTGATGTTGAAGCTATAAATATGACGTCCCTAACGGGACTCCCGCAATTTTCATTAATTACGAATTTCCGGATTTTGATTCTCATTGCTAATTGTCCATTGATTAATTGCTATTGTTTCCCTGCTCCGCCCAAGCGGGACACATACATGAATCCCCTACCC
>JAFGQG010000063.1 GCA_016935765.1 bacterium
CCCCCCCCCCCGCCTCTTTTATTCCACCTTGTTATGCTTATAGTCCTGGCGGTTATGCTGCTTCTACTGAAATAATTCCCGTGAAGGGTTATTGGATGATGTGTGATAGGAATTTAGCGACCGTGTTTTAATGATTCTGCTGGTGATGTACCGGTACAGCCATTCACCCAGGAAACAGCAGGCAATTATGCTTGATATTACGATTATGGTAAGCGGTGATCTAACGGTTTCTCTATATAAAAGGATAACCAGGAATACTATACATGTTGCGAGAGAGGCCCATACGACAGCAGCTTTAGCCCCGGTTTGGTGAAGCAGCTTCAGGTGCACAGCGTTGACTGCTCCATAGATAATAAGAAATAAAGCGCTTCCCAGGATGGCGATGCCGCTGAGATCGAGAAGATTAGTACAGATAATTACAAGTCCTGATGTTATGAATAATCCTTCGAAACTACTCTTCCATAATTTCCTTTCGAAGAACCTGGGCAGTTCACCGTGCTTTCCTATCATATAACTGACGTTCGCGCCGCCGTACAGTGTGGCATTGATAGCAGAAGATGTAGAAAACAGGGCTGCGACAGCGATTACTGTGAAGCCGATTTTACCCAGGAAGGGCTCTGCGGCAGCAGCGAGCGCGTAATCTTTGGCTTCGATTATCTTTTCGGGATCGAGGTTCCCGATAACGGCAATAGAAACAAGAACATATATCCCAATAGTAATGAGTACACTGGTGTATAAAGCTTTGGGCAGCATACGCCCGGGGTTCTCCATATCTTCGGCAGCGTTGGTGATCAAGCCAAATCCCTCATAAGCAAGGAACACTATTCCCGCGCAGTAGAGAATATTGGGGAATTTTGGCCATGCAGAAAGACTCAACCGGGCAGGGTTGGCAAAAAACAATCCTGAAATCGCGAAGAGCATCAAAATAGCAACCTTTATTCCAACGATAAAAAGTTCGGATCTTCCTACAGCCCTTCCACCAAATATATTAATGATCATGAAGAACAAGATAACCGATGAGGATATAATACGGCTTAAGATAGGGGATTGAGAAGGAATAAGCGTCATTGCATAGCCACCAAAGGCTTTAGCGTAGAGAGATAACGCAAAGATGTAACCCACCCAGAGCATGATATTGAATCCGCCACTTAACACACCATCCCCCATACCCTTAACCAGGAATTCGACCGGACCTCCCGCGGTAGGAAATTTTGCTCCCAACCGCGCGAAGGAATACGTGCAAAGCAGCGCGGCAAAACCAGCGATGATAAAGGAAATATATACAGCATTACCAGCGATTTGACCAGCGACACCAAGGATCGAAAAGATCCCAGCGCCGACCATACCGCCAATACCGATAGACACCGCTGCCCATAATCCCATTCTTTTCTTTTGAGTTTTATCCGCTGCTTTGTCCATAACATTCAATATTTCATAACGCGCAATTTGTCTTGCGTCCTTGGATTTTAATCCACAGCAAATAATTTAATACATTTTTTCGATGTGTCACTATTAATTTCATTCATCATGAAGGAGATTGTATTTTCCAAATTGCCTGCCAAAATAAATTCAATTGGAAGAATAGTCTATGATTTATTATATCTCAGTTAAAAACCCTCCCAATTCTATCCCAGCGAACTTTTTTAGTATCCCTATCAAATGAAAAGTATATCATTTGCACTTTCCCCTTTACCTTCTCCTTTTTCAGGCTCATTGAATTTATACGCGAATTTATTAGCCACAGCATAATCTCCCGGAAGTAAAGTCGGCTTCATTGTTGCTGACGGGATCTTGTATGCTTGGAATATATTGCTTTTTATGAATTTTAAGCACAGCGGATTAATTATTAAGTTACCAATAACTATAAAGGCAATATAAACGTACCATTTATTGAATGGTTTTAACTGGTAAGACAATTTGATTAAACTGGCTTTCTCAAAAGCATCCAGTATGCAGAATACTAAATAAGCTAAAAGGAAAATAAGCAAAATAGTCAGGGTGATTAACCCGGGTATAATAATAAGAAGAAATGAAAGTAATATAGCTAGACAACATGCACCTAAAAATAGAATAATATCTTTTTCCAATTTCCCGGTATAAACATGTCCCAGTCCAATAGTAATAATTGTAAGAAGGCCAGCTAACCACGGTTTTCTGGGGTTGTCTACCGGATTTTTCTCTTCAATAGCTACGTCTTCACTCATTTTTTGTCCCCCTTTTTTAGGCATTTAGAGTTTTTATTAAACAAAATATAAATAATCTATCTCTTTTTAACCAGCAGTATTATTATAGAGATTAGAGATTATACTCACTGATTTAATCCCCATTCAATCTGTCCAACAGGAATTCCACTATATCCACTCCCGATGGATCGGCAATTTCCAGTGGAGGAACGTAAGCGACGCATTCCAAACCTATATCATTGGCCTGTTCCAACAGGGCGACAGCGTGAAGGGTGTGATGGAACAACTCACTCTGGCTGGTGGGAATCCCAGTGTTTTCAATGGTGTTCATAACCCAGAACCCAGGATCATCAGGGGTCATAAGCTCCAGCATGTCCACGCTTTCACGGTAAGCTACCATTCCGGGATTGGAAAGTTCCTCGAGGGAATCGATGCCGTAAAATGACAGGAATCCCTGTTCTGATGACTCTGGTAAATTTGCCATATCCTCAAGAGTCAGCCCCAGGGATGCGAAGACCACGGTCTCCCATTTCAGCAAGTCGTACGTGGATTGAGTTCCCTTGGCACCCACTACGGGGACGCGGGTGGATTCACGCAGAATCAGGTCACTTGATAGCGGTTCTGCCATATCGTCGCTGAAAGCTAACCATAAACACGTGCCAGCACCGGCTGACGCTCCATATAAAGCCAGTCTCGAAGGATCGATATTTAATTGCTCGTGATGATAACGAAGGAACTGGAGGCACCGCTTGCTGTCAGTCATAGGTTTGATAACACCCTCGGTATCAACTGAATCGAGTAACCGGTAATTGATAGTGGCGAACGACACGCCGTTGTATAGAAATTCCCTT
Organism: bacterium; assembly: GCA_016935765.1. GTDB lineage: Bacteria > UBP14 > UBA6098 > JAFGQG01 > JAFGQG01 > JAFGQG01. The sequence goes on from JAFGQG010000063.1 coordinate 3,035, forward strand.
ATTTCGGTTTGTCCCGATACGTAGATCACTCCCTTATCGCCGGTCGTGAATCCTCCGCCATGAATGTAAACAACAAGCGGAGTCGGTTCTGAAGATTCTACAAGGAAAATATCGAAAACGTTGTCCTCGTATTCACCATAAGGTACATCCCGGGCGAACTGAGCACTGGTGCTATACAAGGTAAAAGGAGGTTCCTCGAATTCCAGGGTGAGAGAATCCGGGATTTCGACCGAAGGTCCGTTCGAATTCGTGCCATTATCTTCAGAGCAGCCTACAATGAAAGCTTGTATAGCAATTCCGAGAAGGAATACAAGCCATAATATTTTGTTATTTCCCATCTGTTCTAGCAGTAACATCTTCCTTATTATTTCTCCTTTGGGTTTTTAAATAGGATACCAGAATCACTCCGGAAACCACAGCAAAAATAATCATAATAACAGGCATTACAGGATTCGTTTCCAAGCCCTTCATATCCATTACAATCACCAGTCCGGCTAGTGTTATGTCCATCAGTACCATGAAGGTGAGAACAGTTGGAGTCATGAGGAAACCTAATGGTTTTTTCTTCAACAACAGGATAGCCGTTATGATGAATCCGGGCAGGACAACAGAGAGGTCAAGCGCGTGCACCGGGTTGGTAAGTGTCCCGATATCTTGAACCTCTGCTGGAGCAGCGTTGCTTATCATCGCCGGTATCACCTGCGAAATCCAGAGTAAAAAAAACAAACCAGCAATAACAATCATATAAATCCCTGCTGTCTTAACCGGTAAATTCTCCCCGAACCATTCCCTGACAGGCTCTCTATGATTCGAAAGGAGAAAGTAGATGAACAAATAGAATGCCAGCCCAAGAATGAAACAGTATGCAAGAAAGAGGTAGTTAAAATGAATAGCGAAACAGTAGATGACGAATGTGTATATCGTATAGAAAATCGCCCCGCTCCAGAGTAGCATCGCTGTCCGGCTTCTCCTGGATGCGAATATCGCGGTGATTAGTAGAAAGGGAGTGAGCATGAACAAGTCCGCTGCATCCTGCCCGATCGCTTGCGCTGTCCAGTTGGGAGTTTCCTGTGAATAGGTCCCCGGCACGAACAAACCGCATACACTTACTATAGCTATCAGGATCACGAGTGGTATGGTTAAGCCTAAAATGGTTATGCTCCTTTTATTATCCATATACTAAGTTCGTTTAACTTGTCATTTTTAAAATTTTATTTTTCCTTAATTTCCCTTTTTTACAGTATCGCTGATTGAAGTTTTTCCCCACTATTCACTTATGTTCTCAAGCACTGCGTCCATGGTTATTTCAGCATTCAGTACTTTCGATACCGGACAGCCCGTTTTCGCTTTATTCGCTGCCTCTTGGAAAGAGGCTTGATTAGCTCCGGGGACAGTAGCTTTAACATCGAGATGAACCGTGGTAATAGCAAACCCATTATCAGTTTTCTCCAATGTGACCGTAGCGTTTGTATTTATATTTTCCGGAGTCAAGCCGGCTTTCCCCAGCTCCGCGGATAGCGACATGGAGAAGCACCCTGAGTGCGCCGCGGCGATCAACTCCTCGGGATTAGTACCGATGCCATTCTCGAAACGCGTGCTGAACGAATATTGGGTTTCCGAAAGCACCCCGCTATCAGTTGATACTGAACCCTTGCCGCTTCTAAGGTCACCTTTCCAAACAGCCCATCCTTTTCGCTTCATTTTTTCTCCTTATTTATCTCGTTGTTCATTAATACTCTTTCTAAACCACTTTGGCGTTCTGCGCCTCGTCCACTTCGCGAACTTGGCTTTCTCACCGGTATAAAACAGGCGGTATGCCTTAACCGCATCACCCGGAACCTTGTACTTATCGGGCATGGCTTGCGCGAACTCAGTAATACCAATGTCTTCAATGCCAGGAGTTGATAGTTCCCGTGCTACTTGTGCTGAAGCATGGTCTGATGATCTGCCGAAGCGGTACTTGTATTCACGGTTAAGAGCGAAAACAAGCCTTCTCAGCCACTGCCAATTGGAGAGAGATTCACCCGCCCATAATGTACAGGGATGATTTGTATGCGTTGTTTTGTATGGCGCACTACCACCACTTTTGTTAACCACAGTACACAACATCTGCGTACTCTCCAATATCATCTTGATAACGTGCTGATCGGCATGGTACCTCGCGCATTTATTTATATCCAGGTCTAATACGAAAATGTTCATATAGATCATATAATACAATATTCTGAGTTTAAAACCAAATAAAAAAGTTGAAAAACTGTATAGATTTCTTACTTTTACAAATATAAAAGGAGTGAAGTGGAATGAAAAAAACTAATCCGGTATTAATAGGATTGTCAGCCCTGGTAATTCCTATTTTATTTATACACTTAATGTTGACATTTTCATGTAAAGGACAGGATATGAAAACAGATAACCACTTGCAGTATAATGAATTAACGCCAGATGAAAAAAGAGTTATCGAGGGTAAAGGGACCGAGAGACCTTTCACCGGCGAGTATTATGACCATTTCGAGAAGGGAACATACACTTGCAGGAAGTGCGATCTGCCTCTATACCACTCGACTGACAAATTCAAATCGGGTTGCGGATGGCCGAGTTTCGATGATGAAATTCCCGGCGCAGTGAAGAAAATTCCTGACAAGGATGGGATTCGAACCGAAATACTATGTGCCTACTGCGGAGCTCACCTTGGACACGTATTTACAGGCGAGAACCTGACTTCCAAAAATGTCAGGCATTGTGTAAATTCTATCTCCATGAACTTCGTCCCCGATGGCGAACAGCTCAAACGGGAAAGAGCCATCTTCGCCGCAGGCTGCTTCTGGGGAGTCGAACACCTATTCAAAGGTATCAAAGGAGTGCTCGATACACGTGTCGGATATATTGGCGGGAAGAATGAGAATCCTACCTATGACCAGGTATGTTCCAAAACCACAGGTCACGCTGAGGCAGTAGAGATCATCTACGATCCGGGAATAGTATCATTCGAGGAACTGGTAAAATTTTTCTTCGAAATACACGACTTTACTCAGGTGAACCGCCAGGGTCCGGACGTAGGAGACCAGTATCGCTCGGAAATATTCTATACTTTGGAAAAGCAAAGAGAAACCGCGCAGAAATATGTTGAAATGCTGAAGGATAAAGGATATTCGGTTGCCACAGGGATAACCAAAGCCACCGCTTTTTGGGAAGGGGAAGACTACCACCAGGATTACTACGAGAAAACCGGGAAGCATCCATATTGCCATTATAAACGAAATGTGTTCAATGAGTAGTCTGTGATTGAATGTAGTTTTCTGCGATTTTTTTTTGGATTCGAGTTCTTTTCGTGTAATTCAGTATTTAAGTATTTTTGCGTCTTAGTTGCGGTCTGTGGTGTTTCTGCTATTGCGAATTGTTAATTGATAATTGATAATTGTCCATTGATCCAATGCTTTTGCTCCCCTTCCCCTCCCCCAAGTTTCATACTTCTTATTTTTTTCTGTTCTTTCTTTCACTTCGCTAATCTGCAATCATGTAATCGTTAATCGTTATTCAATTTTTACTGCCTACTACCTACTTTTTACTGCCTACTGCTTAATGTCTCCCATCTCGGTTTGGTGTCAGGGGAAACCGGTGTATGTTTTTTAATGTATTCCGCGATGGCATCTCTCATCAGGTTATATGAATTTCTTATTATATCGCTCGAAACCCCTTCAAGGTATCTGAGGTTATAGGCATCGATAATGTAATCAGAGATAGCGAGGCTGTATGATTCGCCCGGGGATATTTCTTCTCCTTGAATTTCTATTCGAATACTCTCTTTTCCTTTCTTGTCGGGATCGAAGTAAACCTTGCAGCCTGAAACAAGCAGACCGCTGTGCTTCGAAGCCACCTGGGAGAAAAGCTCAACCATGACGGAACCCGGTACTGAAAGTGTCACTATGGAATTATCGAATGGCATCACGTTGAACACATCCCTGAGAGTAACATCTCCTGCGGGTAATTCAGCTCTAACTCCACCCATGTTGCATATTGCGAAATCCGTTTTTGCAATTTCCTTCATTGCGTCACAGACAAGATAGCCGGCATAATTAACCGATGCGTCTCCGCGTGTGAATATATCAGTAGCTTTACCGATAACCTTGTCGAATCCTGCTTCCACTTCGCTCTGGATTACCGAAAGAAGGCTATCCAGCTTTGGATCAGGCCAGAACTCCTCCTCAAAATAAGTAACAAGATCAGTGCCATACTCAGGGAATTCATATCCCACTATCGACCTGGTCTCTCGGTCTATCTTCAAAAAAACCGTTCCCACAGTTCCCCCACGGGCGTAACTCTGAAATATAAGAGCGTGTGTCTCGGGATCCTCCCAGGGATGATCGAACCCGATATGAATATGACCGCCAAACATGACATCAATTCCCTTTGTGAAATGAGCGACCTCGATAGCGTTCAGCATATCATCTTCTGCAGACAGGGTTCCTTCCTCGATCCGCTCGATCATCTTTGTATACTCGCTATTCGGATCGAAGGGTATTCCAAGGTGAACGATGGCGATTACGATATCCGCGCCTTCATTCCTAACCTTATCAACGTATTTCTGAAGGGTTTTTGCCTCAGGAAGAAATTCGACCCCTCTGACATTTTCAGTAAAGGAAGCGATCCTGGTTTCAGCAGTAGTCAATCCGATTATGGCTATTTTTATTCCCCAAAGGTTCTTTATAATATACGGTTCCACATAGTTTACCAATTCTTTTGACTGTTTGTCAACTATGTTACAGGATAAAAAAGGGAATTCAGCCAATTCGGATAGACTCGCCAGGTTTTCTTCTCCGGCATCGAATTCGTGGTTTCCGACAGCCATAGCGTCGTATTCGAGATAGTTCATCAGTTTGACTACAGCTTCCCCTTTCGAGAGTGAACCAATGGGTGTACCGGTAAAAATATCCCCGGCATCTATCAGCAAAAACTCGTCTCCCTGATCCTGGTATTGTTCTTTCAGTCTTTTTAAGTACGTTAGCTGCGATGACACATTGCCCATCACCGGGGGGAAATCAGGATTAATGAATGTAGCTTCACGAGCTGTGACACCGCCATGTATATCATTAGTAAACGCAATGATAAGCTTATTTATATCCTCTCCCCAACAGGTTGATAGAAGTATAAATATTATAAGTAAAGTTATTAATACTTTTTTCATCTTACCTGCTTTCCTTGGTATTTTTCTTATATATCAGTAATTTGCGGTTTTTTCTGGCGATGTCAAGTTCCTAATTGTTCATGATCCATTATTAGAAGAAAGGATCGCGCCTGCATCTCGGTTCTGGTACATGAAATCTTATACTTGTTGCGCACAGATGTACACCTTCAGCAGAATGTAGCTTCCCTGTCAGTTTATTGACCACGTTTTCCTCAAATTCCAAGCTTTCGAGAATTCTTGTATCCTTTTAATCTTGACTTACTGGCAATCGCTATTATTATTTTTCTACAATTGAATCGAAAGGAATATTATAAGGTGGAAAACTGGTTTAAACATACTTCGTCAGTTCTAAGACTGGAAAAAATAAAG
>JAFGQG010000064.1 GCA_016935765.1 bacterium
CATAAACTTCGAATTTTTCTAATTTCTGTGCTCTCCCTCACTGCTTACTCCCTACTGCCTACTGCGTACTTTTGTCTATTCCTCACCCCTTTTTTATAAACCATCTGTTTTCTTGTTATGTTAAATATACATTTCGAAAAAGGTTTGAGCAGAGGCTCAAACCTACCCGGTGGTTTATTATATAAAAAAATGCTTTTACAAGAAATCTGATATAACACCTGCTCTACATCCCTATCCCGCTTATTTTACTCTTTTATAATTATATTCAAAAACTAATATACCCCCCCCACCGCGAAATTGTCAAGTAAAAAATCAGTGTAAACCCAGATTTTACAAATAGTTAGACAATTCCTAAATAACCATGATTTGAATATAATATTATACTCGATACTTAATTAATATGAAATTCAATACTATAAATATTCCGTTCCTCCGGAACTTTTCATTAAGGGTGATACTCAAAACTATAAGTATTTCTTCACAACGTGAATATGAGAAATCCTGAAGTTTAATATTGCTATTGTCATTTTCTTCCTCTCCAATTTTTCTCTGCGTCTCTGCCTATCAAGTGAGATGTTAGAAAATATATGGCGCGTGCCTGCCATTTGTAGTTTGAAACTACCTCACCGGAAGCTTTTGCTTTTTTCTCTTTTTTCACTTCTTAAATCTTCAATTTTAATCACCGAAATCATACTTCGTTAAAACTATGTATGGTAAACCTTGGCGAAGGAGATCGTTAATCTGCAATCGTTAATCTATTTCTCCCCCATTTTTCCACTTTTCCTTTGCTATTTTGTTAAATATACCTATATTTTCCTTTTTACTATAAACTAGCATAAATACTATTATATTAACATGATATGGATAATCTATAATCTCTTTATGACCTTCTTCTTCCTTCTGGGCGGTGTTCCTTTACTACTATATTCCTATCTCCTCAAACACGGCATTCGTGAAAGATTCGGTTTTATCAGGAGAATACCCGGGAACTTAATCTGGATACATACCGCATCAGTCGGCGAAGTCCGAATAGCTTCGATAATTATCCCAAAATTAAAGCAAAATTTCCCTGACCATAAAATTCTCTTGACAGTTCTCACAAAAACTGGCAAAGAGCAGGCAAGAAAATTACTCGGAAAGTCTGTAACCGTGAGCTTTGTTCCGCTCGACCATCCAATTTTCCTTCACATTGCCCTGAAGAGAGTCAACCCTAAAATGCTAATTCTGACCGAAGCGGAATTATGGTATAATCTCATAAACACGGTCCGGAAGAAAACTCCGAACCTGTTCCTAATAAACGGCAGGGTAGCGCCGGACACTTACAATTGGGCAAAATACTTAAAGCCATATTTCGAAAAGATACTCTCCTTCTTCAGATTGATACTTATGAAGTCCGCTAAAGACGCGAATAGGATTGCCGCCCTTGGAGCGCCAATCCATAAAGTAAAGGTTCTTGGTGACCTGAAATTTTCTCAATCGCCAATCACCAGAGAATTAAAAGAGATAGAGCTGCCTGCAAACAAGAAATTCATCGCTGCGGGAAGCACTCACAAAAGGGAAGACAAGATTATTCTGAGAGCTTTCAGCGAAGTCAGGAAAGTCATACCGGACGTCATGCTGTTGATTGCGCCGCGATACACTGCCAGAGCGCCCAAGCTTGCGAAGATATCCGACAGATTGGGGCTCAGCCACGCTCTCAGAACCAAAGACCAGCTATCTGCAAAAGCTGATGTTTACATAATCGACACCATCGGAGAGCTTTGTTCGTTCTACGCCAAGGCTGATATCGCGTTCGTTGGGGGAACTCTCACAAACATAGGGGGACATAATCCCCTCGAACCCGCCGCGCTGGGTAAACCCGTGCTCCTCGGACCATACTACTGGTCAACTAAAGACTCGGTCAATATCCTGATTCGCGGAGAGGGAGCAAAAATCGTCAGGGATGAAAACGAGCTTACAAATCGACTGATCCAGATGCTTAGCAACGAAAAAATGGCGGCAAAGATGGGGCAAAATGCAAGAGAAACCGTCGAAAAAGCCCAACGGATAGCAGACGAATATATTAATGAGATCATCAAGGCTGCAAAATGAGTGACATAAATACCGCCATCTACAATTTTCTAAAGCCGGGCAGATTAGAGAAACTGAAGAGTTTTTTGGCGTGCATAAATAAAGCGATGGTCTTCCTGCGATGGCTTCTATACAATAACGGCATCCTGCCTTCCCATTCAATAAGCCACAAAGTAATAAGTATCGGGAATCTTACGGTTGGCGGCACTGGAAAAACGGTCACGGTAGAATACATCGCAAATAAACTATTGACAACCAACAAAAATCTTGCTATACTAACCAGGGGATATGGAAGGCGCTCAAAGGGAACTCTCATAGTGCCGCCATTCACTGGATGGGAACAAACAGGCGATGAACCGTACATGCTCGCTCAAAACATAAAAGGGATCCCCATAGTTATCGACAGAAACAGGATAAGGGGAGCTTTGCAACTGGTCACTCGCTCACCGAAGCGTTATATTTTCATATTGGATGACGGCTTTCAATTCCTTAAACTCAACAAGGACGTGAACATAGTGCTCCTGGACGCGAATGATCCTCTCAGCGGAAACCGTTTTTTCCCGGCGGGGAGACTTCGTGACGGCACCTGGAGGCTGAACGATGCAGACATTATCGTACTCACCAAGGCTGAACCGGGCATAGGCTATGAGGAAATTATAAACAAACTCAAAAAAATGAATGCGCACGCGCCTGTTTTTATCGCGGAACATAGACCCATAAACTTCGTTCCTGTTGAAGATGGGGATACACTGCCCCTTGCTGATGCCAAAAAAAGGAGAGCCCTCGCCTTTGCGGGAATTGCTGATCCCAAAAGTTTCCTGAACACTCTTACTCATTTTGGAGTAGAAGTTGCCGGAGTGAAATGGTTCCTGGACCACCATAAATACACCCAAGCAGATATCGACGATATTAGAAGGGATTCACAACGCTGCGGTGCCGAGATCATCGTTACTACTCAGAAAGACGCGGTCAAACTCACCAACATTGAACCAAAACCGCGGATATATTATCTGAAAATTGGCTTTAAACTGCGGGAAGAGGATATGTTCTGGGGAGAACTGAACGCTTTACTTTAGATATACTATTTTTTTGGTTGCCACTGATCCACTATTCGTGGATACTTTCACCATGTAGATACCAGAGGGTGCGGAAAGTAAAGGTTGCCAGGTGAAGGAAGAATGGTTGGATGTTCTCCAATCCCCCGCCAAATCATAGACAATTCTCCCATTAATATCGAAAATTTCAATGCTAGCGTTACCAGGCGCTTCTACACGGCAGAACGAATTAAACGGATTGGGATACGCGGAAATAGTGAAATTTTCAGGTTTCTGAATACCCGCTTCCATAATACCTGTTGAAGGAACAGCATAGAATGTGTCTAAAGTTGTTGTTGGACATTCAATATGTAAGTGGCGAATATCACCGCTACCTATCAGTGTGTCATCCTCCACAACCCAATTCAGGATGTAATAGCCGCCACAGCCCTCTGAGAAGATATATTCGATGTCAGCGAGGCTCGAATCTATATGATGTATAGTCCTATTTTTCCCACCAGTTTGGTACGCGAATCCTGCAGTGTCGCCATAAAAATAATCGGAGCTCTCCCCAACTCCTGCGCAGGAAAATAAAATTCCCTCATACACTAATAAAGTATCGATAATTTCGTACCTGGTCAAATCACAATACGCAGCACCACAACCTCGTTCATAAAACCCATCCGAATCTGTAAGAACATGAATAATAGTATTCAATTCCGGGTTACTTATGTTACAAGCGCGCTCCATCGCATCTATCGTATTTTCAGGATAAACACCACCGCCAGCACAACGTATATCACGGAGACGGGTTACAAGTGTATCAACATCATCGAAAACGGTCGAATCCTCACTTACTTCCAGATGGAAAGTGATAAGACGATAGAATGGGTTTATACCATGATCGGTAAGGCAGGTAGCAAAATCAGGCAAATAATCGATTAAATCTACTATTGGAGGACACATAGATCCTGAGGAGTCTATGCATAAAATAATTTCTGCTTCACATGTATCTAGCAATCTTGTGACATTGAAATTTGGTTCATAACCCAGTATTTCAGTTATATCAAAATCCTCTCGCCAGAGACTGTCCACGAAACGCCCATCTTCCGTGACTCTAAGGAATAGATGCATTTCAGGGAAGTGTGAGGCATCGAGACGCAGGATTTCGTATTCATAAGCAGAGCCATTACTGTAAGTAACAAAACAAAGCAAAATTAGAATAATGACTTTTCTCATTTTCTCACTCCCTGTGAAATCAACAATAGAATTTTAAGTTAAACAAAAAATACTACTAAGCATTATGAAGGCACAGAATACAGTATTAATCTATCATAAATTCCCCAAGCCGTCAACCGTTTCTTGAAAAGCTTACGTTAAAGTTTGTACCTTTTTTCGATAATCAATAAACAAAAATCAATTGTTATTTCAATTCCGCGACTTTATCCTTCAGCGCTGGCACCACCTTGAAGAGGTCATCCACGATGCCGTAATCCGCAGCGCCGAAGATGGGAGCGTTCGGATCTTTGTTGATGGCGATTATCGTGTCCGCGTTTCTCATTCCCATAAGGTGCTGGAAATCACCGCTGATACCGATCGCGATGTAGAGCTTTGGCTTCACGGTCTTGCCTGACGAACCGACCTGCCTGGATTTTGGAAGCCAGCCTGCATCCACTATCGGACGGGAACATGCTACCACGCCACCGATGGAATCAGCTAACTCCTGGATCATCGCGAGGTTCTCCTCCTCCTTTATCCCGCGACCGATCGAAATTATCTTCTCCGCCTGCGTAATGTCGATCTCGCCAGCAACCGCTTCCACGAACTGAAGGAATATCTTGTCCTCGAATTCCAGGTCAAAAGAGAAGGATACTTTCTCGAGCTCTCCGGATAATCCACCTTCTTCAGCCGGCATAGAACCCGCGAGAATTGTAACAATGCCTCCATTCTCCGAGTTAAATGAGTATTCTGCGTTCACCTTGCCGCCGTAAACGGAGTTCACCGAGTAAACACTGCTTCCATCGATCCTGAAATCGATGCAGCCGGTGATGACCGGAATGTCCAGTTTCAATGCCAAAGACGGGGCAAGTTCATAAGCTACCGAGGTATGACCCATCACCATAAGGAAGGGTTTTCTCTCCTCGAACAGCGATTTAAGCGCTTCCTGGTAATACTCCGAATGGAAGTGTCCGAGTTTATCGTTTTCTATGTAAACAACTTTATCCGCGTATGATTTAAGGGATTCTGCGAGGTTATCGATCCCGCTTCCGAGAATGACTGCGACCGTTGAGCCGCCCGTTTCTTTGGCAAGAATTTTGGCTTTTGTCAATATTTCGAACGTAACATCCCTCATCTCGCCTTGTCTATGTTCTGCTAATGCGTATATATCCTTGCTCATAGTAACCCCTTTGTCTTAAGAACTTCAGCTACTTTCCCCGATGTTTCCGCCGGGCCGCCTTCGAATATCTCTGCCATCTTCCCGGGTGGCGGGAAATATATCTTCTCCAATTTAACCTTCTCCGCCTTCGCTTCCGATGCTTCTACTACTTTCAACTCCTTGCTACCCGCTCTCTTAATGCCCAGGATAGAAGCGTATCTCGGTTCGTTGATACCAGTTTGAATGGTGATAACAGCCGGGTATTTGACCTCGAACTTCTCCATCAGTCCGCCTTCGAGCTCGCGGTTGATCTTCGCGGTCTCTTCCTCTGCTTCCATTTCAACAGCCATCGATATATGGTTTATTCCCAGCATTTCGGCAAGCGTAACACCGACCTGGCTGAACCCGTCGTCACTGGCGATACAACCCGTGAAAATCAGGTCATAATCCAGGTCTTTGACCTCGTCAGCGATCAGTTTTGCGATAGAAGCAGGATCGAGTTCCTCCAGGTTCGATGGGGTTATCCTGATCCCGCTTGTAGCGCCCTTAGCCAGAGCCATTCTAATAATTTCGTCTGTTTTTTCAGGTCCAACCGAGACTATGGTTACATCGCCGCCGAATTCCTCTTGAAGCAATAGCGCCTGTTCCAGCGCGTAATTGTCAGCTTCGTTTATGCTGAACACAAGATTCTCTTCATCCAGCTTGAGGTTCGAGGAGTCGATCTTGAGCGTGGCTTCCGCCGTCTCCGGTACCCGTTTGATACATACAATACTGTCCATTTAAACTCCTTTGAATGATTATAATAATTATGGTCTTTTTAAAACGTCCTCATGATTTCCATAAGACTTTCTACTGAACCATTCCCCACAACCCTACCTTTTTCTCTATCTTCATCAGCTTCTTTTTCCAGCTTCTGCCATTCCTTTGTCCAGAAATAAGATTGAGAAGGCTCCCTGAGTATTTTTACCTTTATAAAATGAACAAAATCCAATACTTCTTCAAGATGTTTTTTATACAGAGTAGAAAGCTCAGTGTTTAACTCATCAATCACTTTATTGTTTCCCATGATGTGCTCCTTATTTATTTTACTTCATAAAATATATAAAAATTGTGCTTAAAAAACAATATTTTCTTGCATTCCGTATCAATTTTTTCACTATTACTCTACATAATTCAACTATTACAACAGCTTTTTAAAACAGCAGATGCATTTTATTTTCAAATGTTTAGAAAGCCCATATTGGCACAACAAATATGGCAAACCAATATGGATTTTTCTAAAGCTTACATCTTCTTTAAACTACTTCAGATAGATTATCTGCTTCGTATCGACGCCCATATCAGTTGTGACTTTCACGAAATAATTGCCGGACGGGAGCGCTTGGTTCCTGTCATCCGCGCCGTTCCAATGGAAGTGGTAGTTACCACCCTGTACCGGACCAGAATGCAGGTTGCAGACCTTGTTGCCCAGCATGTCGTAAACGTCAACAGCGCAGTTTTCCAGCGCTTTGGGGAAGAGAATTTCTATCGTGGTCGCCATGTTGAAAGGATTTGGGAAACTCGAATTGATGGTCGGGCTTCTGAGCTGTTTGCTGTCATACACGTAATGCTCCTCGATGCCTGACGGTCCGACCTTTGTAAGATAAGCCCTGATATAGAGAGTCACGCCGTAACTTTCAAAAACATCATCTTCAACATAATAGAAGAAGTCCCTGCCCGACCAGTATTCGTCGTAGCCGATCAGGGGAACATCTCCGTACTCGTCGTAAATGAATCCGATAAAGAAATCGGTAGCCACCACCACGTCAGTGACTTCCAATATATACCAGCCTTCATAATCTGGCGGCGTTAGCAGTATTCCCGGGTCAACAAGCAGTTCGTACATATCCATGACCAGTGGGTAGAAGGAGCCGTCTCCCTCTCCAACATCCATGTAATACGCGATTCCATCCAGTGTGTAAGGCGGTTCGGGTGGATTGAAATAGACGCACATAGCATCCGCGTCGCTCCAACCCATGTCTTCGGGACCGCTGCCGGCATACAAGTCATAACTCAACCAGCCGGAGCCTCCCTCCGAACCTACACCCGATTCATAGAACCATGCTAATTGGTATGGAATTTCACTTGGAATCCCGTAATTATATACTTCGATATAATACTGTCCCGCAGATAGAGATGCTTCAATATATTCGTCCGTTCCATAGTCTTCGGAATAGCCAAGCAAATTCAGTTCCGAATCATAGAGATAAAGGTCGAAATCTTCATCTCCGTCAGGACCCTCCATAATAATCCCTATATTGGTATTGCCGCCAAGGAAGAAGGTATAATAATCCGAATCGTATTCATAAGAGCACAGACTTTGAATAATCACGAATTCCGGGATGGGCCCGTAAGCAGCGCTTGAATAGTCGTTAGGTTCATAGAAATCTACCACTTCACTACTTCCACCTGTGTACAGTTCGTTCAGGAATTCATCCCATTGGTGATCGGCAACCATGTCCAGGTTTGCTGTCGATGTATAAGCGCCGTCGAACTGCGAGGCATTCATTGGGAGGTAGATCGCGAGACCGTGGACATTCGGGTGCCCCGTTGAATGATATTCCGCGACAACTGCATCGTCTATTGCGTTCTTCAAAGCGTTCGCCTGTGAACTAACACTTGAAACAGCATCCCCGACCTTATCGGCAAAATCCCACAGGTCCACGTTGTTAGGAGCCTCGAAAAATTCCACGCTGCTTCTTAGACCAAGGATAGTGCTGAATGCACCTGAGGAGGACATTGCGCCGGCAAAGTTGTCCAGAGCGCTCATAACATCACCAAGGTCCGAGACTCGAACGGCTGCCTGGGTTTCTTTATGGTCGTAGGAACTGGCATAAGAAGTGCCATAATTAGTAACGATAGTGTTCGCCAGTTGCTGGGCGCTCATAGTCGGGCTATCGACCAGGTCACCCAGGATAAGATCATAGGGGTATCCTTCTCCCGGCTCGATCTCCTCGGAACCGACCACGAAATCAGCGAGGTTCCTCCATTCGTAAGCAACTTCCAGCATGCCCTGTAAACAGGCATCGGAACAGATTACATCGAGATCTATTCCGGTTAAGGCATTAGCCACATCGTCGTTTTTAAGGATCGAGCCATTTGTTTCATCCTGGCAAATCGCTTTTAAGGCTTCCCCTCCTTCTGCGTTCATCAGGTCGAAGAAATGCCCGGGCTCATGTTCCAGGATGTACCTCAATGGGTGAGATTCCCTGTCGTAAGGGGGTTCAGAACGCATACCGCCCGACTTCGATTTCTCCCATCCTGAACCGTGGTCCCAGAGAACCAGGCAATAGTGTGACGCCGGATAGTGGCTCCTTGCCCAATTGACAAAATTGCGAAGAGTGGATGGATCGCCCATATCGACCTCTCCCATATTTTGCACGACAGGTGTATTCATATTAGTTGGATTCGTGTCGTGCTGAACCAGGTATCTTCGGCAATCGGTCCAGTTCCCGTTCGAAGCGTCGTACCCATCTATTCGGTCGAACTGAACTACAATGTTGACATTAGAATTAGAACCCGCCATTTCCATCTCGTTAAAATCATCCACTGCCGCAGCCTCAAGGTTGTTGTCTCCGTCCATATAAACCATAAAGGTCCAGTTTGCAGACAGCAATATGGACGGAAGCAGCAGTATTATCAGTAGACTAAGCTTTTTCATTACTCCTCCTTTACGTTATAATTATTGATCAATTAAGTTCCAAATAAATTTGCCCTGATTCCAGTTTCTTAACTACGCCTTCTATTACAGTCTTTTCCCCATGGGGTTCAAGCTTATCCAACCCTACAGGAACCGGACCGGACACATATATGCAATGTTCATCGTCAAGTTTCAAAATCCAGTCACTTCTGCTTACGGGAGGAGAACCGATTTCATTTACGCATTCAGCCTTCGTTCCACTCCATCCCCAGAATTGTCCTTCAACAATAACTTCCGCTCCTTCTGCAGATTCGGCAATACTGCTGTAATAGGATATATACGCTTTTTCCTCAGCAGCTTCCTCAGATTTATCCTGGTCTACTTGGACATTTTCTTCAGAGCTTTTCCCAGCAGCTTCCGTTTTTATTTTCTCCTCTTTACAACCCGAAACGAGAAATAACAGAACAACAATCATTAAGGCAAAATATTTCGTCATGTCTTACTCCTATTCTTTTTGATTAATAGAATCAGGCTATTTAATAACCTTCATCTGTAATTACTTCAAAGGTTTTCGATGCAGTAGCTTTACCAGTACCGACCTGGTCATAAATAGTCACTTTAAACTCGTATATACCTGGCGGATACTCGGGGCTAATCGTTAGAAGAACTGAGGGCGACGTAGCGACGTTATCCTCGAGGTTCCTCCAGCCCTTGAAGCCTAAAACCTCATCTTGCTGCACAGCGACATTGCCGGTGGGATCGATCACTTCCATGTCCATTTCGAAGCGGTTCATCCCCTCGTCATTTTTTTCAAATCCCGAAACATTTATAAGTACGATGCCCACAGATTCTCCCGGCTTCACTTTCGCTTCATCCGCTTCAATGATTTCGTGTGTTATTGTATCCTCGATGGCAATGACCACCTTTTCGATTTCAAGTACAACAGGTTTATTCTCACAAGAGAGCGTGCAAATCAGAATAATTACAATTAGTATTGCTGTTGATGTTTTTAACATTGTATTCCATTCAGTTAGTTTTATTGTATAAACTCCATTATTTCGTTAATGTAATTCTAGCGGAGCCTTTGCCCAGTGTGGTGTTAATCCTGCAGAAGTAAACTCCGGGAGTTAGTTTGCGTCCACTGTCACTCAATCCATCCCATGCGACCTCATGCTGACCCGGGTTCAGAGCGCCCATATTCCAGGAACGAACCTGTTGACCCAGCAGGTTAAATAAAGTAACCTCTACCTGAGTCCGTTTCGGAATGGAAAACTTTATATTCGTTGAATGTACCGCGGGATTGGGGAAAATTTCGATAGAAACCGGGATCACTTTTTTCGTGGATACTTCTTCTTCCTGAATACTGCTATAATTCAGCACTCCCCAATCGGCATTCCATATTGCCGACGGACCGTAGAGTTCAGCATAATCCTCCAGATCATCGGGATTCACCTTGTAGAGATAGGATTGCTCGTAACCTTCCGTATGAACAGTAATGAGATTGTAAGTGCCATCAGGAGACCACGCTTGCAGATCGAGGTAATACCCGCTTCCAAAGCTATAATAGTTTTCGAACTCCCCGGATTCACTGATTATCGCAACGGAATTGTAACCATCCTCGCCAGTCCAGACGAATGCGATAAAGGCAATTCTCGAACCGTCGGGTGACCAGCGGGGGTTGCACGGATACTGCACACTCACGGTTGTTTCATCAGCAAAGATGAGGGTTCTTCCCGAGCCATTTGCGTTTGCAACATATATACCCTCATCATCAACCGCGTAGCATATCTTGCCGTCAGAATCCCTTATATCATACCCATAGAAGCTGGAACCCCAATCGCCGGCAAGAATTTCTTCATCCTCCCAGTTACCCGGAATATTACAGCGGTTGATAGTAAAACCTAAACCGCTTTTATAGAAGACCTTGCTTCCATCCGGTGACCATTTTGGGTTGGAATATTCATCCTTTCCATAAGGCTCGCTGTAACCTACGTTCATGATGTCCGTTTCGAAGTTCATTCCTGCCACCACCTCGGTCAATGCATAACCCCAAATAATTTCGAATCCTCCCCAGGTGTAAGCATATACGAAACGGTTCCCCGGGGGAGCCGCGGGGATTGTGTAATAACCCAAACCATCGGCTCCGAATTCTTCGATTACACCTTCGCATACCACGGTAGCATAAGATACATAAGCTCCTTCGCAGGTTACCCGTCCGGAAATTGAACCGGTAGGACCAGAATATCCATAATCCTCAGCATTATTATCGGGTGTTACCTGAAGCCAGCCGGTTGCTCCTGCATCGATAAGAAAAATGTTCCTTCTCGATGGATTGTGATACCGGTCATGATTGGAGTCGAAAGCTATGTACCCACCGGATGGGGATATCTCAAGATTCTTTATGTACCCGTCTTCAGACGCTGGAACTCCTTCAAAAGTAAAAATATTTGTTGCTCCCGAACCATCCGGATTAATTTTCGTGATAACGCCATTTTCTTCTTCCCCGATTATTACCGAGAATACAATGGCTTCCTCCCCCCGTAGCGAAACTACAAGTAGCAAAAGGACTGCTATTGATATCCATAATCTCATGATGCACCTCACTGATAGATTTAAATGTTATATATTTAGGTTATATATATCAAAAAACCATTTATTCTTCGGTGCTTCCTTCCTCTTCATCCGAGATAATAGAGCAGATATCCTTTACGCTTATCTTATCCTCGAGTCCAGCAGTCTTAATTGCGTCTGAGAGTGTCAATAAACAGAACGGGCAACTTGTCGCTATGATCTCTGCTTTACTATAATCGGCGTCTTTAACTCTTTCTTCCGCAGTCCTTGGCATGTCGGATTCAACCTCTATCCACATCCTGCCGCCGCCGCCTTCACAACACATGCTTCGCTCCCGGCAACGGTCGAATTCGATCAATTCCCCTGATATAGCATTATTTATAACTATTCGCGGATCGTCATAAATGCCGTTCTGTTTACCCAGAAAACAAGGATCATGGAAAATCACACTTTTCGAAATTTTTTCATCGACTTTAAAAACGCCGCTTTCCATGAGTTCCCGCAACAACTGGGTATAATGTATCACTTCGACCTGGAGACCTTCGTACTCGTTTTTGAACGTATTATAACAATGCGGGGATATCGTAACTATCCTCTTGAATGAATACTTGTTGAAGAGCTCCGTATTCTCTTCAACAAGCATTTCGAAAAGCCCTTCCTCACCCATTCTCTTTACTTCGTTTCCACAGCATGTTTCCATGGTTCCGAGAATGCCATAATCGATACCTGCTTCGTTCAGTATTCTGACCAGCGCGCGAGCGGAATACTGAGCCTTCGGATCATAAGCCGGTGTACATCCAACGAATAGAAGCGTATCA
Source organism: bacterium (assembly GCA_016935765.1). Lineage (GTDB taxonomy): Bacteria > UBP14 > UBA6098 > JAFGQG01 > JAFGQG01 > JAFGQG01. The sequence goes on from JAFGQG010000064.1 coordinate 12,550, forward strand.
ACCGAATCTCCTTCCGAGAGAATTTTTACTTTTTCATCCCGAATCCACTCAGTTCTTTTTTCTCTCACTCTGCCCCATGGATTTCCATGCTTCAGAATACTTTCGAGAGCATCCCGCGCTGCTGGTTCTATCTTACCTCGCTCAACCTGGTACCCTCTGAGACTCATAATATAATCGACGATATTAACCCCTTTAGGACACCTTAAAGCGCAGGTCGAGCAGGTTGTACAACACCATATATCCTTGGATTGAAGCCATTTCTTCCGTTCTCTAAGGTTCTGGTATATTAATTTCCTGATATTAAGAACCGTTCTAATTGCCACGGGGCATCCACCGGTACACCTTCCGCACTGCATACATTTCAGGACATCCCATTGTTCTAAAACATCCAAAGACATTTATAATTACCTTTCGATAAATGTTTTTTCAAATAGCGTAATCCTATTTGAGATTTATTTCAATAACGCCCGGGCTATTACTATCTTTTGAACCTCAGAAGTGCCTTCGTATATTTCAAGTATCTTGGCGTCTCTGTATATTCTTTCGATTGGGTAATCCTTGGTATAACCAACTCCACCGTGAATTTGAACTCCCAGTCTGGCGCATTCAACCGCTATGGTTGCCGCGTATAATTTCCCCATGGATGATTGCAGGGAGAATCTTGGTGCGCCGTCATCCTTCAGGAAAGCCGATTGGAGAACCAGCAGTCTCGCGGCTTCGATCTTCGTTGCCATCTCCACCAGCATGCCCTGTATGAACTGGAACGAGGATATAGGTTTCCCGAACTGCACTCTCTCTTTTGAGTACTTCAATGCCTCATCGAGAGCGCTTTGCGCGATCCCGACTGCCTGGGCTCCAATATCTATTCGGCTAACATCGAGTATTTTCATTGCGGTTTTGAATCCTTCACCGGGGGGTCCCAGCAGATTCTCCTTGGGAACAACACAATCTTCAAATACTATTTCACAGTTGCCCGTGGCGCGGATACCCATCAGGTTCTCGTGCTTTCCAACCGAGACGCCGGGAAAATCCTTTTCAACGACGAAAACGTCCATGCCATGATAACCTTTTTCTTTATCTGTATAGGCGAATACTATCATTATATCCGCTTCTGTTCCGTTCGTGATAAACCTTTTGCTTCCGTTAATGATGTAATTATCTCCATCGAGCACGGCTGTGGTTTCAAAACCTGCCACATCAGAACCTGCAGTCGGTTCTGTTAAGCAGATACATCCGATCTTTTTCCCCGCTGCCATATCCGGAAGATACTTTTTCTTGAGTTCGTCTGTGCCAAATTGAAGTATGGGATACTCCGCGAGCGTATTTTGCACCGCAACGATTACTCCTGTCGAAGCGCAGACTCTCGATATTTCCTCGACAGCGATTGCCAGGGTAACAAAGTCCATGCCAGCACCACCATATTCTTCAGGTACCACCATACCCAGCAAACCTAATGGCGCCATTTTCTTAAGAGTGTCGTGCGGAAACTCGCGGCTTTCGTCGATCTCAACCGCTTTATCTCTGAGTTCCTTCTCTGCAAATTCCCGAACCATATCCCTTACTAGCTTTTGATCATCTGTTAGATTAAAATTCATTGTTCCTCCAATCAAGTTTATTATATTTTACTTATTTCCATTTTAGATATATTACATATAAAATCAACTATTTTCCTAAAAGTTTATTGCTTATGATAGTTTTTTGAACCGGGAAATTTCCCAGAATGAACTCTGTCGCCTTGGCATCCCTGAAGAATCTTTCCAGTGCGAAATCCTTCATATAACCATAGCCACCGTGCATTTGTATAGCATCAAGAGTAACTTTAACTGCAGCTTCAGCAGCGGTCAATTTCGCGATAGCGCAATCCATCCCCGCTGGTTCTCCTGCCACTTTCAAAGCGGCTGCATAATACAGGTTCTTTTCAGCGCTTGCAAGAGAGGTCTCCATATCTGCCAGCATCCATCTCAATCCCTCGAACTCGGCGATCGGCTGATCAAACTGTTTTCGCTCCAAGGAATATGCTACACTCTTCTTCAAAGCCATTTTGGCAATCCCAATTGCACTTGCCGCAACACCAAGCTTACCATACTCAGAAATTTCTTTGAAGAGTCGAAGCTGATCAGCTTCAGAACCCAGGAGAGCAGTATCTGGTATAATACAATCTTTGAAAACCAACCTGGAACACTGCGCACCACGAATGCCCATCGTGCGTTCGTTTTCGCTTATCATACAACCCGCCAGGTCTTTGTCTATCAGAAATACCCGTATGTTCATTTCTTCGTCTCTCGCAAATAGCACGAATAGACCCGCATTTTCACCGCCAAGAACCATTTGTTTCTCGCCGTTCAGAAGGAAATCATTACCTTTTCTTTCACTGATAAGAGAAATATCTGTTATATGTCCTTCCAAATCCGGTTCTACCAGGCTAACTCCACCGAGTATTTCCCCGGTCGCCAGGGGCGCAAGGTATTTTTGCCTTTGTGACTCCGTACCGAACTGATTGACCGCCCTTGCTACAAGCAGGTTGTGCACAACAAATATCAAGGACGTTGCAGCGCAATATTTGCTTATCTCCTCCGCGGCGAGAAGAATGCTTACCGTATCAACCTCACTGCCCTTGTATTTTTCAGGTATTGCGAGACCAAGTAAGCCGATTTGAGACATTTTCTTGATCTCCCCAAGGGGAAATTCGGGGTTCTGGTCAATCTCCGCAGCCCTGTCCTGAAGCTCCTTCTCCGCGAAATCGCTTACCATATCCCTTATCAGCTTTTGGTCTTCTGTTAGATTTGATTTTATCATCGCTTTATCTAGATTAGACGTACATTTTCTATAATTTACATGTTTTTTTTCGCACAGCTTTCATCACCTGCCGAGCAATTGCCTTCCGATGACTATTCTCTGGACCTCCGAGGTCCCTTCTCCGATCTCCATCAATTTAGCATCCCTGAGCAGTCTTTGGATGGGGTAGGTTCCGTTGATGGAGTCTGGACCGATAATATCCATCATTTTTCTGCACGCTCTAGTTCCGACTTCTGATGCGTAAAGTTTCGCCATTGCGCCTTCCTTGTTGAGGTCAACCTTGGCGTCCTTCAAGCGCGCGGCATGGTAAATCAGGTGTCTCGCGGCTTCCAGTTCCGTGGCAGTGTCCGCGATCAACTTCTGAACCCACTGGTATTTGATGAGCGGCTTACCTTTTCTTTCATGTGTAGTAGCGAATTCGATCGCGCTTTCCAGGGCCCCTTCACCAAGTCCGAGCCCAAGCATGCCGATACTGATCCTGCCGCCATCCAACGTTCTCATAAACACCTTAAAGCCCTCGCCTTCCTTGCCAAGCAGGTTTTCAGGCGGGAGTTCGCATTCATCAAACAGCAGCTCTGCAGTGTTAGAACTTCTCAGACCGAGTTTATCCTCCTTGTTGCCGGGAGAGAATCCCGGGGTTCCCTTCTCTACTATGAACGAATAGATCCCGTGATGTTTCAGTTCCTTGTTCGTCTGAGCCGTAAAAACTATCACGTCAGCATAGGAGCCATTTGTGATCCACCTCTTCTGCCCGTTAATCACCCATTTCCCATCCTTTAGGACCGCGGTAGTCTCAGTGCCTCCCGCATCAGAACCCGCATTGGGTTCCGAAAGTCCAAATGAACCTATCTTCTCTCCTCGAGCGAGTGGAACCAGGTATTTCTTTTTCTGCTCTTCGTTTCCATCATAATAAATTGGGCATACGCACAGAGAGCAGTGCGCCGCAACCATTATCGCGGTCGCGCCACAGACCTTGGTCAGCTCTTCAAGAGCAAGGATATAACTTACGTTGTCTTTCCCCATGCCTCCATATTTTTCCGGAATTGGAATACCGAACCAACCCTTCCTCCCTATTTCCATTATAAGATCATAGTCAAATTCAGCTTTACGCTCCAGGTCCTCGGCAATAGGCTTCAACCTGTTCTGCGCAAAATCGCGTACCTCATCCCTGAATTCGAGATGCTCCTTTGAAAATTCCATTAGATCCATTATTACTCCCTTATCGTTAATTTCTCATTTAAAGCTACTTATAACGAAAAAACCGCTTACTCAGTCAGTTATGATTTTTCCTATTAGCTCTCTCTCCTCTTCAGCGGAGTACAGCAATGCCTCGAGGGTTTTCGCGTCCCTGAAATACATTTCCGCCGGATAGTCCTTCGTGTAGCCTGCGCCACCTAAAACCTGGACTGCCCTGTCCCCGCAAACCATTGCCCGGTCCCGCGCGGTAACAGAAGCAATATAGGGCGCTAAGCGGTCTCCATCCCTGAATTTGGAAGCAGCATCGTAAGTTAACAGTCTGGAGATTCGAGCGTTTTCCTCTATTTCCGATACCATTCTTCTGACCATACCGAATTTGGAGATCGGTCTTCCAAACTGAACCCGCTCCTTCGAGTAGGGAATTGCCACGTTATAACTCCCTGCACAGATTCCGGTAGATACCGCTGATACACATATTTTCAGCAAGTACTCTATTTCACCTTCATCCGGCTGAAGAAAATTCTTGTCAGAAATTGCGTATGGCTTCACTTCGAATTTACCGATACCCGCGCTTCGCATTCCGATTATCTCGTTCTCTTTATGAAACTCGCAATTATCAGCTGTATCAAGGTAGAGGTAAGTATTTCTTTCCGCGCAACTGGCAAACATCAAGCAGTATTTTGAATTGTCACCATTGACAACAAATCCTGAGGTCCCTGATATCTGGGTTCTATCATCGTTGCATTTCAACTTGCAGATGCTTTCCATACAAAGGGCTACTTTTAAGCCCTTGACGATATCCTTAACAATATCGGCTTTGTTATCCATGCCGCCGAATTTCTCTATGGCATAAGCCCCAATGTTCTGGACTGCCACAGCGAACGCGAACGAGGGAGAGACAACTGCCAGTTCTTCGATACATAACGCGAGGGAGATAGCATCCATGTCAGCGCCGCCAACCGATTCCGGAAGCATAAATCCGAACAGTCCCATTCCAGCAGCTTTCTTCCACACTGAGTCGAAAAATTTGTACTCTTTATCGAACTCTAACACGTCCTCCTCGAGCTCGTTCTTCGCGAATCCTGCAATATCATCCCTCAATAATTTATGGTCGTTATTTAATCCCAGCCAATCCATTCAATCCTTCCTTTCTTTCTTTTAGGGGGTTGAGCTTCCATTGCCGAATAGCCTATTGTAACAATCGCCTGAAGCGCCATTCCGGTTTCCCCCGTGACTTTATTTATTTCATCTGCCAGAGGAAGTATTCCGGTCATCCAGCACGCCGCCAGCCCAGTACTGTGGGCTGCAAGAACAAGGTTTTGGGTAGCTGCAGCCACCGATTCCACATCCGGTATCAGACCCTCGACAGTCTCCCCGCGGTACACACATATTACCACCGGAGCATTACCGAGCGTTTTAAAATACTTCCCCGTTGCTTCGATCACCTGTGGATATTTTTCAAAAACCTTCTCCAATTCCTTCTTTACGTGCTCCTTGAAAGCCCTGGAACTGATTCCCCTTATCTGCTCCACCTTCTCACCCTTGATTACTATGAACTTCCAATTCTGGGAGTTCATCGCCGAGGGCGCCCAGGCTGCTAAATCTAAAATATGTTCAAGTTTCTCAGCAGGAACCGGGTCAGGCTTGAATCTACGAACACTCCTTCTCGTTTCCAAAACCTCTTCGAAAGTCACAAAATCACCCTCCTTCATTTGATTATTTTTACGCCTTACTTCTCTGGCTGTTGAAATAATAGTTTTGAATTATGTTCGAATATTCTTTTTCAATATTCAATATACAATTATCAATCTCCCTCTTCCCTGCTTACCTCCATCAGGATCTGCATGCCATCGACCTGCTCCTTTTCTTTTACGAGTACCTTCTCAACTATCACATCAACCGGGGCTCTCATCTCGTTTTCCATTTTCATCGCTTCCACAATAATCAGGAGTTCTCCTTGCTTGACCGTATCCCCTTCCTTCGCGTTGATCTTCACAACAGAACCGGGCATCGGGGCTTTGATGGTCTTCTCAAATTTACCAGGACCTGCTTCATCAAAATCTATAGCCTCCTCAACGCCCTCCTCAAAATCATATTCCCTGCCATTGATATATACTACTTTCCTATCCTTCCCGGGAACAACACTGGCAATGTAAGACCTCCCGTCAATTAGCATTGAAACCGTGGCAGGATCTATAAATACTGCGTCGATAAACTTTTTCTCCTCCCCAATCGATACTTCGAACTTGCCATCTTTCTCGTTCACATCAATCGTGTAAGTATCAGTCTCTTTGGGTTTCTTTTTATGTCTTACTTCAAAATTCATTTTCCTCCAATATTATATCCTTAAACGATTATCTACTGATTCTCCATCCGCCTATTGTTTCCCATACCCTTGGAATTCCAGCTTCTGCCTCTGTAAAACTTGGCACTCCCATTTTCTTCATCGAGAATATACCATAAGCTGCAAGCGCTTCGAATGGAACTTTCCCATCATGATCGAACTGCAGAATTTCGTCCCTGTATTCATCGATGAAGGAAGTGGACATTTCGCCAGCGCGGAACTTCTTGTGCCTCAAAATGCCCAGAAGGAACGGTATGATGGTCTTTATCCCGCCTATCGAGTAGGATGACAATGCCTGGATCGACCTGGCGATCGCCCTTTCGCGGGTCTCGTCGTAAACTATCACCTTTGACAGAATAGGGTCGTAGAATGGGGGAACCCTGTAACCCATGTAAATCCCGGAATCCACGCGTATTCCAGGACCTGCCGGTTCTCGCAGGAAGGTGATAAGTCCAGGTGAAGGCAAAAAGTTGTTTTCAGGATCCTCGGCATATATTCTCGTTTCAATCGCGTGACCATGATGCATAATGTTCTCCTGCTCGAGTTCGAGTTTCTCGCCATTAGCCACCATTATCTGCTGCTTGACGATATCCACCCCTGTCACCCATTCGGTCACCGGGTGCTCCACCTGTACTCGCGCGTTGACCTCAAGAAAATAGAAATTCTTGTCCTGGTCCAGCAGAAACTCCACCGTTCCTGCGTTCCTGTAGCCTGTTTCCTTCACAACCCTGACCGCCGTTTCACCCATTTCTTTCCTCGTCTTTTCATCTATCGCTGTGGACGGCGATTCCTCTATTATCTTCTGGTGGCGGCGCTGTATCGAGCATTCCCTCTCGAAAAGGTGAACGGCATTTCCATGGTTATCAGCGAGAACCTGTATCTCGACGTGGCGAGGGTTTTCAATGTACTTCTCCAGGTAAACCGTGTCATCCCCGAAAGCGGATTTTGCAATACGCCTTCCGGCTTCCACCGCTTCCTTCAGTTTGGATTTATCCCTGACGACCTGCATGCCCTTGCCGCCGCCACCCATGGAAGCCTTAACCAGGACCGGGAAACCTATCTTGTCGGCTTCCTTCGAAATTTCGGAAATCTTCGCTTTTGGGGTTATCATACCGGGGATGATAGGCACCTTTGCCTTGCTCACCGTGACCCTGGAAGCCACCTTGTCCGCTACAAGACTGAGAGCTGACGAAGGCGGTCCAATGAAAATAAGCCCTTTATCCTCGCATAATCTGGCAAATTCACTGTTCTCAGCAAGAAAACCGTACCCGGGATGAACCGCATCAGCCTTCATTCTCTTTGCTGCCTTTATAACATTTTCCATATTGAGGTAGCTTTCGAGAGCGGATGCCGGACCGATCTCTACAGCTTCGTCAGCCATCTGCACATGCAAAGCGTCCCTGTCAGCAGCGGAATACGCAGCCACAGACGTTATGCCCATCTCGCTGCAGGCACGAATTATTCTAACTGCTATCTCCCCGCGATTGGGGATGAAAATCTTCTTTATCATATTCAATCTTCCTTAAGTTAATTTCCCGGTATTTCACTATAATTAAAGTGTCCAATTAGGCTTGCGTTTCTCTCTGAATGCTGCGATTCCCTCCTGGGTTTCAGAGCTTTTGCGAAGTTTCGCAAGCACGGACGCCGTGTACTTCCTGGCTTCCGAAAAGCTCATTTCGGGAACCTTCTCCAGCAATTCCTTGCACGCTTTTATTGCGTTCGGTCCCCCTGACAGAAGGGCGTCAAGGTACTTATGAACTTCGGCATTCAGGTTTTCGGGTTCTGCGACGGCGTTAACCAATCCCACCTTCAGCGCTTTTTCGGCATCTAATCTTTCACCTGTCAAGAAATATGGTCTTATTGTGCTCTCCCCGCACTTGCGGAAAATGAAAGGAGAAATGTCCGCCGGTATCAATCCCAGCTTCACCTCGCTGAAGCTGAAGCGCGCGCTGGTGGAAGCTACCGCGATGTCACATACTGCCACAAAACCGGTTCCGCCACCGATAGCCGGGCCATTTATCTTGCCAACCACCGGTATGGGCAGGGAATAAATCAGATGAAAAAGCTCAGCAAGTTCGAAAGCTTCCTTGTAGTTATCCTCGTATGGCATATTCAGAACATCGCCCATCCAGGTAAGATCTGCTCCCGCACAAAAACAGCTTCCTTCTCCAGTTAAAACCACTGCCCTGGTGATTCGATCTGATTTGATCTTATTAAATACATCAAAAAGCTCCTCGACCATGGTCCAGTTAAAGGCGTTTCTGACCTTGGGACGGTTCAATGTCACAATCGACACCTTTCCTTCGACATCATATTTTAATGTTTTGTACATTTTTTCTCCAAATTATTGATCTATAATTTAAAAATTAATCAATTTACTTCGATACTTTTACATTCTAAAGACGCCGAACTTGTGTTCCGGAATGGGCTTGTTAAGCGCTGCTTCGATCCCGAGAGCCAGGACTTTTCTGGTGTCCACAGCATCGATTATCCCATCATCCCATAGCCTCGCTGAAGAATAATACGCGCTCGATTCCTCTTCATAGTGGTCCAGGATAGGTTGCCGAATGGCTTCAATCTCCTCTTCCGACAGCTTCTTTCCTTTCTTCAGCAGGGAGTTAACCTTGATCATCGTTAGCACTCCGGCTGCTTGTTCTCCACCCATGACGCATATCTTCGCGTTCGGCCACATCCACAGCAAACGGGGATTATATCCGCGACCGCACATCGCGTAATTCCCGGCGCCGTATGAACCGCCAACGATAACCGTGAACTTCGGAACGTCAGCATTCGCCACCGCGTGGACTATCTTCGCGCCGTTCCGGGCTATTCCGCCATGCTCGTATTGCTTACCAATTATGAAACCCGTAATGTTCTGCAGGAAGATAAGCGGTATCTTTCTTACACAGCACAGTTCGATGAAATGGGCTCCCTTCAGTGACGATTCTGAAAAAAGCACACCGTTATTCGCAAGGATACCAACCAGATAGCCGTGAATGCGCGCGAAACCGCAAATTATCGTCTGACCATAAAGCTCCTTGAACTCATGGAATTCACTGGCGTCAACTACTCTTGCGATTACCTCCCTTATGTCGAAGGGCTTTTTCAGGTCGATGGGAACCACGCCGTAAAGTTCCTCGGGATCATAATACGGATCGACCGGGGCAGCTCTGTCCAGCGCGTATTTCTGAATATGCGGGAGGTTGCCGATTATATCCCTGGCAATTCTTATTGCGTGCTCGTCGTTCTGGGCGTAATAATCGGAGACGCCTGAAATCCGGCAGTGGACGTCCGCTCCTCCGAGTTCCTCCTCGGTCACTTCCTCGCCGGTCGCGGCTTTAACCAGCGGCGGTCCGCCTATATAGATGGTTCCCTGCTGCTTGACCATGATGGTCTCATCACTCATCGCGGGAACGTAAGCTCCACCAGCGGTCGACATGCCGAGTACTACCGCCACTTGCAGTATGTTCTCCGCTGACAGCCGGGCTTGATTATAAAAAATCTTTCCAAAGTGGTCTTTATCGGGAAACGTGCCTGATTGATGAGGCAGGAATATACCGCCCGAATCCACAAGGTAAACGCAGGGCAGGTGGTTCTGCATGGCAATCTCCTGGGCTCGAACATGCTTCTTTATTGTAATTGGGAAATATGTTCCACCTTTTACCGTAGCGTCATTGGCGACCACCATCACCTCGTGGCCCTTTACTCTGCCGATCCCTGTTATTATACCAGCGCTTGGAGCGCTGTTTTCGTACATGTTATAGGCTGCAAGGGGATTGAACTCCAGGAAAGGTGTGTTCCTGTCCAGCAGTAGTTCGATCCTGTCACGGACAAGTATCTTCCCTCTTTCAAGGTGTTTTTTGCGGTACTTCTCCGGACCTCCCTCCATAACCTTATTGATTTTTTCGGATAATTTCCGGGTAAGCCCCAGATGAAATTCCTTGCGCTCTTTAAACTCCTGGTTGTTTACATCTATCTTGGTCTTTATTCTTTCCATAAGCCCCTTCTATTCTTAAAATTTTTCTTTCAATATCTTATCCCATTTTATGCATTAACCTTTACCCCAATTGCATAATCGTTTGTCATAACTGATATTACATGATATTTGCATCATACAAAAAAATAAAGTTTTTTTGTTTTTCCAACCATCCATTCATCCAACCATCCCGTAAGGGTTTCCTGCATTTCTCATTTTAATTCACATACTCAACTTAATATTCCAATTGCATTTTCAGGGATTACCGGTTACAATGCCATGAGTCTCAAATGAGTTTCCACGAATTCTCACACGCGGATCCTGTCTTACTCCTCCCAAAAGGGTTTTATCCCTTCAATAATATACTTGTTGAGCGGGGATCAAATCCCCTTTCAGGGATAACTATTCAGCCAGCATAGCTTTGTAGCCGTATCCGATAACTCCGGTTTTGCCATCTTCCTGGATCTTTCTGAACACCATTCGCACTTTCTGCCCGATTTTGAGCTCCTTGTTCTGGGTATCAACTATCTGGGTTGTCAGGCGAAGCCCATTCTCCAGTTCAATAATAGCCACCGCGTAAGGAACTTCGAACTGCATCTGGGCTGGTCCTACATGAACCATCGAATAGGTCACTATCTTCCCTTCTGCCGGGAGTTTGATGTCTTCGAAATCCCTTGACCCGCATTCTGGACACACTGCTCTTGCCGGCATATAGGTTTTCCCGCAGCCGGTGCATTTAACAGCTTCCAGGCGGTATCTATATTTTTCACCTCTCCAGGTTTTTGGTACACTCATTTAGACCACCTCGAATATATGTGTTACGGATGAAGCTCCTGAGCCTCCCATATTCTGGGTCAATCCGACTTTAGGATTATCTATTTGCCTCTCGCCTGCTTCACCTCTGAGTTGACGTACTATTTCAGCGACCTGCGCAATCCCGGTCGCTCCGACCGGATGACCTTTTGATTTCAAGCCGCCACTCGTATTAATTGGGATCTCTCCATCAAGGGCTGTTTTGCCTTCCTCTACCAGGAGACCGCCCTTTCCTTTCTCGGCAAAACCCAGTTCCTCCGTCACGACTATCTCCGCAATGGTAAAACAATCATGCACTTCAGCAAGGTCAATGTCACCAGGTTTCTTGCCAGCCATCTGGTAAGCCCTGTCAGCGGAAAGCTGGACCGCCTTCAATGTGGTGATATCCTCCCGGGAATGTAAAGCTATTGTATCAGTAGCAACCCCCGTTCCAATCACCTTGATGGGTTTCTTCTTGAATTTTCCTGCCATCTCAAGTGGGCAGATTACCGCGCAAGCAGCTCCATCGGTTACCGGGGAACAATCCAGTATTGTCAGAGGCTCAGCAACCATGACCGATTTTTTGACTGCTTCAATGGTTATTTTTCTGCCGAATTGAGCGTCGGGGTTTAATGACCCGTTGTTGTGGTTCTTCACGGAAACTGCGGCGAGCTGGTCGCGAGTCGTGCCGTACTTGTGCATGTGCGCCCGGGCTATCATCGCGTATAAAGCCGGGAAAGTCGCTCCGAAATAGCTCTCGTTATCCTGGTCCGCCGCCGATGACAAAGCAAAGGTCGCGTCTTCGGTGTCAGTCATCTTTTCAACACCGCCTACCAGCACTATGTCGCTGAAACCTCCCGCAACCTCTATGAGTCCCTGCCTGAACGCAAACCCTCCGGAAGCGCACGCAGATTCCACACGAAGAGCCGGAACATGCTTCTTGCCTACATAATCAGCAACAAGTGCGCCAATGTGCTCCTGATCAACGAACATTCCACTCGACATCGTGCCAACGTAGATCGAATCGATCATGTCAACACCTGCATCATCAAGCGCTTTTAGAGCAGCCTCAACAAATAAGTCCCGTAAAGAGTATTCCCATAACTCTCCGAACTTCGTGTTGCCCACTCCAATCACTGCAACATCTCTCATATCCTACCTCCAGATATTTATACTAATTTTTTCTGTTGTGTATGCTACTATTAATAACCACTTCACTCTAAATAAACCTGCTTAAGCTACAATCATAATGCAGAAAAACTGCACCAAAATTGGAGTATAAAATATATTTTTATATGTTATATTGGTCAAGGAATATTTTAGATAAAATGAAAACGTCGAGTTTTAAATCTTCAACAAAAAATTGTTTTAAAATTCATGTTTCTATAATGCTATTGAGCATAATTTTTTAATTGTTTCCTTTATTTATAAACATCTCCCCTTGTATCAATTTTATAAACGTAAATCAAAGATTCATCTTTAGAAACTGTATATAGGATTCTATATTTTCCCCAACGCAATCTGTAATCAGACTTAAAACCTTTTAATTTCTTTATGTCTAGACCCGGACTCCCAAATGGATTTGTGCATATTTCATTAAATAAATTGTCAATTCTCCGAACAAACGTATTGGAACGTATATCGATGTACTTAATCACTTGTTTCGAAATTTTTATTCTAAAGCTCAATCAATACCTCTTTTTTTCTTGTATTCATCCCATTCAACAGCTTCGTCATCAGATAATTCTTTCAATGCTTTTTTTCTATCTTTTAAATCATCTTCCGTAATAAACTCATATTGATCAAAAGCTTCCCTGACCGCTTCAATAATCTCTTTTTTAAGTATATGTTTAAGATCATCAATATCAAGGGTTGTTTTGCCCATTTTATTCCCTCTCTTTCAATTAATATAAACAGTTTCTAAAAATAGCGTTATTGATTTTATGTGCAAAAACTTCATATATTAAAACTATTATCAAAAACACAATTGTCAAGTCATTATACCCAATGCTGATGTAAAATAAAAAATGCTGAAATTTTACCAACAATAAGTCTAATAATTAATTTTAATAAGGTCAAATAGTGATTAAACCCAATCTAAATTATAGTAAAATAATTAATTGACATTACATTGTTACCTGCTTAATTGAACATAGAAAGCAATGGATATGCCGAACCTTCTCACGGGAAATCATTTATGGAATTAGACAGAACTTTATTATTTTTTTTAATATTACTCATTCCTTTAAGCCTTGAAGCTTTCACTATACGGGATGTAGTCCTGAACGGCTCCTTCGAAGAGGGGCTGGCTGAAGACGGAGAGCGACCATTATGGTGGTATATCGGTTTCCCCGGTGACCCGCCAATTACCTCGCTCGGGGATTGGCACCTGGATAGTGCTACCGTCGGGGAAGGGGAAGTCAGCCTGCATATCGTAACCCACTGCGCGGATACGGAAAGTTACGTTCTCGTTCAATTCATCGATGCGCCGACTTTTGACCTGGAGGGGAAAACGGTGTCATTATCACTGAGATTGAAACACGGTGGCATTGGTGGAGGGAACGCCCTTCTCTTTGCCTATAATCCCGAGTCAACCGACTCCATGCTTGGATTGATTCCGGTTTCGGGATACACGATCATCTCCTCCGATCCTGCGGACACAGGCTTCAGTGTGTATGCCGATTCGTTCGTTGCCACCGGTCCGGCGGAGATCCTCGCGCTGATGCTGCTCGTAGAAGGCTGGGCAGGGGAGGTATGGTTCGACGATATACAGGCGGTCTATGACGTTGCGGAAGCTGGTGACGGTCCTGATACTTCCGAGGTGCCGGACATGCTAAGTGGGGAACCGCGTGAATTCTACCTCGGCGTGGTGGCTGAACTGCCGCGCAATAACTCCGAGCGTGCGTTCCTAGACCTCCCCGCTGAAATCGCGGAAGTGGGGGATATCGAGAACATCTTCGCGCATGTACAGTGGAACGCCCTCCGTGGGCAACCGTTGCTTACCGGGCACGAGGTCCAGCTTCAATACGCAGAAGGGGGTCGCGAATTGGGACTCGAAAGAATGCTCACCTTCGATTTTACACACAATAATGCGCTGACAGTCGGCGAGATAAACCCCTACCCGGATGGCACTCCTGTCGATTCACTATCCCCGGAAGTCCGCGCCGCTTACATCGATGAGCTGATGGCGCTCGTGGAGGAAATCGACCCGATAATCGTCTCAATTGGAGTGGAGACCTCCATATTTCACAGGGAGCGCCCTGACCAGTGGGGGAATTATGTGAGGCTCATGGAGGAGGCAAGGGACGCGCTGACGGTCTATCCGCATATACACGTAACGGCGTATTTCGTGCTCACGCAGATGGTGGACATCTGGGGGAATTTCGATTCCGGTCTTCGCGCCGCCTGGGAGGAGATAATGCCATACTGCGAATCGGTAGCGTACAGCTACTATTCGCTCGCTGGAGGGATGGCAGTAATTCCCGAGAATTATTTCATCATCCCGAAGGATATCGCGCCCGAGAAACCTCTGCTGATCCCCGAGTTCGGCTGCCGCTCTGACGAAAGCGCGGGTTATGACGATGACCTGCAGTTCGAGGTGACGCAGGAGGTGATATCGCAGGTGGCATCGACGGAACCGCCTCCCGTGGCGATCTGCTGGTACCAAATGTACGATGTCCAGTATCTCGATGCGCCTGTGTGGTTTCGGGCTTTTTCCTCCATTGGGCTTCGGCATTTCGACTGGACTCCTAAGAAGGTTCACGCGGGATTCAGGAAGATGCTGGCGCGCGGGACGGGGATTGAAGAGAACCCAATAATCCCTGACAAGTTTGATATTTTATGTTATCCTAACCCGTTTAATGGTGCAATTTCTATCGAAATTGCTGGGGTAGGGACAGATTATAATCTGTCCGTACAACAAAACCAAATTGAAATTTACGATATAAACGGGAGGTTGGTATTCTCCTTTTTCTCCCCTTTTACCCAGATGAATCTGGGATGTTTCCTAACCTCAGTAACACTAAGCTTTGCGGAGTGGGGGAAACAATCCTTCACACGTTCAGTGGGGGAAAGTGTTCCAGATTTCACCGGGACGAAAGAGGGATGGGTGGCGGGGAGCGGAACGCATATACCCTCAAACCCTCCAACCCATATACCCACTTTCTCCTGGACTCCAGAACCTTCCCTCCCCAGCGGCGTTTATTTCATACGTGCGAATGATGGTAAACAAAAGGTCTGTAAGAAAGTGATTTATTTAAAGTGAAATTTGGGGAACACAAAAATAGATAGAATGTTATTAAACCTCTGAATTAGATGTGGCTCTTTTATGCATATACAAGGCGATGACCCCTCGGTTCCGGGATTGGATCGCCAAATTCCCTGGCAGTTTCCAGCCATAAATCTATTGCTTCCTTGGCGTTTGCTAATGCTTTTTCATAGGAGTCACCATGAGCCATGCAACCCGGTAATTCCGGAACATCAGCAACGAACGCTTTATCTTCATCACTCCAGAATATAATAATTTCATATTTAGTCATTTATATTTTCTCCAAACTTGTATTTGATTATTATTTTTCGTATTTGTTTTACCTGGTATGGTTTAGCTTTATTACCTTCTTCTTGCAGGTTAATTTTTTCTGTAATACCATCTTTTCTATAAATATGATGACTTCCTTTAACCCTTTCTTCAAAACCAAAATATTTTAATAGAACTCTCAGATCATTGAATGCAATATTTGCATCTGAATTGCCTGATAAAATCCGAGATTTAAGTTTTTTAGGGTTGTTCATATATAAAAAATCCCTTCTGATCAGGTTTAAACATACTTATTCAAAAACCCTAAATTAAACCATTTTATATAATTGTCAATGCATTTTGTTCATTGGAGATATAAATCTTAAAAATCATATTTGACTAAATGTTTTTTTCGTTTAGTTTAGAAATAATATGAATAAGGGGGTGCATTAAATGTTGTATAGGTTTTTAATTTTAGTTTTAATTAGTATGTTATTCTTGACAAGTACTGTTTTTTCTGATACAACTTATGTGTCTGGTGATGTTTCAGGGATTTGGGAAGCCTCAGGTTCTCCATATTTAGTTAATGGTGAAATTCATGTGCCCACTGATAGTAGTCTGAGGATAATGCCCGGATGTTCAGTTATATTTCAAGGGCATTATAAGTTTTGTGTGGATAGTAATGCAGTATTGAAAGCTATTGGGAATGAAATAGATTCAATAATATTTACTGCTGTCGATACTAATTTAACTGATTCGAGTGGTGGGCATCATGGAATAAGGTTTTACTATTCTTCGGAGAGTTGCACACTATCATACTGTATAATTGAATATGGAAATGCTTGTGAAGACTATTACCCTGATTGTCATGGCGGCGGAATTTCCTGTTATCTAACAAGTTTAATAATAGCTAATTGTAGAATTGAAAAAAATAGAGCAAATTGGTGTGGTGGAGGATTTGCTTCATTGGGAGGGGGAACACCTATCATTGAAAGGACTTGTTTTGTTAATAATTACGCACAAAAAGGTGGGGGGATCTATTGCTTAGGTGAGCTAAATTGTCAATATTGCTCTATTTCAAATAATGTAGCTATTTATTGGGGAGGAGGGATTTACTGTTGGCATTCTTCGCTTACTCTAGAATACAGCACTATTCAAAACAACCTAACACAATCTGGGGGGGGAGTTTACAGCGATTATTCAAATATAATACTATCAGCGAATATCATATCAAGTAACAATTCTAATTCAGGGGGGGGAGTTTTATGTATGAATTCAGATTGCACTATAATTGATAATGTTTTTTCAAATAATAATGTAGATGGTGGCACTGGTGGGGGAATCATGCTTTATGGTACGACATCTACAATTGATGGGAATACTATAACTTTCAATTTTGCACTCAGAGGAGGTGGAATTGATTGTAATTATTCCAATGGTAATATAACTGAAAATACCATAACAGATAATATAGGATATTTACACGGTGGAGGTGGTATATCATGCAATTTTGATTCTGAATTTTCCATTGAGAATAATACAGTTATTAGAAATGTGGCAGAAGGTTATTATGGAGGAGGAGGAATATCCTTTAGAGGTTCAGATCCAATCATATCAAAGAATATAATTAAATATAATCTTGCACCAAAAGGGGGCGGAGTTTATGCAAGTTTCTCTAAAGCTAAAATTACAAATAATATAATTGCAGGTAATTCATCTACTTATGGTGGTGGTATTTATTGTTACCTTGATTCAGACATTATTTTGATTAATAACAATATAATAAATAATATTGCAGACTCAATAGGGGGTGCTATTTGTTGTGAAAAATACTCGGATCCGGTTACCTTTAACAATATCTTTTACAATAATTCAGCAGAGATTGCAAATGAAGCGTTTCTTGGATTAAATAGTTATGATAGCACTTATTATTGTACTTTATTTATTTCATGTTCCGTTATTGATTCTAATGATTGTGTTATTTCACCTGGCTCCGCAATAATTAGGGGTGTTGGAAATATAAATCTTAATCCTTTTTTTGCAGACACTCTCTTCCACTTATCAGAAGATTCCCCCTGCATCGATGCCGGTGCTGAATTTGCAATCTCCCCATGGGGGGACACGGTCTGGGCACCAACCGAGGATTTCGAGGGTGGCTTCAGACCCTTTGGTTTAAGCTGGGACATTGGAGCTGATGAATACGGTACCGATTTCGTCTTTGAAACACCCCAGATAAAGCCGGAGAACCTTACCATTTATGCCTATCCTAATCCGTTTAATGGTTCAATTTCTATCGAAATTGATTGTGTAAGGGCGATTGGCCAATCGCCCCCACAAATAGAAATCTACGATATCAATGGAAGGTTGGTATTCACTGACGAACCAATCCAGGGGATTGGTTTCAGGAGTTTTTTCCCAAAAACTCCACGGCAGAGATGCTCCTACGACAGGCTGGAAGCCTATCCATACAAGGTTAGTGGGGAGGCTGAACCCATCCATTCATCCAAACATCCAGCCATCCATTCTGTTTACACCTGGACTCCCGATCCTTCCCTCCCCAGCGGCGTATATTTTATTCGCGCATCAACAAAACCATTGACCGCCTCCAGAAAAGTATTATATTTAAAATAAAAGGAGTTAGGAATGGATATTAAGAGCATAGAGGATATAAAGACTAAATTCAAAGATGAATGGGTACTTCTTGCTGACTACGAAACGGATAAATACAATGCACTGATTTCCGGAAAGGTTATAGCTCATAGCAAAGACAGGGGAGAAATATATAATCTACTTAAAGCTGAGCTAAAAAAAAGAAAAAAGCTTTGCATCAAATTTATGGGATCAGTTCCTCAAGAGGAGGTTGCGGTGATGTTTTATGGGGAAATTCAAGTTTAGTCCAAACAGCCCATCAATAATTATAAATTGTATAGTTGAAGGACCTCTGGGACAGATTGGAGCTTCATTAATACTAGATACAGGTGCTACCTATACTCATCTGCCATGGAGAATAATTGAAGCGATCGGATACGACCCCATACTGGAATACGAACGGGTAAAGATTATAACAGGAAGTGGTGTTGAGTACGGTTCAAAGGTGGTTGTAAAAAGCCTTAAAGCCATGGGGATTAAAATAGAAAATGTTGAAATTGTCTGCCACGATTTACCACCCGAAGCAAGGGTGGATGGATTATTGGGACTCAGCTTCCTTCACCACCTGAACATAAATTTGAATTTCAAAAAGGGTATTATTGAAGTCAATTAAAACATTAAATGCTTTTTTGAAATTTGAACAAATACTATTCTTTATACTAACGTTTCTATTGAAACCTGAAAACTAAACAAAGTCAAATCAGAAAAGGAAGTGAAATGAAACCTAATATGTTATTCGTTTTAGCTTCTGTGTTTCTGCTGCTCAGTTCATGCGGCAAAAGCGAAAAACAGGATGTGGTGCCCAAACCCACCGAAAGCGCTCAAGAAGTAAAAATTGACGAAGCGCTTCAGAGCCGGGTAAACGAGTATTTTAACATCTACAAAACCGCCATCAGCAACGGCAAAATGGATGAAGAAGCCCTAAAGAGCGTTATCGAGCCATCCAAGAGAGAAAACGAAGATGCGCAGCGGTACTATTCAAGCGTGGGAACCGCCGTCCAAAGCAATATAACCTCCAATACCAAACTCGATTTTAAAATCACCGGCGTAAATATGATTGCCGAAAAAGATGAAGCTATCGTTTATTATAAGGTAATCTGGAAGAACGCCGATGGTTCCGTCTCGTCAGATATGGACACCGAATTGAAGTGGAGAAAGGTTTCGGATGAATGGTACATAGTAGTGGAAGGATATTGAGCATCGTTCTAAGAAGCGCCAGAATTCAGCGATTGACAGCCGTTCGAGGGGATAAAATAAAAAATTTGTAGAATTAAGAGATTGACAAAAACTCTAAACAATATTTATTGGTAAAAACATAATGTTGGTTTAAGAGTTAGGAGGACCATTGTGCCAACTCTTCTGAAAATCACCCGGGCGTTCCTATATTTAGGCTTAGCGGCAGCTCTGGCAGGTATCGTATTCAGCTTTTTTATCAAGGAGCCATACTTTCTCATACCTTTTGTAATCCTGGCAGTTCTTGACTTCCTGGTCGCCTGGGGCATTCCGAAACAAAAAAAGTTCGCGATGATACTTGGTATAATCGTTGGGATCATAAACCTTTCCCCGGTCGTATATAACATCAACACCGGTGAAACTATAGTAGCTCCCATAAACCCGATTATTGGTATCGTTGTGTTAGTCGCTCTCTCAGGGAAACCCGGAAGAGAATGGTTTTCCAAACCAAAAAAGAAATTAGAATCTTCGACTTAGAACCCATTTTGATATGTTTAATACGATAATTTAGAAACGGATGACGTTATGAAAAAGATAGGCGTATTTGTTTGTCATTGCGGTCTGAATATTGCCCAGACTGTGGACGTTAAAAGGGTAGCCGAGGAAATCGGAAAGGAACCCGGGGTGGTGGTTTCCGAAGACTATCCCTACATGTGTTCAGACCCCGGACAGAATTTGATAAAGGAAAAAATCAAGGAGCATTCTCTCGACCGCGTGGTAGTCGCGTCCTGCTCGCCAACCCTCCATGAGTCCACGTTTATGAGGGTGGTTGCTTCAGAGGGCATGAATAAATACTGCTTCGAGATGGCTAATATACGAGAGCACTGTTCATGGGTGCACAGCGACATAAAAGCGGCAACTCAAAAGGCGATTGAAATTATCAAATCAGCGCTTGCTAAGTCAAGGCTGCTGGAAGCGCTTGATGATTTTCATGTTGAAGTTACGCCAAATGCGCTGGTGATAGGAGCCGGGATCGCGGGGATTCAAGCGGCGCTGGATGTCGCGAACGCCGGATATCAGGTGTACCTGGTGGAGAGGGATTCCTCCATCGGAGGACACATGGCGCAACTGGACAAGACCTTCCCCACATTGGACTGCTCCGCCTGTATCCTTACCCCGAAGATGGTGGACGTCTCCAAGCATGAAAACATCGAACTGCTGTCTTATTCCGAAGTGGAGAGCGTCGATGGGTTCGTAGGTAACTTTGACGTTGTTATCAAGAAGAAGCCGCGTTCTATTGACTTTGATAAATGCACCGGATGCGGCGACTGCATGACGAACTGCCCAATCCATTATGAAGCGCAGATACCTCCCGTTCCCAAGTACTCCGATGGTATCGATCCGGACAAGCTCAGGGAGCTGGATAAGATATTGAAGAGATACACGGTCGGTAAAGAGGCAGTTCCTGATAAAGAGATGCTGATACTCATAATGCAGGACATAAACCTTAAGTATAATTACCTGCCTGATTACGCTTTAAAATACCTTTCGGAGAAGCTGGACATTCCGCTTACGAGCATCTATCATGCCGCGACTTTTTACACGGCATTCAGCCTGACCCCCCGGGGTGAGCACCTCGTCAAGGTCTGCATGGGGACGGCGTGTCACGCGCGGGGCGCGAGCAGGATACTCGAGGAGTTCGAGAGGCAGCTTCAGATCAAGCATGGCGAGACTACGCCCGACAAGAAATTCACGCTTGAGACGGTGAACTGCCTCGGCTGCTGCGCGTTAGCACCAGTCGCGGTCATCGATGACGATTATTTCATGATGACTCCCAACAAAGTTGGTGCGCTATTGAAGAAATATAATAAGGAATAGAATTTAGAATAGTCTGGAATTAAATATGAAAAATAAAGGATTGTATATAATGAGAAATTTTAGGAGGATAAATGGGAAAGCTAATTATTGATGGCATCGAAGTCGAGCCGGATCCGTCACGGACTGTTCTGGATGTGGCTAACGAGCTGGGGATCCATATACCGACTTTGTGCTATCATCCTTCACTCCCTTATTATGGAGCTTGCCGGGTTTGCTTAATCGAGGTTATCTGGAAGGGTGACTCCTCTTTAAAAACCGCTTGTACTTTTCCTGCCTGGGAGGGAGAGGTCAGGACCAACTCAGAGAAGGTCAGGAAAGCGCGCAAGGTCATTCTGGAATTAATGCTTGCGGAAGCTCCCGACTCTCCGGAGATAAAGGAATTAGCAAGGGAATACGGAATAGAGAAAACGAGGTTCAAGGTTCGCGAAGAAAGAAAAGGCAATAAGTGCATCCAGTGCGCATTGTGCGTCCGCTTCTGCCGTGACGTTCTGGGCATCGGCGCGATAGGCTTTAAGAACAGGGGCTATGCCCGTGAATTGACCACCCCATTCGAAATTTATTCTGATGTCTGCACGACATGCGGCGCTTGTGAATTTCTCTGCCCAACCAACGCGATAGACCTGAGCAAAATCAGTCCCCGTAAGCCCATTCCGCTGCTTTCCGAATTCGAGGTGGGTTTAAAGCAAAGGTCGTGTATAAGCATTCCGTTTCCGCAGGCTGTTCCCAACAAGCCGGTGCTTGACAGGGACCATTGCATGCACTTTTTAAAGGACGCTTGCGGAGTGTGCAGCACCGTTTGCGCTCCCCAGGCCATCAATTATGACCAGGAAGAGGAAACTCTCAAAAAAAAGGTGGGCGCTATCATTGTGGCTACCGGGTACGACCAATTCGACCCCTCTCTCAAACCGGAGTTAGGATATAAGGATTATGAACGCGTTATCACCGGCTTAGAGTTTGAAAGGCTTGTCTCGCCATCCGGACCTACTGGCGGCAAGATACTTATTTGCGGCGAAGAACCGAAAAAGGTGGTATTGATACACTGCGTCGGTTCCCGTGACCAGACAGTCGGTAATGAATATTGCTCGAGGGTCTGCTGCATGTACCTCGCCAAACACGCTCATCTCATAAAGGATAAGATACCCAAAGCCGAGGTGACATGTTTCTATATGGACGTTCGGGCGTTTGGCAAGGGATACGAAGAGTTCTATGACCGTGTTCGCAACGAAGGGATACTTTATCGGCGGGGCAGCGTTTCCGAGATTTTCAAGAGAAAAGGCAAGCTGATAGTCAAGGGAGAGGATACTCTGTTAGGGGAGCCGGTCGAGGAAGAAGCTGACCTCGTGGTTCTTGGCACGGGTATCGTTCCGCGATTCGATGTTGAGAAGATGGGTAGAATACTGAAGATAGTGCAGTCGCAGGACAAATTCTTTCTGGAAGCGCATCCAAAGCTGCGTCCCGTTGATACGTTCAGCGAGGGCATCTACTTGGCGGGTTGCTGCCAGGGTCCTAAGGATATTCCTGACACGGTAGCCCAGGCTAAAGCGGCTGCGTCCTCCGCGGTGTCAATACTATCGAAGAAGCTCTTGACGGTAGCCCCGATCGTAGCCGTGGTGAACGAAAACATCTGCGCTGGCTGCAGAAGCTGTGAAGAGGTGTGTGAATTCAGCGCGCATGAGTTTAACGAAAAAGACCGAGTGATGACCATAAATACTGTTCTATGCAAGGGGTGCGGAAACTGTGTGACAAACTGTCCATCCTCCGCGATAAGGCTTAATTCATATACCGATACCCAGGTACTCGCTCAGATCGGTTCTATTCTGGAGAAAGCATAAAGTCATGACTGAAAAAGCACGAGATTTGCTGCAGAATTTCTCAGAGGGAAACGTTGTAGCGCTGGCGAAGATCATCTCAATAATAGAGAATCGGTCAGAGGGATATGAGGATATACTGTCGAAACTCTTCTTAAAGAGCAGCAATGCATACAGGATCGGCATCACCGGTCCGACCGGGGCAGGGAAAAGTACGGTTGTTGACAAGATTGCTTACGCTCTCGCCCAGGGGAAACACGACATTGGTATCATTGCGGTTGACCCGTCGAGTCCGTACACTGGGGGTGCAGTCCTTGGAGACCGGGTCAGAATGAAGGACCTTTTTACGTTCGACAATGTTTTTATACGCAGCATGGCGACACGGGGTTCTTTAGGGGGACTGGCTTCCGCAACCAAGGATGTGCTTATAGCGTTCGATTCATTTGGAAAGGATTATATTATTGTCGAAACCATAGGTGTTGGGCAGGTGGAACTGGACGTAGTTGACGCATGCGACACGGTTGTTGTTATTCTTACTCCTGAAGGCGGTGATTCCATACAGGCAATGAAGGCTGGTTTGATCGAGATCGCGGATATCTTTGTGATTAACAAATCTGACCGCGATGGCGCGGATATCTTCGCCCAGGAACTTCAATCCATCCTGGAAATGAGGGAAGGTTACGGAGAGAAATCGAAGTGGCAGATCCCCATTATTTCTACGGTTGCGGTAACTAACCAGGGGATCGATGAACTTCTGGCTGAAATCGGGAACCATAAGAAATTCATATCAGACGCAGGAGTATTTGAGGTTCGAAGAAAAGCCCAAATAGAGCACCGGGTTAGAGATATCATCCAGCATCACGTTAACCAAATTGCTAAGACAACTGTTTTGAATAAGATCGATATCGACCGCCTGGTGCAAGGTGTTTATGCCGGAAAAATTGACCCCTATTCTGCAGTAAGAGAATATATGGATTTGGAGAGGTTTAAGAAAATGCTGGAGGAAATATAAGGGAAAGGATCAAGGAATCAAGGGTCAAAGAACCAAGAATACTATTTTGCAAATAAGATAGACTTCCACTTTATTAAAACAGTATATTTAGAGTATTGAGGAGAATTTGACTTATGAAAAAGCATCGAATACTAATGGCTAAGGGGGGATTGGACGGGCATAATCGTGGTATTAAGGTGGTTACCCGAAGCTTGAGGGACGCTGGTTTTGAAGTGATATATACCGGATTGCACCAGAGTCCCGAGATGATAGTGAACGCCGCTGTCCAGGAGGATGTGGACCTGATAGGAATAAGCATACTGTCAGGCGCACACATGGCGATATTCCCAAAAGTTCTGGAACTCCTTAAAGAAAAGGGAAGGGAAGATACACCTGTTTTCGGAGGGGGGATAATCCCCAAAAAAGACATGCAAAAACTCCAGGAGGCAGGTGTGAAAAAACTCTTCGGACCTGGGACACCAACCACTGAGATAGTGGAGTGGGTTAAAGAACAGGTTTGAGAATAGAAATTGAGAAAATAAAAATAATAGAAACTAAAAGTAAAAATCATTTTCTCAGCAATTTCACTATATTTTTTGTTGCCAAACATTCACGGTCGTTGTATAATTCAAATTCCGAAATCGTAAGTTGTAAAGTGTAAATCGAAAACCATAAATCGAAAATCGTAAATAGTAAATCATTAGAG
>JAFGQG010000065.1 GCA_016935765.1 bacterium
GTTCTTCATTCTTATTCGTGCATTTGTGGCGGGTGGTTATGTTTTTATCCGTGATTATCCGTTTAATCCGTGTAGTCCGTGTGCTATATTTTTGTTTTATTCATTTGCTGTTGTTCCACCATTCCACCCCCAATGCGGTGCAGGCACGCCAGTGCCCCACCCCTAAGGCGGAGATTTAATTAATGGATAAACGCTTTTGGGGTTGTAATTTTGACTTTTGGCTTTTGACCTTTGACCTTTGACCTTTGACCTTTGACCTGTTTTTTAATGTCTCGTGTGCCACTGGTGCCACGTTTTTTGTTTACATTAAATTTTTTTCTCCGTGACTCCGTGTCTCCGTGGTTATTTTTCCCGCTTTCTACACAAACCCAAAACTCTGCCACGACTTACACTGCGGACAATACCACAAAGGCTCCGCGCTCTTGTACCCACAGGTCTCGCACTCATAAACCCTCTCCTCATGAAGAACATCCCCCGCGAAACTGTCGAACCAATCCGCTATCTCCTGGTTGCTCTTGCCCGACTCCGCGTACAGCTTCGCCAGCCTCATTTTCATCCCCAAATCAAGCTTGGCTCCTGAGTCCTTGATTACTTCGATAGCCTTCTCATAATCCCCCATCTTATCATAAATCCTGACCAGCGCGAGCAGAACCCTGTCATTCCCCGGCGATCTTTCCAGCAAGCCTTCATAGAACTGTATCATCGCGCCGAATTCTCCCTTCTTGAAATAAGCGGATTCCAATCTGTCAAACACGAGGTGGGAGTAATTCGGGAATTCATTCGCGAGTTTGTGCCACCATTCGATAGCCTCTTCGAGCCGGTCCTCCTTGCTGTAAGCGTCACCGATATATAGGTATGCCGGCAGACATTTCGGGAAGAGCTTAATCGCTTCCTTGAAGAGTATTCGCGCTTCGTGGTATCCGCCTGCCTCTATCAACCTTCTCCCCTGCTCGACTTTATAAAGAGCCAGCCGCTGGACATCCTTCTCCCCGGTAACCCTCCCTGCCTTCTCCAGGCACCTGTAAGCCTCGTCAAAATTACCCCGCGCTTCATGCACCCTTTGCAAAAGCTTATATATCCACGTTTCCTTTCTCAGTTCCAGAGCCCTGTTCAGCGACCTTAAGGCTTCATCCCACATGCTCAAAGCCAGGTAATCCATCGCCAGACTCCTGTAAATCCTGAGTAAATCCTCCTTCTTCAGTTCGAGGCGGCTTAAAAGCGACCTGTGTATCTTAATTGCCTCGCTCGCCTTCTTCTCCTCACGAAGGATATCCCCTAATAAAAGGTAAGCGTCGATGTTCTCGGTATCCTCCTGCGCCGCTTTAGTTAAGTGAAGTACCGCTTGAGACCGGTCTCCCACCACGAGGGAACGTATGCCGTCAATATAACTACCCACGGACTTCCCGGACAAGCGTTTCTTCGCTCTTCTTCCAATGTAAAAAAGCAGCAGCGAGAAGAGAACAATGAGAAGAACGAGGATCAAACCCGCGTTATACCCGATCAATCTATTCCTCCTCTAAGTTGATATCGTCCAATGGTTTGGTCCTGGATTGGTTCAGTTCAGCGTGAAGGCGTTTGTTAGCTTTCTTCAGCTTGGATATCCTTAT
This sequence comes from bacterium, assembly GCA_016935765.1. Classification (GTDB taxonomy): domain Bacteria; phylum UBP14; class UBA6098; order JAFGQG01; family JAFGQG01; genus JAFGQG01. The sequence continues at coordinate 1,608 of JAFGQG010000065.1, forward strand.
TCTCAGGCGTATCTCCTGCACCACTGAGAACAAAAACGCCCAGAAAGCGCCAATCAAAAAGGTCTCAAAAATAACGAAATTCGTGGATATCTCCTTATAATCCTTGAACCCAAGTGATAGATTATCCAGAACTGCCCCCTGGTTGAAATAAAAAAGGGCAACCGCAGCGACAATGAATATAAAAAATAAGATTAAATTAAAAATCCACATAATACTCCTTTATGGTTATAATTCAATTATCATTAAAAAGTTGTATAACAAAATTACTCAAGTTCACCAATAAGCCTCTCCAGCTCCTCTATTCTTTCCCTTAGCTCCTTGTTTTCCTGCTTGAGCTGCTCCACCTTATCCGTCAATTCATCATCCTTCGTGTTTTTATTCCCGTTATAAGTTCCCAATTTTTTCTCCGCGTCCGAAATCTTGTCGGTACAACTAAGTATCCCGCCTGTAAGGTTCGCCCAGGTCTGAGCATCAAAAGCCCAGTTCGATTTGGAATACTTGTCGAGAACTATCGTAAAATATGTATTCGCCAGCTTATAATCGCCCTTTACACAGTGAATGTAACCAAGTTTGAAGTATGCGTCATCGGCGTATTGAGACTCGGGGTAGTTGTTGACGATCTCCCGGTACTCACCGATCGCCTGGTCGAACTTCTGCTTCCTGAGATAGTCCTCGGCGAGCTTGTAACTATTATAAATCTCCGCCTCGCTGCTTCCCGGTATGTGAGCGCAGTCTGCCATTATAAAAACAACAAGGATAATCAGCGGCAAATATGCATATCTTATTTTATCTAAAACCGTTTTCACTGTTCAATATCTCATAATTGAATTTATATATTATACCAAGTTCTATGAATTCTCATACGCTGCTATGTTCAATGTTCCATACCTGTTCCCGCCCTCGTTCTTGAGCTTCGACTTTAACTTGGAAGCCTGCAGCGCGATATCTTCAGGGGATTCAAGGCGATTCGCGCCAGGTATGTTCGCGATCGTAACCGAGATCAGGGGGAAAAACTGCTCGACGCCTTCCCTGTTAACGCTTCGAAACCCGCCTTCCCTCAGGTGCTCTTCACTGTACAAGCCGGGTATCTTCAGGGCGAACCTGTCGATTATTTGCCTGGAAATACTCTCATAATTTCTGTCCGTTGTTATGAACACGAAATCATCTCCGCCTATGTGCCCAACGAAATCGCTCGAATCGCCCTTGCTGTTGACTGCGTCATTCATTGTCTCCGCCAGGAGTAGAATAACGTTGTCCCCTGATTTAAAGCCATATACATCGTTATACGCCTTGAAGTTGTCAATGTCAACGTATCCCACCGTGAAATTAAACCCGTTCTGAAGTCTTTTATTGATCTCCGCCTCGATCAATTTGTTCCCGGGCAGGTGAGTCAGCGGGTTCATTGAGATATTAGCCTGCGTTCTTCTCAAAACAGAGCGAATCCTTGCCGCTATCTCGCGGTAATCGATCTCGTCCTTGATAAGGTAGTCGTCCGCGCCGTCCTCGAGCCCCTTGATCTTGTGGGTAACGTCATCCTGGCAGGTCAGGAATATCACCGGAATTCGCGCCGTGGAAAGGGTGTTCTTCAGCTTGCGGCAGACCTCAAAACCGCTCATCTGGGGCATCTTCACGTCCAGAAGTATCAGGTCCGGCTTCTCATTAATCGCCACTTCAATACCCTTTGCCGGCTCCGACGCGGTTACCACAATGAACTCCGAAGCCTGAAGCCGCATCTGAAGCAGGTATAGGTTATCCACCTCGTCATCTATTATCAATATCTTCTCGTTCGGCATAAATAAGCATCCCACTGTTTCTATTTTCTAATTTCTAATTTCAGCTTTCTCGATAATTTATCAAGCGCAGGCTAAAGACCTGCGGCTACAATTGTTTGACATTTTCTATTTTCTTAATTCCAACTCTCTCGATAGTTTATCAAGCGCAGGCTAAAGACCTGCGGCTACTTTTTTCCATCCAGCTACCTGACCAGCAGCATCTTTATCAGGTCTCGGGAGTTCTCCGTTTCAATCACACACAAATAAACTCCCGTGGGCAACTGCTCATTGTTTTCATCCTCGGCGTTCCACAAGATAGTATGTTCACCCGGGGATAAGAGCGTTTCTCCTTTCTCCCACACCTGGTTTCCTAATATATCATAAATGCTGATGTTTGTCAAGCATTCTTTTGTTATCCTGAGACTGATCCTTGTCGAGGCGTTGAACGGATTTGGATGGTTTGAGAGAATTTCGAAATCCGACGGTTTTATTTCGCTGCCTCGGGAATCAACTATCAGAGTGTAGTTCACAAACGTCACCAGAACGTCATCTATGTACCAGCCGTCATCGGTGGTCGAGCTGCTCGAGCCGAACTCAAACAGGAGGGTGATATTGTTTCCGCAGTAGGGCGTGAGATCAACTTCTTCGGTGTGCCAGAAGTTCCCCCTGTCATTATCCGCGAACGCTTCCTCCTCGGGGATCAGCCAATTGTACCCTGAAAGTGTTTCATCGTACCCGCCTGCGGGATAAACCAGTATGGCGGATCCTCCACCTACCGAGACCTTAATGTTTCCTCCATCGTGATAACCCAAAATGTAGTACGGCTGAAACTTGTACCAGCTCATAAAGAAGACCACTGCGGACTCTACGGTTGTCAGGTCGAGGTCGAGCGCTAAGTGCGATTGGGATTCATTATTGTAATCCGAATTAAGCTTGGTCGCCCACGCGTTTACTCCCGAGTACGCGTTCCCGGGTCCCGTTGTTGGAGTCCCCCATTCCCAGTCGTTCACCGGACCGTACGAGTAAAACCCGCCGTTATCCGCCTCGAAATCAGAGAAGTATAGCGTATCATAAGGATAGAGGGTGAAGTCCACCGTATCGAAAGCGCCTTCTGTTGGGGTTATTGTAACAGATGAGTCCTTCCAGCCGTCCTTTGAAGCCGTGACTGTATAAAGGACATCTGCGAAGAGCCCGGAGATGTTGTAGTACCCGGAGGCGTTTGTTGTATCGCTGGAGAGGAAGGTGTCGTACTCGGCGTTGACGAGAATCCCGTTATGGACGGATTCACCCGCCAGGAAAGCGTGTCCGGTGATAGTTGATACGCCGTAGGATCTAAGCTGCACGTCAAGACGTGTTGGGGCTCCCGCGCCGACAGTCACCCCGCTAATGGTTTTCGTGTGATAGCCTGGTTCTGAAAATTCTAATGTATAAGTTCCGGGTAGAAGCGGTCGGTGGTAGTCCCCGATGGATGGGTCGCACGCGACATAAAAGTCGATATCCAGGACGTTCACTTCAGCGCCGAGCGGGTCTCCCGTGATGCTGTCCGTTACGATGCCTCTCACACCTCGGTTAGCCCAGGTTATCATGTGCAGCATGGCGTCCCGGTTGTCATCCCAGAGACCGTCGAGAGCGCTCTCAGCGGGCCACTTTAGAATCGATATCTCCAGCGTGATATGTAACTGCCTCCTGAAATAGACCCCCCAATCCTGAAGGGTGCCGTCCGCCTCGTACCAGTCGTACCCATTCGTAATTCCATGTTCATAGTCGGGGCTGTTCCACATGGGCGTATTGCGGGATGAGTAACCGAGGCTTATCTCGATGTAGAGAGTGTCGTCCGGGTGGCGAACCGAAGTATAATCCCAGGGGTAGTTCGCTACAAGCGCGCCGGTATGATAGTTCGCTGCCAGCACTATGTATCGCTCATTCAGGAAATCAATTATCGCCTGGGTCTCGGGCTGGATAACATAGCTTCCATCCCCGCCGATAGTGCCATCCGGAACGGGGTAATTCCGGTTAAGGTCCACGCTGTTCATGTTCCTTCTCTGCGCGTGCACGTAACCGTCCGGGTTTATCAACGGCAGGATCCATAGCTCGTAGTTATTGATGAAATTCGTAGCTGTATCCCAGGTTCCATAGCCTGTCACCAGGAGATCTATCAGGTTTAAGCACATCTCCGTACCCGGGGGCTCGTCGCCGTGCATGGTCGCGAAGTAGCAGAACTCCGGTTCGTCCTCATCGATGAGGGGGTTGTCGGTGATCTTCAACGCCCATATCCAGCGCCCCTCTATCGACGGTCCGATACTGTCAAGGTGGGTAATGCCGGGATAGGTCGCCGCTATGGTGTGAAGGTACCCCGTTTGCTCCGCGTAAGTGTGATATTCTCCAAGGTCATCGAGTAACATTCGACGATAACGCTCTTCGAATTCCCGCAGCTCCTGCTCGAGACTGGAGACCTTGCAACCCGCCGCGATCAATCTCGCGCGCTGCTCCTCCGTAACCCACGCCCTGACTTGATTCCCCTTCACCGTCTCGATGTTTACCCCGAAATCATTCAGTTCATAAACCTGGTCGTGGTTATCTATCTCTATCAGAACGTATTGCAATTCCTCATTACCCAATACCGCGCTGGTCATTAATGCTGACAGAATTGATATAATCACTAAGAAAATTTGTATTATATTTCTCATTTATAGCCTCCAATTTAACTAACTTTGAAATATAGTATTGTCAGTATTAAATGCAATTGTTTTTTTGAATTATGGAAAGGCTATCTTATTATTCTACTTCGCAAATCTGCAATTTTAACCTACATAGTTTTAACGAATTAGGTCGTTAATCGCTATTCTTAAATCGTTTTAACCCATATTAAAAAAAATTGTTAAAAACAGGGGATAGGCTACTCTCCTCGTTCCGTTCTTTCCATTATCTCCCAGGTGCTTCTCGATTTTCCTCTTTCGAGGCTTAAATACACTCCTCCCCACACTTTCGAATCGGGGTGTTTGAAAAACTGGTTGTGTTTGAATATCCCCGCCTGGAGGACCGAGTTCATCATCTTATTGGAGGAAGCGAGAGCGGCGATATCCTTATCGTATAATACCAGCACTCCAACCTCCTGCAAGCCGGCGTTGTTCTTTTTCAGCCTGAGCCCGATCTCCTTTACCAGGCTTTTAAGTTCATCCTCGGGAATGCTGTGGTCAAGGTAGTAGAACTCCATGAACGTTTGAGTTCCGAGCTGCCATTTGCCGACCAATTCCAACGGACCGACTTTTTTCGCGCATGAAATAAAGGCGATAAATTGGAACAGCGCCAGGAGTAAAAAAATATTCTTTCTGTTTTTCATTTTTAGTTCATGCTACAGTTTTCCATGTCTCAGGATGGAGATCAGGAGCCAGAAACCCATGAGGCCAGCGCCGACAAAACCTACAATCCCTATAATGGGAATGTCGTTCCACCTCGGCGGTATCCCCGAAAGCACTATCAGGGAGGAGCCTATTATCAGCGATGCCAATACGATAGCAAAGGCTATGCGATTGCTGATTTGGTCGTGCTTCTTGAGCATTGGGTTCAGCCCTTTATGTTCTATCTCGACCTTGAATTTCCCACGTTTAATCTTTCCGGAAATGTCCTTGATCTCTGAAGGGAGGTCCTGAAGAAGCAGCAGGAATTCCTTGAACGAGTTAAAAATATCCTTGATTAAGTTGCCCGGCATCAAGGGTTCCATCATTAGTTTTCTCGCGAACGGTTCTATGTGGGATATCATGTCGAATTCCGGGTCCAGCTTTCTCCCTATTCCTTCGATAGTGATAAGCGCTTTCGATAATACGTAGATATCCCCCGGAATTTTCAACTTGTACTTCAAGATCAGCTGGATCGCCTGGGTCAGGAAATCACCGATATTTATCGCTTTCAGGGGCAAATGTGAGTACTGGTCTATCATGTCGGCAACTTCCATCTCCATTCGTTCGTAGTTGTCCATCTCTTCCTGACCAGCTATTTTCAATAGGGTTCTGGTAATTTTTTCCGCGTTCTGATTCACCACGCCTATCATTATTTCTGCCAGGTAGTCTCTGTGGCCGGGGTGCAAAGTACCCATCATTCCGAAGTCAATAAAGCATATCACATTGTCCTTCAGGACGAGTATATTTCCCGGATGCGGGTCGGCATGGAAGAAGCCGTGCTCGAAAATCTGTTCAAGCAAAAGGTCCGCGCCGCGTTTCGCTATCACCTTGGGGTCGTTCCCCGCTTCGATCTCACTCTCTATTTTCGAGATCTTTATACCGTCAACATATTCCAGGGTAAGCACCTTGGGTGTCGTGTATTCCCTGTAAACCGCGGGAACGTATATCTTCGTTTCAGATTTGAAATTCTCAGCAAATTTTTCAATACTATTCGCTTCGATGTTAAAGTTTATTTCTCTCTTTATTGAACGCTCAAATTCATCGACGATACCCACCGGATTGAAGTTATCAGCCCCTGGGACGTTCTTGTCAATGATTGCCGCGAGGTGCTTCATTATTTCAATATCCACATTAATGGCGCTTTCTATTCCTGGTCTCTGGACCTTTAAAACCACCCTTTCGCCGCTTTTTAAAACAGCTTTATGCGCCTGGGCAATGGAAGCCGAGGCAAAAGGCGCGGCATCAAAGTCCGCGAAAAGGTCGCCAACAGGCTTCTCCAATTCCTGCTCGATCAGCTCTCTCGCTTCCTTATCCGAAAACGGAGGCACCGAATCCTGCAGCTTCTCAAGCTCCACTATCAACTCCGGAGGCAGAAGGTCCGGACGGTTGCTCATTATCTGCCCGAATTTAATGAACGTGGGTCCCAGTTCCTCAAGCGCCAACCGTATCCGCTCCCAGATAGTGAGAGGTTTCACCTTTTCCATTTCAGCTCTCGGTAACTTCTTCCTGCCGAAATCGATGTACTTGTTTAAATGAACGTTCTTGAATACCTCGCCCAAGCCATGTTTGACAAGGATGGTCATTATATCCCAGTACCGGTTGATGTGCCGGTAAGTGCGATTTATGAAGCCTATTCTGGTTTCCATTTTACATCAGTGTTTCGTTTTTAAAAAGTTTCATCCTCTATGGTTATGGTTGGCATGATTTTCGAAACTTCCTACAGTCGTATCAAAAATCCTGCCAACCACCCTCTCGTATTAACAACCAAACCGTATTACAAATATTGAACATCTGAGAAGTTCCCTGAAAATTCCAATAAAATACAGTATCCGCTAATACACTTACCTACTTCTTACCCTTCGCCGCAAGCTTCTTCTCAAGCGCTGCTATCTTCTTCTCAAGTTTCTCCAGGTCCTTCTTCGTCGCAACATCATATTTGTCTATCTTCTTTTTCACAAACTCCTCGACCTGAGCTTCAACATTTTTCCTGGCTTTCTCCGTCTGGGTCACCAGTTCCGAAAGGAATTTCTTCCCCTCGTCCTCGGAAAGTTTCGCTTCCTTAGCGATCTTTTTACCCGCTTCCATTACCTTGTCCTTTGTCAGATAAGCGAATCCCAAACCGGTTAATACCGTTCTTTTCAGTAGATCTAACATGTAAATCCTCCTTTTTATATCCGTCTAAAACCATTTCGGACAAATTCCATCAAAATATAATATAATAAAGAAATAACTCCCTGACAAATGAAATTTTCAGAAGTTCGCCATTCAGAAAATAAGTTGACATTGGACATATATACTTTATTTTAAATCGTAGAGTAAAACTTAGGATGGATCGTGGAAGAAGATTTAGTATTAAAAGTAGAAGATTTGCACAAGTATTTTATGGTTGGCAACGAGCTGCTCCGCGTTATTTGCGGAATAGACCTCCGCGTGCCCCGCGGTTCCTTCTGGGCGCTGGTCGGGGAATCGGGCGTTGGGAAGAGCACCCTGCTTCATATATTGGGCTTGATAGACAAACCCACGCGCGGAGAGATCTTCATTAACAGCAAACCGGCCAGCAACCTCTCCGACAAGGAAGCCGCAGCGCTGAGGAATTCAACAATCGGAGTGGTGTTCCAGTTCCACTACCTTCTCCCCGAGTTCACCGCCCTAGAAAATCTTATTCTTCCGCAGCTTATGGCGAGGAAGGACATGAAAACCGCCAGGGATAGGGCATCATACCTGCTGGACGAAGTGAATATGGGAAGCAGGCGGAACCACTATCCCAACCAACTCTCCGGCGGGGAACAGCAACGCGTCGCTTTCGCGAGAGCGCTGACCAACGACCCCGACATAGTGCTGGCAGACGAACCCACAGGCAACCTGGACGAGCAGAACAGCCTGGTTTTTCAGGGAATAATAATGAAGATGATAGAGAAATTGGGCAAGACCTTCATACTGGCTACTCACGACCTGAAATTTTCCACTATAGCGGACAGAATAATCCGTTTGCACGAAGGTTCCGCTTCCGACGAGACCGGGGAGATCAAGAGAAAATATGGCTGAGCGAGGCAAGAAAACCCAGAAGATGTGCGAAAAATGTGGCAAGGAATTTGCATCCATCACGGTCGTTCAGGTTATTGGCGGCAAAAAGAAGAAGTTCCGGGTGTGCGAAAGCTGCGCAATGAAAGTAGGGCTTGAAGAGCAGATGCGGGTCGCGGATATAAAGGAGAAGGAAAAGAAGCGGCAGATAAAGCAGAACGAAAGCAAGATGTACGATCTCGTCTCAAAGATGTCCCGGGAGGAATCCAGGGAAAGAAAAATGGTGTGCACCACTTGCGGAATGAGTTATTTTGACTTCAAGAGGGAGCTGAAATTCGGATGCCCCGACTGTTACGAAGCGTTTAAAACGAAAATCGCGCCTATCATTCACAAAATCCACGGCGCATATAAACACGTGGAACATGAAGAACAGCTCGAGACTTCCGGGGCAATGCTGCCCGAACTGAAGACGAGATTGAAGATAGCCATCGAAGACGAAGATTTCGAAGAAGCAGCCCGGCTAAGGGATTTAATAAAGGAAAGCAGAAATGATCTGGGATAAGTTTCCAAGGGACGGCATACCGTGGTTCGCCACCAACCCGGGCGAAGATATCGTGCTTACTACGAGAGTGAGAATAGCCAGGAATCTCGCTGAGCACAAATTCCTAACCCGGTGCAACAAGCGGGAAAAAACCGGCATATTGACCCTGGTCAAGGAAAACCTCGTCAATTCACCTCTGGGCGAACTCGGCTCCTACCACAGGATGCAGGACCTTTCAAGCGACGAGAAAAAATTCCTTGTCGAAAGACACCTCATAAGCTCCGACCTTTCGGCAAGCAGGGAACCATCCGGGGTCTTCCTTCTCGAAGGAGACCACGCGCTTAGCATCATGATTAACGAGGAAGACCACCTTAGAACCGGCTCGATCTACCCTGGTTATAACCTGGAGAATTCCTTCAATAGACTGAAGAGCGTGGATGAAATACTGGCAGATTACCTGAGTTACGCCTACTCGTCAAGATGGGGTTATCTCACGGCTTGCCCAACAAATTGCGGCACCGCAATGAGAGCATCCTTTCTCTGTCATCTCCCCGGGATCGTAACGCTCAACGAATTCGAGAAGTTCAGAGAAGGGCTTATTTTAAGGGATTTGAGCGTGCGCGGGTTCTATGGTGAAGGCACCCAGGTTTATGGCAATATCTTCCAGATATACACAAATAAAAGCCTGGGCATGACCCAGAATGGATTGCTCGATATCGCCAGGGAAGGCCTCGAATTCATTACCGGTTTCGAACGGCAATGCAGGAAAAAGCTCCGCGAAGAACTGTTCTTCCAGATGGAGAACAAGGTATGGCGGACGGTCGGCATAATCAAGTACGCTAAAGCGCTATCATCATCGGACGCTTTGAAATACCTTTCTACTATATGGCTGGGATATTCGCTGAAGATATTGATGTCGAACGGCAAGAGTTATTTCCCGTCCGACTCCTTCATTTTGGTACAGCCAACTCACCTGCAATTAATGCTTGAAGCGAGGCTTACTTCCCAGGAAAGAGACGTCTTCAGGGCGCAGTATATTCGAAGAAAGTTAAGCTCTGAAGAGTGGTATAAGGTTAGCATGGACTGATAATCAGGCGGTGTTTTATATGAAGTTCGGGTATATCGGAGCCGGACGCATGGGCTCCAACCTTGCATTTTGGATGAAACGCAGCGGCTGGAATGTCTCCGGGCTGTACGACATCGATGAGGCCAAAAGCCGGAAAGCTGCGCGATTCATCCCGTGCGGAGTTTTCAGCGACATCCCCAGGCTTATCGACAAGGTGGACACTATCTTTATCGCAGTGCCGGACGATAAAATAGCTGAACTTGTGGACCTGATAGCCGAACATAAGCCCCGAAAGAAGAAGATTCTCGTACATACATCCGGAGTCCATTCAGCGGAAATACTCGCTCCAGCGGGGGATGAATACATCCCGTTCGCGCTGCATCCATTTCAGACCATCAAGGAATCAGGGTTCAAGAACAATCCGTTCAGAAGGATAACCTGGGGCGCGGAAGGAAGCGACGAATTTCTCCCCATAGCAAGCTCTATGGTCAAGAACTGGGAAGGCATGCTGGTAAAGGTCGATCCCGCGCACAAAGCTCTTTACCATGCCGCCGCCTGCTTCGGCTCGAACCTCCTTCTCTCAAATATCGTCACCTGCGTAGAACTCCTCGAAGCGTCCGGGTTTGAAGAAAAAGAGGCAATCAGGGCAACCACATTTATCGCGAGACAGCTTCTCAATAACATCTCCAAACACGGGATATGTAAAAGCATCACCGGTCCGGCGGCGCGGGACGACTGCGCTACCCTCGCTAAACACATCATCGCCCTCGGAAAAACAGATAAACTGAAACTGTACGAAGAAGTCACCAAAAACCTGCTGAATACTATCAAAAGCTGCAACAAAGAAAGCGACACTATTGCTGAAAAACTTTTCAATAAATAACAAATTAGATACCGGGGTCAATTTGAAGAATTCTTTACTGATTTTCATAACTGTAACCGCTTTTGTATTTATTTCTTCGCCATTATCCGCTGAATATATGGTTGGGAACGCGGATTATGACACCCTCATAAATGGGGCTCTATCCAGGAATATGAACGGCGATTTTGAATATGGCGAAAAGCTTTTCACCAGCCTGATTTCGCAGCGCCCCGATGACCCAACCGGCTATTTCTTCCTGGGTGTAACCATGCAATCCAGGATGCAGGACAGGGAGGATTGGGCGGAGCTGGATTCGCTGATGGCGCTGTTCGAAAAGGCTGTTGCACTGTCAGAAGCAGCGCTGAAAAAGGACAAGGGCAACGGCTGGCTGTTGTATTTACAGGGATCAGCATGCAGCTATATCGCCGTCCTGGAATTCGAATACGGAAGCTTCTGGACGGGATATTCCAAAACCAAGACTGCGGTCAAAACCCTGAAGCGCTCCATAGAAGCTGACGCGACCGTTTATGACGCTTATCTCGGTCTGGGCGGTTATTTCTACTGGAAAAGCAACAAGTTGAGCTGGCTTTCCTGGCTGCCGTTTGTCAAGGACGATAGAGAGAAGGGGCTGGGTTACCTGGAAACAGCGAGGGAGAAAAGCAGGTATTCGCGGGATCCCGCAACCCACGTTTTAATCCACACCTACGTGGAGGAGGGGTGTTACAAAAAGGCGGAAAAGTTGGCGTTAGGGCTTGCATCCGGGTTCCCCGAAGGGAAATTACCGCTCTGGAACCTGGTGCACGTCTATAAATCCCGGGATGACTGGCAGAACGCTTTCACCTGCGCCAGCGAACTGCTCGAGAAACTCAAAGCGGACCAGCACCAGACGAAATACAACCTTGTCGAGGGGTACTATCTTGTGATCGAAGCGGCTTATAACCTCGAAGACCGGGCGCGGTGCAAGCAGCTTTGCTCCGAGGCTCTATCCCTGGAACTAAGCAAGGAGGATAGAGAAGAGCAGGCAGAGAAGCTGGGATGGATCGGGGAGATTAGAGGGACAGATTGATTGCAGAATAACGCCTGTCCCGATTTATCGGGGATTATTAGATCAACGATTTTTGAAGTAAAAAAAAGAAAAGATTAAGTAGCCGCAGCGCTTTAGCCTGCGATTTTATAGCAATGAAAACTAAAAAAAACAAAGAGACCCTGTTGGGGCAGGTATCTACCTACTTCGCCAGAATTTGCCATGCCAAGTCCCAGGATCATTGGGCTGCGTAGGTTAAAATTACGGTTTGACGGTTTTTAGAAATGAAAGGAGAGGAAAGAAATAAGAAAAAAGAAGATTAAAAGGGGTGGGTGTCGGAGTGCATTGACTTTGTATGCTAGAATTCCCTAAATCATATTACAACTAAAAACCCTGGATTAATTATGCTTTCAGAGCTTTATTTAAGCAGCATACAAGCCAATGCTATTTCGGGGGGGGGAGGGAATAAAACCTTCGTTACATCTTGTAGAGTCCGGTGTAGTTTTGAAATAAACTTCATTAACAAAGACAAAGTCTTAGTTACAATCCTTTGGATTGGTTAGGTACACCCACACCACTCCGGTGATTCCCATTTGTCATTTCGAGACCGAACACTTATTTTCACAGCGGTTTTCATAACGCTCCATAGCAGGTAAATGAAATGAGACAATTATAACTTGTCGAGAAATCTATGTCATCAATGATATATAAGCATCGGTAAATAATCACCTTTATCGCGGAGTTTGTTTCAAACTCCCAAAACCAGACTTCCTGTTTGGTTAGATTTCTCATCCCGATAAATCGGGATTCGAAATGACAAAACGGATGGGCTGTAAAATGACACAAAACAATCGCGGCAAATATATTTGCCTTGACAATCCCGGCGGAATGGAATAATATTTATGTTGTCTTTTACGATAGTATTTGTTGGTGACATTTGAATTTCAGTTATGAGAACTCATGATAATTCAGCGCATTAAAAAATATCCGTTGATAATTGTGTTCGCGCTCGCACTGCTTTTTCAAGCCGGCTGGAGTGAAGAGCTGGCTCAGGATCTCGATGTCAAGATATATACCTCCCCGTTCGAGCTTATCGGATCCCACGACAGGTACGACCTGCCCGGTGACAACCCCTTAAATCTCGTTTACTTTATTGAATGCAGGAATATTGGGGCTCACAGCGCGGAGGACTGCACGCTTGAAGTGCTTCTTCCAGCGGCATACCTTATCTCTTCTGCCGCGGTCGGCATCTCTAATTCGAACTTCAGCCTTGTAGAACAATCCGGCAGGGAGTACACCTACGCAGCCGAAAGCCTTGAAAGAGGGGAGCTGACCAGGATGTGGATCCAGGCATCGATCGATGTGGAGGCAATACCCTACCCGGATACCACGGTACGCCCACCCGCAACCAGTTCGTGCGTTACGATCCAGGCAGACGCTTTCCTTTATAATAGCATCGAATATGAGAGTTACACCGACAACACCACCATCTGCAAATCGGTGACCGAAGACACGCTTTACGTCGATCTCGAAGTTACAAAGGAAGCTACGGTAAGGTGTGACGAGAACATCATCGAGTACAACGTCCTGGTAAGGAACATTGGAGACCGGATCGTTGAAAACATTACCGTGACCGACCTGTTGCCTGCCAACACCGACACAACCCCGGCAGGTTTTACCGATTTTACTTACATTCCAATTATGAACGCGGTTTCCTGGGAGATCGACCAGCTTCTTCCGGGACCTCCGGTTGCCTTCAGGCTGGTGCTGGAGATAACCTCCGACGAGAGACCCATCGATTTCTGGAACACTGTGATGGTCCGGTCGGACAGCATCGAGAGCAATTATTCCAATAACACTTACACAACATTCAGCACCTGCAGGGAGGACACCTGTTATGACCTGCTTGTTGAAGGAAACATAACCGACAACTCCGGCGATGGATACGCTGAGCCATCAGAGACTTTGTACATAGAGGTGTCTTGCGCCAACCTTGGAAATATGCCCGTTGACGATGTCGTGCTTTTCTTTCAATTCCGCCCGTTCATGCCGGTCACAGATGACGATATAAACTCCTGGGCTATTCCACGTCTCGAACCAGGAGAGCAGGTCACATATAATTTTTATGTGCCGATCGATGATGAATGCGACCCTTCAATTGCAAATATTCGAGCCCAGGTCTGGGCTGTTACTTCCGATTCGATGTGGGAAGAGTGCGATCCGGCAGATAATGAAACAGAGATCACGATCCCATACACGTGCATGCTGGAATGCCCTCCGCTGGAGAACATACCGAGAATAATCACTCCAAACGATGACGGCTTTAACGACGCGCTGATTTTCAGCGCTGGTTTCGACGCTTTTACTAAAATCTACGACAGGAGAGGAGTGCTGGTAAGAACGCTGGAGGACGGTGATATCTGGAACGGAACAGATGATCGTGGCGAACCTCTTCAACCAGGAATATATATCTGGCAGATGTTCTGCCCTTCATACAAAACAGACAGCCCGTACTATACCGGAACTATAGCGATAAAGAGGTAAATATAAAAATGGACCAACTGCGCCAAAGTATAATTAACAATAAAATCAATGCAATTGGGCTCTGTTGGTTAAAATGGTTGGATGAATGAACGAAATCATAGACTATGTTTTAAAATGAATCTATACGGAAATCGATAACTGGATGGACAAGAGAACAAAAGAGAAAATTCGAAAAATGAGAAAGCTTATTGTACAATTAACTGCTTCACTCCTCGTGTTATTTGTCATAAATAATGGTGTTTGTCAAGAGTTTGAACTTGGCGCGAGACCCGCGGGAATGGGCGGCGCTTTCACAGCGGTCTCTAATGATGTATATACAACCATCTGGAACCCGGCAGGATTATCACTGGTCAACAATTATGAATTGTCTGCGGGATACCATTACCTGTTCGCGAACATCGATAATGACAATCTTCACCAGGGTAATATAGCTTTTGTTTTTCCGTTCAGGAGATGCGTGAATCAATCCTGCTGGCAGCAGTCGGCGGGTATAAATGTATCCGCGTTGTCAAGCGAGATATTCAATGAGCTTATCATCAAGGGGAGTTGGGGTATTGGTTTCCTGAAGCATCGCTGGGCGAAAGGGCACCTTCTCCACTTCGGGCTGAGACCAGGATTAATCAGGTATGGATTCGAGGAAGATAACAGCGTGGACCCAAACGACCCCCTTTTTGACACATCGGTCGGCTTCAAGCTCGGGTTGGATGCCGGATTCATGCTTACGACAAGGTATTTAAACCTGGGCATTACTTATGAAAACCTTATCAAACCCCGGCTTTCAGTAGAGGATGTTGACGAGGGGAAGCTGCCGGGGATTCTGCGGTTTGGCGGCGCGGTCAACTTTTTAAACACCACCCTGTCGATAGAAGAGGAGTACAAACTCAAGGAGCTTAACGGGGAGGCAGATACCAGGCTGCACCTGGGTTTGGAAGGACACTTAGGCGAAAACCTTGCTCTTAGGGCGGGAGCCGACGGAAAAGAATGGCTTAACTTCGGGATAGGATTGAAGTTCAACCGTTTCAAATTCGATTACGCGCTGCAGCTTCCGTGGCAGGATAGCCCAGCGGGTTTGACCACTCATAAGCTCTCCATCGGATACATCGCTCCCAGAAGGGATTACCCCGACCTCGGCGCAAAACCCGAGAAAATAATAATCGGCAAGCACTGCGGGAAACTCGAAAAGGAATTCATCTCGGTCAAGAAGACTATCGAAGCTAAAAAGTGCAGGGTCAATTCGCCATTCAAGGTCGGATTATACTACAGTAAGCCCATCGAAGAGGTCCAGGTTCCCCCGGTAGCTGTTGTCGAGATAAAGCCACAAGAATTCAAGGGCAGATTGTACGCCATACATTTCGATGACGTCAAGGTCAATGACATTGTTGATAAAGAAGAAGTGTTTCTCTATATCGATATGAATGACGCCGTTCGAGAGGGCGGCGGTGAAAACAACAACATCGTGGCGCTGCCTATAGAGATACGTGAGATGTGCCGCAACCTTAAGACGAAAACCTACGTAAGCGGCAACTGCCATGATTCCCGGGTGGTTCCAACCCTTGATTCAGTCGATGTTCGCGTGGATGTTATTCTAACCGGTGAGATCGCGCTGGACAGGAGTTTCAAGCTGGGAGTTTACAGCAAATATCCGGGCGAAGGTATGGAGGAATATCTCATTGTCTCAACGGAATTCAACCCGGAAGAGTTCTCAGACACTATCTATTCAATGAGGTTCAGTTGGCTGCCTGAAACCTGGGAAGATGAACTCTACTCGTTCGTAGATTATGAAGACAACGTAATTGAAAGCTACGAGGATGATAATATTGAAAAGGTTTCCATAAAATACGCTCCCCAACTGACAGTGTCCGGTATCGACGCGGAACCCATTATTCTCAAAGCGACTTATGAAGAGTATCCAATCGTGCCATTAGTATATTTTGACGCTCTCTCTTCCGACGTAAAACCGGATATGGAACACAACATCAACGCGCTCAATCTTATCGGGGAGAGAATGGAGGAATACCCGGAAATCGATATTGTACTATACGGCTATTCGGACGTACTTTCAGACAGCAGGGATTTTGTTCCTGAAGATTTTACACAGCAATACGGGGACAAACCGAGAACGTGGCTTCTTCATTACAATGACACCAAGGAAGAATACCGCAAGCAGAACTGGAAAAGCCTCTCTAAGCTTGCAAATGACAGGAGCCTGGCTGTCAGGGATTACATTCTCAGTAAATTCCTCGGTATCTCGTCCTCGCGAATCACGGTTTATGACAGGCACAATGTCATAGACGGTATAAACAACTGCCTCGAC
The DNA here is from genome assembly GCA_016935765.1 of bacterium. Classification (GTDB taxonomy): domain Bacteria; phylum UBP14; class UBA6098; order JAFGQG01; family JAFGQG01; genus JAFGQG01. Next base: position 18,150 of record JAFGQG010000065.1, read on the forward strand.
GTCAAGATGGATTCATGGTTCGAGAATCGAAGGGTAGAGATTCGGGTCGGAAACGATCAATTCGCTGACATGCTGTATTTGCCTGTCGGTAAGGTTAAAGAGGTAAAAGCTGTTACCGGTTCAACAAGCATCTCCATTTCAGGCGTGGGTGGAGGCGCATCAATGACCTGCGACCTTGAAGTTGTCGATACCCGCGGAAAGGTTATAAAATCCTTCCCGACCTTGACTCAAAATAATTTTCCTTTCCAATACACCTGGGATGGGAAGGATAACGATGGAAGTTTCCTGGACGGCGTCAAACAGTACAGATACGCTGTTGAGATCCTGAGTGAAGGCACATGTCAGCTCGACACCCTTGCCACTGAAGTGGATCTGACCTACGAGAACAATATATTCTTCGTAAGGTTGTTCAAGTTCAGTCAGCCGGATCCGAGAGAATCGAGAAGAGCGCTCCGCCCTGAAGAGTACTACAGCCCAAGTTTACAGCGAGCCCGGAACGCGTTGGACATCGCGCTTAAGATGAAGGATAAGAATCCCGGTATCGAACTCGTCCTGGAAAGCTATGCCTCCTACCTCAATCTTTTTGGAAAGAACTATGAACTGGCAACGCAGCGAAACGCCGAGGTCAAGGAGACTTTTAACCTCTCGGAAGATGACATAAATCTGAAGATCTGCGGCGATGAATGCGCGGGAGAAAGAGAGGAGTGCAGCGGACTCTGGTGTCCAATGATGAACGATCAGCCTGGATTCCCTGCAAACAGAGCCCTGTCAAGAGCTACTATCCTGATAATCAATTATAAATAACACGAAAGCCATCCATAAGACTGAACCACCCAACGCAAGATGAGGGAAAATGGATGACTGGATGAAATAACCGTGGATCAGATTTTTCTCAGAAGTGTCAAGATTGGATAAATGCAAAAAGTTAAAAGTAATATATTTACAGATTATTATCTGTGAATTGTGATCACTGGTAAGAAAATAATTCCAAACGATATGGTGTAGTAATAATGATGCCTATATTGATATAATTATTATTTGGGAAATAATTTCAAATAGAAAAGAATATAAAAAGAAGCCTTGACAAACCCGCTAGAATTTCTTATATTTATTTTATACATTGGAAATTAACATTAAAAATTGGAGAAACAAATGAATACTAGATTTGTGCTGTTTGTTTTGTCAATATTGCTGCTTGTTGCCTTTTTTGCGGGGCATCTAAATTCCCAAACAATTTACACTATTCCGGAAGCTTATACGAGCGCAGATGTTGAGGAGGGGGACACTATTGGTATCATAGGATACTTTGAATATCCGGGTTATCCGGTATTTCTTGATCACTATTCCGACCTTTACCAGGACCAGCCATTCCCACCTCAATCCGTCATGATGCTGGATGAAGATGGTCCTATGCCTCCTGCTGAAGCATGGTTCGGGGGCTTGGTACTAATACACGGGAGAATATCCTTTGTTGATGAGCCGTATTATTACAATCCCGAGGACACACTTATAGGAATTATCTTCGCATTCGGTTTTGATCTACTAATTCCTGGAGACAGCGCTATTTCGGCATTTAGAAGCGGCGAACGTGACGAAGGTTTTCGAGAAGACCGAAGGGATTTGCTTCCACCCGTTCCATGCGATTCCTGCAAGTTCGCCATTTTAATGAGTGGCGGCATTCGCGCGCCATCCAACAAACCGAAATACTGGAACAACCTGGCGTATCTATACAAGTTAAAGGTGGATTCACTTGGATACTGCCCGGGAAACATCAAGGTGCTGTACTTTGACGGAGAAAGACCCGACTCGGCAAAAAACCCTGATACTTATGATGACATCCCCGCGGACAGGGTTGATTCCTGCACGATCAGGCACGTCAGGAACGCTCACAGGGAGATCGCCAGGGCGATCGCCAGGAGAAAGGAATATTGTGAGAGCAGGGGCAGAAAGATAGAGTTTCAGAAGATGGTTACAAACCACGGCTCTTCTGATGGCGGTATCTGCATGCTTGGCAATGACGACTTACACCCTGACTCACTGAAAGCATACGAGCAGATGATAATAGACTCCTGCTGCCAGGTCATGTACGACGAATTCACGCAGTGCTACGGAGGGTATGTAACGGATGCTTTGCGAGACATCGACATCAAGAACAAGACCACGCTCCACGTGAATTCCGCGGTAAACCATCGTTCGGGGTGGAGCCCCACCTATGGTTATCATGCCTATTTAAAGGCAAAGGTGGACGCGTTAAGATCGGGAATGTCCTATGAGGGCGCAGTGGTCGCGGCGAAAAGAGCTTATGATGATTACATTCAGAACAGGATTTTACCCATGTGCCACAACAAGCTTAACGATCTGTACGGCAAGCTGGACGACCTTCAGGTCGAGCTTGAGGGCGCTGCCACCCACGAAGATTCCGTAAGGATACAGGGGGAGATAAATAAGGTCGTCGATGACATCATCGAATGGGAGGCAGACAGCGCCCAGGCGGACAGCTCTATTTGTGAATCTCCCAATTACACAGAATACCCGATGAAGAAGTACTGCGACTGGCAAGCGGTGTACATTCCACCCGGAGGACAGGGCAAGATCGATTTCAAGGGTGACCCATCTAGCTGTGGAAATACCACCGTTTACAAGTTCGTATCAACACCGGATTTCCCGTACTTCAAATTCGTCAAAGTCAAGGTATGGAACTGGAACGTTCCCGGATCGCTTGGATTCACCGGGGGTAATAATACCAGGGTACTCAACTCAGACGAAACGGGTACCGGCTGGTTTTACTTCCACAATGACGACAGCACCTATACCATCACGGTGGATAGGTACGTTACTCAGGAGTTGGAGGAATCGAGGTCCAACGAACTTGAATTCGCCGGTTTTTCTTATGGAGGCAATGATGACCTCTCAGACGAATTTGGGGTTATTTACGAGCCCTTTTACGCGTTCGTCGAATCCCTCAACCTTTCACTCGACCTGGTACCGCGCGGACTGGGACCCGAAGGCGGCGTCAGTGAGTTAAACTGTCTTTTCACCTACTACCCAAATCCCTACTGGGAGGACATGGAATTGTATCTCGATATCATAAACGTTATGATACCGGGTCCTGTACAACTCATTGTTTTCAACGGTCTTTATGAGACGTTTTTTGAATTCTTCATCGAAGGACCCGGGGTCTATAGGGTCGATATAGGTTCTTTTCTTACTCCAACCTCGAAGGGAAAATCTGTTACGACATTCATGACCGGGCAGCTTACTTTCAATATTCCTGACGGATATTTAACTTCCTTCGAATTCGACTGCTGGGGACTCAGAAGCCGGTTTGACTACGTTGTGGGAATAGAGGACGAGCAGCAACAGCCCGAAAAGATTCCCATGGATTACAGGTTATACGCAAATTTCCCTAATCCTTTCAACGCGCAGACGAACATATTCTTCGCGCTGCCACACGAGGCAAAAGTCAGCCTGGAGATCTACAACATCCTTGGAGAGAAAGTGGAGAATCTGATCTCCGGCAAGAACATGAAAGCTGGATATCACAGGGCGGTATTTAAATCCGATGAAGTCACTACGGGTATTTATTTCTACCGTTTGACCGCGGATGACTTCGCTGCTACAGGGAAGATGCTTATAGTTAAGTAATCCTTCTCCCGGAACAGAGCATTATTAATGGACGCTGATCTTGAATTTGTATAGTTTTTCTAAAAATCCGCGCTCCGCAACCCGACCCGTAACTCCTTTTCATGCAGGGTGAATTCAGTGCTTGACTTTATTCGAAAACCGAATAAATTTCCCCATTATCACTAACAACCCAAAGAACTATGGACCCTGTAGAAGATATAAATACCCTTATTAAATCGCGATACCCGATAATTGGGGTGCAATCCTGGGAAGAAGAGCGTGTTGTGAGCATACTGGACCAGGTTTCATTACTGGTGCACATACCTCTTTTCGTCTGGAGTTCCACAACCGGTTTGAGCAGGTTTCCACAGAAAACCGGCATTTACAATTCTCTCGAACCCATGCAGGCGTTAAACACAATCGATTCCGGGACTGACGCCATCTACCTGCTAAAGGATTTTCATCATTACCTGGAGGACAAGCTTATTATTCGGAAGCTAAGGGATTTATGCGCCAGCTTTGCCAAATCATACAAATCCATCATTATCTCTGCTCCAACCATTAATCCTCCCACCGAACTGAAGAAAGAGTTTGTGCTCTATGATCTCAAGCTGCCTGACCGGGATGAGGTTTACAAGATAATGCTAAAGACCTTAAAAGACCTTGCTGACAGGATGAGTTTCGCAATAAAGCTTTCAAATACTGAGATAGAGAAACTTGCGCACCAGATGACCGGACTGACCCTGCGGGAGATCGAGCGCATAATTTCGCGCGCTATCCTTCGGGATCACGTACTTGGTGAACAAGACATAGACCTCATTCTTCAATTCAAGAAGGATATAATAGAGAAGGGCGGATTGCTTGAGTACTATTATGACCCTGTATCGATCCCTTACATCGGCGGTTTTACTAAATTCAAAACATGGTTGAAGAAGCGGCGCATGGCTTTTTCAGAAAAGGCAAAAGAAGCCGGTTTAAAACCTCCAAAGGGCGTTCTTCTTCTCGGGGTGCCGGGATGCGGGAAAAGCCTATGCTCCAAAATCATTGCGAAGTTCTGGAGAATACCGCTTCTAAAACTTGATCCATCCGCGCTCTACGATAAGTACATTGGCGAAACCGAGAAAAATCTAAGAACGGTTTTCAAATTATCAGAGGCAATGTCGCCTGCTGTATTATGGATAGACGAGATAGAAAAGGGCTTCACGTTTTCGGGGAGTTCCGAATCGGACGGCGGTCTCGGCAGGCGGATATTGGGAACGTTTCTCAACTGGATGCAGGAGAAGGAATCGCCTGTATTCATCGTCGCAACCTGCAATGATGTCCAGAGGCTGCCCCCTGAATTTCTCAGAAAGGGAAGGTTCGACGAAATATTCTTCGTGGACCTGCCAAACCTCAAAGCGAGAGCAGAAATTTTCAAGATAGTAATGCTCAAGCACAAGCAGGATTGGGAAAAGTTTGATATAAAAAAGCTGGCGGAAAACTCGGATGGATTCAGTGGCGCGGAGATCGAACAAGCAGTCATATCAGCTCTGTACAGCGCGTTCTCGGGGCAGGGAGTGATAACCACCGAATTGATCCTCGACGAACTCGGGCAAACGCACCCGTTGTCTGTAACACGAAATGAGGACATTGAGAATTTGAGACGATGGGCTCATGGAAGAGCCGTTTTAGCCGATTAGAGTAAGATACACTTTGACTTTATAAAATGACTATGCTGAAAAAGTAAATAAAATAAAAGGGAGAATATCGTGCGAAACATTATAATTTTCGAAACAAGTACCTGGAAAAACTATTTACCCATAACTCTTGCGCACCCTGTTTTTGAGCTTCGAATAGGGAATTTCACTAACCTGGAGAGGTACCAGGCGGTGTTCAAGGATGCCAATGTTGGATTGATATCACGTGCATATTTTAACCAGATACTAAAAGAAACCCATCTTTTAAGGGTGAACGAGGACCTGTTCGGGCTGGAGGGGGAAATACTTTTCATGAACGGGAGTATTCATCCTCCAAACAACTTTTCAGAGGTGGTTGATGCAGCTCCCGAGGAATCAATTTTCCTGGCTGCCGGGAAAGTGCTCGGTTTTAAAACATCGAAGAATATTGCGGAAAAAGTCGAGATCCTGACAAAGATACCATCGGAGAACGACCTGCTAAGGATTCTGGTCAGGGAAGCGAAAGCTGTTGATGTCAAATTGGACATGTTAAATTATATCTGGGACCTGGTAAACCAAAATCCAACCTTTATCGAGGAGGACTTCAAGGGATTATATTCTTCGAAGAGAGCTGGGATTGTTGATGATGGAGTTTACTTTTACAACAAGGATTTCGTTCACATTGGAAAGACGGCAAAAGTCGATTCAGGGGCTATATTAGATGCGCGGGAGGGACCAATATGGTTGAGCGGCGGCGTTCATGTACATCCTAATACTGTCATCACAGGACCTGCCTATGTCGGTTGGAGATCGGAAATCCTTGCGGGGGCAAAAATACACCCGGGCTGTTCTATCGGACCTCAATGCAAGATCGGCGGAGAAATCGAACAGTCAATACTCCTGGGTTACAGCAACAAAAGCCACGAAGGCTACATCGGGCACTCATACATCGGCGAGTGGGTTAATTTGGGAGCGCTCACTACCACAAGTGACCTGAAAAACAATTACAGCGAGATAAAAGTACTCGTAGACGGCAGTAACGAAATACCCACCGGTCACATAAAAATCGGTTCCTTCATAGGGGACCACACCAAGCTTGGGATCGGCACTCTCTTGAACTCCGGTACAGTTATAGGTTTCAGCGCAAACCTGTTCGGTGGAGGCATGTGTCCCAAATATGTCCCATCATTCTCCTGGGGAACAAAGGATGAATTAGTGGAATACAAGCTTGATAAAGCCATAGAGACCGCTGAAGTTGTGCTGCCAAGACGAGGAAAAAAACTATCAAATAACCAGAGAGACATTTTCAAGATAATTTATAACAATACGAAAACCGACCGGTTCGACCGCAACATCTTTCTGGGCAAAGAGTTAGTAAAATAGTGCCGAAATCGAATATTTGACTTGACAATAGGGGAAATTTGTTATATATATATAACAAGTATGTAATAATTGAACAACCAAAGGGATACTATAATTACAGGATGTGTAAACCGTAGCGGTGTGACATGAAAGAAATGAAAATTATATTCGAGAGACGGTCTGATGGGTATTTGGCTTATCCTCAGGGACTTAGAGGCATGGTTGTCGGTGAAGGCAATACCCGCGAGGAAGCTCTCGAAGGTGTTAAAGATGCCATTCTATTCCACCTTGAAAGGTATCTAATACCCAAAAAACCTGAAGATGTTAAATAAGACCTGAAGAGTAAGTGGTCGCTGAATACGATCACAAAAGCCACTCTTTCGCCCAAAGAAAGGTCGTTGTTTGACAGCCTTTTCACTATTATTTGATTCAGCAAAATATTCATTGAAACGCTTAACAAAAGCGTTTGATTTTAAAATAATGATCAAGTCAAGATTTTTACTGTTGATTTTACCTGATTATTTACTATTTTATTCTTAAATAAAGTATAGAAGGAATTCGAGCAATATGGAACTAGGAAAAATCGTTGGGAATGTCGTTGCCACAAGAAAGAACGAGAGACTCAAGGGGTATAAACTTCTTGTCGCTGAATACATCACCCCGAACTGCGAACTAAAAGGAGCCCACGTTGTTGGAGTGGATCTGGTGGATGCTGGAGTTGGAGATATAGTACTCATCGTAAGGGGAAGCTCTGCCAGGACCGCGGAAGGAATGACCGACAAACCCGTGGATGGCAGCATCGTAGCGGTCGTTGATACAATAGAGTACAAGGGAAACATCACCTACAAGAAGCGAAACACTAAGAAATAAACGGGTGCGCAATATGAAGCTTGGTAAAGTCGTCGGGAAGATCGTATCGACAATGAAGGACTCTCAGTTGAAGGGAGCTATTATCTTTATAGTACAACCCTTGAATGAGAACCTGGAAGAGGTGGGAGAACCGATAATAGCTGTCGATGGAGTTGAATCTCACGACGGTTCGCTGATTTTCTACATACAGGGACGGGAAGGCACCCTCACCCTGGAGGGCAGAACCATCCCCTCGGATGCTGGAATCGTAGGCATTGTGGATAGAATCGGCAAATAATTGGTTCAAAAGGAGCATAGAGTAAAATGATTAATAAAACACTTGCGGGATTAATTATACTGTCAGCCCTAGTAACCCTTTTAGCGATAACGGGTTGTGGCAAAACCTACCAGGGTAAGTACATTACTACGGTTATTGACGAAGAACCAATGGACGAATTCAAAGTGGATAATTTTGTTGTGCTCGTGGCGCAGAACGAGAACAGGCGCGAGAAAGAGGGCTGGTTCTATAAGTTCTTTGTCTATGAAAACGGCAAACAAATAAGGCTTCTCCGTTTAATGGCAAAAGTGGTGAACAAACGTGCTTTTTACCTGGAAGAAAAGACAGACGACAAGCTCAAAAATCACGTTTACTTCGATACCGAACCGACTTATGAGGTTGTAAAGAACAGGGTTGTCGCCCTACTCAAAGCTGGGGAGTAAAATAGAATCCAGAATTTTAGAGTACAGAAAAAACCAATATTTGTTCTAAGGGCAACTAATATCTACAAATACACGTTTATCAAATCGGTACAGTAAAACCGATTTTTTGGGGCAGCCTTATGGTTAATTAAGCCTATTTGATTACCCTGAATCTTACAGAATCTACCGAGGCATTACCAAGGTTATCCTTTGCCTGAAAGACCAAAACGTGTTCACCCTTCTCTACTCTATCCATAGGAAAGTAGGTAACGTTTTCCTTGTTCGGATGATATTCACCTATGACCCATTCATCATCCAGGAAGATTTCCGGCAGATTCTGGAGGCTGAAACCCGCAAGGTTGTCAGCAACGGCTGCTCCAAGCGAAACAGGGCTGTAAGAAAAAACCGAATTGTCTTCTATCAATGGTTGGATCAGCGGAGGTTCGTTATCCTTTCTCAGTGAGTATGTCCCGAATTTTTTAATGACTCCACCAATATAGCCAGAGGCTGAATCGTGCTCGCTACCCGCAAACCACCATTCATCGTTTTCATATTTGGCAAGACACAGGGTATTTATCATGCTGGAGGAACAGGGTTCTGTAACTTTGAGCCACAACTTCACTCCGTTTCGGACAAGCAGCTCTTCGGGGGATACACTCCAGCAGGAGGAGTAAGAGAGTGAATCCTGCAGGGAGTCAACCCGGGTTAAAGTAACGAAGGTCTCTTTGAAAACTGCACTACTCGGGTCTTCCAAAACCAGTTCACCGTCATAACTCGTGATACTATTTCCAGACCCTGGCGTAAGGCGATAATACTGACAAATATTTTCCACCTGCTGAGAAATACCGCTCGGATTTGTCCACCCTACGGTCAGTGAGATTTTGGATCCTTTTGTGTTCGGTTTCAGACGCGTGGCATATTTCCGCGACGAGTGAGCTACTATAATTGCGGAATGCTCGCAGAGTATGTGGTCTTCCTCGTCCAGGTACCTGAGCCAGCCAAAAGGATTGGACTGAATGAAATTTGAGAACACAATATCAACATAAAACATACCATCTATCAATCGCCAGGATATCTGTGGTTCCGGGAAATTTTTAAAATAATACTCCGGATGTAAGGCGCACCAGTAGATCGGAAAAGGATATTTCTCTTCGACATTGCTCAGCCTTATAAGTTTAACCGTTGAAGTCTCTGGAAAGTCGATATAATAACCCTTGCCGGGCTGCACCGTGGGAAGAAAAGATTTCCAATATTTTCCATCAAGGCTTTTCCACCACCTTATCATACTATTATCAGCCGCATCCATAGGTTCCAGGTAACAGTTAATGGTACTGTTCCGTTCCTCGCAATTCAGGTTCAATTCACCGGGAATCACCCTGACTATCCTGCATTGTAATTTAACGCTGTGCCCGTATATATCACTGCAATAAAATGCCACGGTACTAGTATCCTTCGACAGGTCGCTTATGTCCAGAATCCCGCTCCCGGGAGAAAATCTGCCCCAGAACGGCAAACCGGAAGAACTGGGCACAAACAGGTTGTGAAACCTTTTACCATGAAGTTTCTGGAGTTCCCTGTTCCACACAAGATCGATCTGGTCAGTATGTGAAAGTTCAAAGGAATCGTATCGGGCGCTGTAAATGATCGAATCATTTAAAAGCAGGTCGTAGGCATAAATCCCGAACCTGTTCTGGTTCTCTTCAGACTGCCTGTCTGAAGCCGAAAGGGCAAATCCTATTTTCCCCCAGACAAAGACTGGTTTTTCTAACTCATAGGAAGAGTCCGATTCCGCTTCAACCTCATACATCTGTGGCAGCAACTTACCATCGATTATTGTCTCATCACTCATGGGTATTACTGCAAGGTTAAATATCTCCGGTCTTTTAGAATCCTCAATGAAGAAACCAGCATCCAGGGGGTTAACCACCCTGTCGTATCCCTCTCGCCATTCAAAGTGAAGGTGTGCAATGCGCGTCCCTGTATCACCCGTATATCCAACTAACTGTCCTTTTTTCAGCATGAACCTGTTTTCCTCGAATTCAATAGATATGGAATAACTCCTGCGGTTTTTCTGCTCCTCTCTAACCTGCCGTTCGAGTTCGTCATAGAATTTTGAAAGGTGAACATAAACAGCCATATTCCCTTCAAAGGTTACCAGGTACAGCATTTTCCCATATCCCCAGGGATTTATTTCCACCTTAGCTACATAGCCGCTATCCGGAGCAAAGACCTCCATACCCGAACCGGCAGGTGACCTCAGGTCGATACCGGCGTGAAAGTGGTCGGGACGGAACTCGCCAAATACAGAGCTAATACCGCTGTTCCCCGGCATGACCTCATCAAATTGAGCGTAAATATATAACGGAAAAAGAAATATTAATATTATTATCGCAGAATATTGATAAAGGCGTGTTCTCATTGATGCTTATTAATACAAGTGCCCGGTTTTTCCCTGCTGCTCATTTACGAAGATGAATATCCAAAGCTTATCAAGTGCGAGAAGCCCCACTTGTACCTGTAGGGTACAAAGGCATAATTGAACGAAATGTTTCTATATAACAAGCTAAGACCTGCTGTAACGCTGCGGGAATCATGACCGGCAACATAACCCGCCCTCAGGTTCAGCCACTCCACTACATTATATTCGCCTCCAAAGGCGTACTGGAAATCATCGAATTCAGGTTTGATAAAATCAAAACCCACCTTGAAACTCGGGTCGTTGAATTCCACACCTATCCCGGTTCTGTACACCTTCGGCATACGGAACTGATACTCTATGAACCTGAAATCCTGTCCGAAATTCAATATCGCTCCACCAAGGGTAAACGTTTGGTTAAGGAATTTTTGTCTCACCAGTATTCCAAAATCCAGTACTGTGCCATCGGCATCATCGTAGTCTATTCTCTCGTAGAGCCACTTGACCCGCATTCCAATCGAAACGCGCTGAAGAACGGTGTATCCCGCTAGGAATCCCAGATATAAGCTGTGTGAGGTGAATACGTAATCAGGTTCGGGAGTTGCAGCAGAACGCTTTTCTATGCCGCTGATATTAGAAAGGAAGAAATCGACGCCGAGTGTGAAATTCATTTTTCTCCAATACAGGTTCGCGGAATTCGTTCTAATGTCCTGGAAGTGGAAGTTATACATCAAATTTGCTGATATTCCATCGCCAAGGACGGTGGCGCCGGGATTGAATTGAAGGCAGTTGTGGCTTGGCAACCCGGTACCGATCTCAGCCATTGCCGCCTGTTCCGCCGATTGTGGACGCAGGAGGAATATCGAGCTTGGTTCGTAATCGAGACCGAACGCGCAGCTTGCCCATAATATTGGCACAATAATTATTGATATGTAAAGTCTTTTCATGACAAACTCCTGTTTTTAATCAACTTTATAGGCTTCCGACGGCTTGTATCTCAGCCAGAATGTTTCTTCCCCAATTCTATCGTCAGACAACTCTAAGTTAATCCTTGTTTCCTGGTCCTGCACCAACTCTACAACCTTCCAGCAGGATTTTCCGTTTTTACCTGCGGACACAAAGAAATCGCCTTCCCCCATATAGAAAGCAGCCAAACCATCCGAGTCTGTGTACCTGTGAAGGATCGGGCGCAGGGAACCGAAATTAAAGACGGATATCCACACGTGAGTACTTTCTTCTTCGGCAACAACGGTCAATTTCGAGGGCTGCCGGTAGTTAAAGGTCGAGTTTATGATGCCGTAGTGATCCCTGTTCTTGTATAATCTATCTGAAGTTTTATTTTCATCGATATGACCAAACGCAGAAGCGAGGACGATAGCAGCTCTTCTGGCTGAAACGTTGAACCAGGCGTTATCCAGGCTGGGTTTAGGTTCACAGGAGCCCGTGTAATGCCAATCCCCGTCCGCCCACACCTCAGTCCATGCATGGTTATTGTCGCAATGAGCCCAATATGGCGTCCAGGCTTCCCGGGCGGGAATGCCCACAGCTCTCAATGCAGAGACATATACTATCATCATCTCCTCGCAGCGACCGTAACCGCTTCTCAGTGTCTCGAACACTCCCTGGTCCTGGCGCTGAGTTTGCTGAAATTTAACGCGCTCACCACACCACCTGTTCACCTCCACTGCTACCTCTGACATGGTCTCAAGATCCTTAACAACAGGTTTCAACTGGCTGTATAGATATGGCCGCCAGGCTTCCACCGGCTCCTGGGACACCCTGTATGGCAATACATAATGCAGGAAAAGTTCGTCCGAGTACTTCGACCCCCACCAGAACTCGTCTCGCACGTTATAGCTTAGTGATACATCATTTATCAGAAAATCTTCGGATACATTTGCAAGGTCGCTGGGCGCCATGTTGGCAATCATGAAGCATAAGCCTTCACGAATTCCATCCGCGCCGTACTCTATCGCCCTTCTCAATTCCACCGCATTATCCCCTGCTTTTTCAAGGTTCTCGATAACCTTTTCCTCATCTTCATCAGGGATAATCTCCCTGAGGTCGTCGAACTCCCCCGCGAAAGAAAAACTAACAATAAGCAACAGTAAAAACGCGTTGAAAAACAAGTATCTGGCGCAAAATCCGCCGAATTTTAAACATAATTCTTTCATAATTGCCCATACAAGATAGGTGATTACGTTGATTTGTCAATTTATTAATTTGGCTGACTATTAATATGGGTATATGAACCCTAAAAATGCAATTGGAAATCCAACATACAAGGTGTAAACATATTAAAATTTGCAGCAACCCCTTACAGGATGGTTGGACCTACTTCGTTGTAACTATGTTGGTTAAAATGACTGGATGATTAGGGGGGAAAATAGGATAGTGCATTTTACTTGTACAATAACTATACTGCTGAAAACCGGCTATTGCGAGAGAACAGCCTGATTTGCCAAATGCCAAGGGAAAAAACGGGATATATGGTTTAATAAAAGCATCAGAATACAACCAGAAAATAACAAAAAAGGCGTTCTGGACATTTCTATTTAAGGTATATTATCCTTTGAGACGACGACTCTCCTAAAAAGGTGTCTTTAACAAGGTAAATTCCGGAATTAACCTCATTTTCGGGTTCCCAGGTCGTTTTTCCCGTACCGCTTACATTTCGTGTGTCTACGAGTTTGCCAGAGATATCGAAGAATTCCAGCCTTGAGAACGGCTGCGCTTCAACCGTGACTGACGCATTAAATGGATTAGGATAAGCTTTAAGAGAATGCCCACCTGGTTTGTTTGGGGCTTCTTCGATCCCCGAGAAAAAGAAAGAAATATCAAGTATTAAGAAACCGTCATAAGCCCAGGCAATATAAGCATACGAAGGAATAACATGCAGTCCATCCATTCTGGTATCCTCGATGTCATAATACCCAACGAGCTCTATCTCCGAGGGAATGCTTACATCAAAAACCTTAAATCCCCCCTCCCTGTTAGCGATGTACGCGTATTGACCGATAACCTGAATATCCAAGATATCGCCACCGATCTCATACGTTCCCATCAGCCTTGGTGAATATGGATTCATAACATCAATGACATTAAGAAAACCCTCGCCGGTTACATAGGCATAGGGAGCCTGGACAAACACATTATTTACATCATCGCCTGTTGAGTAAAAGCCTATCTCCACCGGAGAAGCTGGATCTTCAACGTCCAATATTTTCAAACCGGAATCGCCGCACGCCAGATAAACATATACTTCATCAGTGAAAACCCCAACTGCATAACCCGGCTCGGTGAAAGCGCCAATTTCAACAGGATTTGTTGGGCTCGATATATCTACAATCCGAAGTCCACCCGCAGAGGCAGCAACATAAGCGTAATTCCCGTTGAGGACTACCTCTGACGAATAACCCGATAATGGTATGTGCCCTGTTTCAAATGGCCAAAGCTCATCCGAGACATTCACAATCACCAGCCCGTTCTCTCCATCCGGGACATAAACATAACAATCCCTGACTGCGATCTCGTTGGTATAGTGGTCGGTATCACATGAGCTTATCTCAACCGGGGCGGTCGGGTCGGAAATATCCACAAGCCGGATACCATCCCATGCAGCAGAAATGTATGCATACGTGCCCTGAACCTGGACATCGAACGCGTACACGCCGGTATATAACTGACCAACATAAGATACGTTCAGGCTATCCCTCGCATATACTGTGGTCAAAGATAGAATTATAATTAAAATGCAAAGATACTTAGTCAACTTTCCTCCATTTAAAAACAAGCAGTATTCCCGATTCCTACTTAAGGTAAATAATTTTATTCATAAAGGTTTTAGAGCCGATTCGTGTTCGAGTGAGGTAAATCCCCGAATTGACACCATTTTCCGGAGTCCACTTATACTGCTCGCTGGCAAATTCTCCCTGGTGGACCAGTTTCCCATCGAGGCCAAAAATCTCGATCCAGGCACCGCGGATTCCTTTAAAGCTGCATGTTGAATTGAATGGGTTTGGATAAGCGATCATAGAGAATCGACTGGGCAAGGGGGTTATCCACTCGATAGCATCTTCTGCATCGAGTTTTACCAAATATAAATCATAAAAATCGGTGCCTGCTGTTCCAATACATCCAGTTATTATAAAACCGCCATCTGATGTCGGTTCCATCCAGAAGAATTTGTCTATTCCCGTATCCCCGAACAATCTTGTCCACAAAGTATCTCCATTTTCGTCTGTTCTGACCAGGTAACCATCCGTACTTCCAGCGCCATACGACATGGTGTAACCCGATAAGAGATACCCCCCATCCCATGTTGGGCAGACTTTTACGCCGAAGTCGCTGTCATCTCCGCCGAAACCTTTTACCCATTGTGTATCACCCACCGCATCAGTTTTCACGAGGAACAAATTAAGCCCAGCGGGACCGAACGAGCCGGTTCTCCCACCGATGACATATCCACCATCCGTTGTCTGTGAAATAGAATAACCTATCTCCTCACCATCACCCCCGTAGGATTTGCCCCAAATGAATTCTCCGGCATCGTCTATTTTCATTATATACAGGTCTCTACTGCCTCCTGTCGGGGCCGTGGCATACCCGGTCACGGCAAAATCACCCTCCGGCGTTTCAACAGCACATTCCCCCACATCGTAAGCAGTATCCCCGTATGTCCTCGTCCAAAGTGTATCGCCGTCAGAATCGAACTTAAGTATCCAGATATCATATTCCCCAGCCCCCCTGGAAGTCGTATGACCTATAGAAAGATAGTAACCATCAGAGGCGTGGAATATATAATTTCCGCCATCGTATCCAGCGCCGCCATATTTGCGAGTCCATAAAGTGTCACCGTCAGGATCGACCTTCAGTAAGTACAGGTCCGTATTCCCTGCCGTGGATGAATAAGTGTAGCCAACAATCAAAAAATCCCCTTCTGGAGTCTCAAGAACAGAACTGGCATAGTCGTTGCCTCCTTCGCCATAGTCTCTCATCCATTCAATTCCTCCACTCCCGTCAGTTTTTACAATATAAACATCGTGATCTCCGGGGCTGTAAGAATTTGAACTACCAACAACTATAAACCCTCCATCGGAAGTTTGCAGTACAGAGTAACCGATGTCGTTTTGAATTCCTCCATAGTACATTTCCCAATCAGCGTAGCTAAATCCTGCTACTAAGCATGCTAACAAAATAATACATAAGCATTTTTTCATAGCATAATCTCCTTTAGGAGGAGTTGACCCTTTGGAGGGTCAGACCCTCACATTTTATTTCATGTATAAAATTTTCACACATCCAGTCTTGTCCCCCGCGGTCATTTTGCATAAATACAGCCCGGAAGACACTTCGGGAGTTGGAGACCATGTGAATGACGAAGAAGTACTCTCGTTGTATGGATAGGCATCCTTGCCTGTCATTGAGGCATCCCCGTCATAAAAAACCATCCTGCCATTAATATCATAAATTTCCAACTGTAAAGAAGCATTATAATGCCCATTAAAAGCAATCTTAACCGATGAATTGAATGGGTTTGGATAAGCATTTAGGCTGAAATCTGCGGGGAGTTGGTCCTGTTCGGTTATACCTGGACATGCTCCGTCAAGGTAAACAACCACGCCACCGAAACTGCTCCCGCAGATCAAATCGTCATCGCCGTCGTTATCATAGTCCCAGACCTCTACATCAGTCAAGCCGCCGACCGAACTCTCAACATAATAGCCGTCAACATCTCCCCAGACAGGTGAAGCGCTATCCCCAAGGTTTTCCCAGTACGCGAGTTTCATATAGTTGTTATCGCAACCGGCGAACATATCGTAGTCACCGTCATCATCGAAATCGGTGAAGCAGAATGCGGGACGGTACAGGTAGGATCTGTCATCCAGGAACTCCTCCAGCAATACGCCGTCATCGAACTCCGGGCTGGTAGGTGTTCCAATGTTTTCGTGGAAATAAAGGGAGCATGACTGGGTGCCCACAAAGAGGTCGAGGTCTCCATCAGCATCGATATCAACCAAGCCCGGTCCCATAAACATTCCATAATTAATGCCAAACATTGCAGTAGTAGGCTCTGCCCATACCGGGAAAGAAGCGGAGCCGACATTTTCCTGGAACATTATCTCGCTGTACGCGGGAGTGATAACGACGTCCAGGTCTCCGTCGCCATCCAGGTCTCCCAGGCACGGATTGGAATTCAGGGGTTCGAGGTTCTCGATAAGCGCGGGATTGATGCTCCAATCAGGCTCGCCCGGAATGCCCATATTCTCGAGACCGATGCTTGTCTCATAGCCGAAAACCAGCAATTCGGGAAGCCCATCCCCGGTAAGGTCGTTATAAATCAGCCTGACGCGATAGGATACGTCTATGGTCTCCCAGAACTCGGGTGATACTTCCCAGGTTGGCGCCTCTACCGTGCCCGTGTTCCAGTAATGGTAAATCCTGGTCCATTGGGGACCGACAATAATGGCGGGTTTCCCGGTATCATAAAGGTCCCAGATCGCAATAGCTATGGAATTGTAAGGGAGAAGCGGGAAATAGGCGCTGTCAAGCTCATCCCAGGCAGGGCTTTCTGGAGTGCCAAGGTTCCTCATCAAGAAGACGTATCGGTCTGAATGCAGCACCATATCGAAGTCGCCATCGGAATCCATGTCGCACAAAGATGGATCAACGCCATAGCCCGTAGTGAGGACTACGTACTGGGAGTCAACATAAACGAAATTAGGGGTTTCCGGGTCTCCTTCGTTCCTGAAGAACCAGACCCTTCCCGCGCTTGTTCCGAAGAACAGGTCCTGATCATCATCGTTATCGATATCCACCAGGAATGGCGCAGTGTAAGACACGCCTACAACGGGCAAATAGTGTTCATCCACAAGGGTGTAAACGGGTTCTACTGGTGTGCCCCCGGTATTTTCAAAATAATAAAACGCACCGTCACCGTTACAGAGAATAAGATCATAATCTCTATCATTATCAAGGTCGCCGAGCGCTGGATAAACATCGTATATGCCACTGACACCTCCCCAGTTGTCGGACCTCATCCGCCAGTCGGGAAGTGACGGAGTACCCACGTTTTCCCAGAATCTCAGCAAGCCACTGCGCTCCCCCCAGACGAGGTCGGCGTCACTGTCGTCATCGACATCGAACAGCAGGGGGCGGCTTCTTGATAAACCATGAGAATATAATGGGTTTATATCACCGTCCAGTTTCCCGTTAAACAGTGGCACCCATTCACCAAAAACGCTTCCCGTTAAAAACAGAACCATCAAAGCGATCAATGCTCTTTTCATTTATCCCGCCCTTTCTTAATTGGTTAAAATAATAATTGCATCAACACTATAACACTATGAAAAGTACTCCCAGAATTATAATAGTCAACAAGAATTTATTAAGAAAAAAAGCGCGGTAAGAGAATAAAGGGAAAATGAAAATTGGGGAATTTTAGAATGGAGGAAAAAATAAAAAGTATCATAGCCCCGTTAGGGGCGAAATATTTATA
>JAFGQG010000066.1 GCA_016935765.1 bacterium
AGGAGGTTTCCTCCTCATTTTGAGGAGGAAATTATAATGAGGAGGTAAATGAGGACAATATTCTTTCTGCCATGAAATATTTTTTAAAAGGTGGCATAATACAAACGCCGTTAACGAGTTCCTTGAGTCCATTCATTATTTGTAATGAAATATCTATCCCTATCTCTTCGTCGCTTTCATTAGCATTTTCAAATTTATTTCTGATCCAGTCAGGAATAGAAATACCGGGTACTTCATTATGCAGAAATTCAGCGTGTCGAGAGTTGGCAATAGGTAACAAGCTGACTATTACAGGAATGCCTAGATCATCTAAACGAGGTTTTATCTTCTCAATAACTGACGGTTCATAGATAGGTTGGGTTTGCAGGAAATGCGCTCCTTTTTTTATCTTGTCATTAAGGTTGGCGAATTGCTTGTCAATATCATGGGCAGTGGGATTGAATGCCACACCTACGAAGAAGGATGTGCAACCTGGAAGTGGTATGCCTAACCTGTTTTTCCCGTTATTTAAAGCTGTAATTATCTCCACAAGTCCTTTCGAAGTAATTTCAAATACCGCAGTCGCGAAGGGGTAATCGCCTACTGAAGGAGGGTCGCCATGGAGAGCAAGAATGTTGTCGATACCAAGTGAATATGCGCCGATTAAATCGGAAGTGATAGCGAGAGTGTTCCTATCCCTGCAAGTGAAATGCAGTATGACATCGATACCAACTTCGGAATTGATTATATGAGCGAGTGGGAGAGGGCTCATGCGCAACCGGGCGAGAGGAGCGTCTGCAATATTAATGGCATCACCACCTAGTTCCTTGAACCTCCTTGCAGCCTCCACCTCTTTGGATGGATCTGTACCCCTGGGAGGGTCGATTTCCATAGTCAGCACAAATTTGTCGTGCAGTTTTCGCCTTAACGATGATGGCGGATGAAGAGGAGGCGCAGGCTTTTTAGCTTCGACTTTGGGGACTTTGATTACCTTCCGTGGTTGAGGTTTCAGCGATCTGACAGCCTTAGCAATAGCAGCGATGTGCGCTGGGGTAGTTCCACAGCAGCCGCCGACTATTGATACACCCGCTTTCACCAGCTTGATGGAGTATTTTGCCATATATTCAGGTGATGAAGGATACATGAATTTCGCATTGCTGAAAGTAGGCAAACCAGCGTTCGGCATTGCTGAGAGTTTCTTTTCGGTAATATTGTTCATTTTGACTATCGCGTCAAAAACCTCCTGGGCACCCTGACCACAATTAGCGCCAATTATTGGAACATCAAACTCATTCAGTTTCGTGGTAGTCTCGAACGGATCGTAGCCGAGTAAGGTTTTTCCCTCCTGAACGAAAGAAAGTTGGCATATACAGGGGAATTTAGAGTCAACTTCTTTTAGAGCTTTTATCCCTTCGATCAACTCGTCAAGGTCTGCTATGGTTTCAAAAATAATGATATCAACGCCGCCTTCAATTAGAGTGGAAACCTGTTCCTTGAAATAAGCACGAATATCATTATCTTCAAGTATTTCAGTGGATTCAAAAGGTCTGGTTATTGGTCCCACTGAACCCCCAACAAGAGCTTTGTTTCCGGCAATTTCCCTCGCTAATTTTGCGCCAAGGTGGTTGAGTTCCATGGTCTTGGAACCAAGATCGAAATATTTTTCGAGAATGTACCTGTTAGCCCCAAAAGTGTTGGTCTCGATCAACTCAGCGCCAGCATTTATATAGTCAGTATGTATATTTTTTATCACTTCGGGATGAGAAGAATTCAGTTCATCGTAACAGTGTCCTTTTGGAATGCCCATGGAATAGAGCATTGTACCCATCGCCCCATCAGCAACCAGTATCTTTTCTTCGATGATTTCTAAAATATCCCTGTAAGCCATTTTACCTTTGTTTATTTAAAAAATTCAAGCTTCATCGAGTTGTTTTCAAGTACACCGTAAGAAAAATCATAGTACCAATTGCCAACGTTCAAATAGGTGCCATATTCAGTGTTTATCAGCGTTGGAACGTGAAGATGACCGAGTACAACGAAATCGACATTGCCCTTGAGATGCCTTAGCGCGAAGTCAGTGTAGGCCTTCTCGATTTTCTCGTTACTTTTTCTCGTATAAAGGCGGGAGTTGTTTGAAACTAAGCGCGCGAGTAGGCACCCAAGATCAGGATGTATCATTTTAAATGCGAATGAGCAAATTTTGCTGTTAAGTATGGGTTTTGTGAAATAACGGTAATGCCAATTCCTTTTTAAAATGCCGTCTCCATGTGAAATATAAAATTTCTTATCATATAAAATGGTTAGAAACGGTGACTTTATAATTGACAACCCTACCTGGTCTCTTAAGTAATTTCCGCCCCATAGATCATGATTGCCGCCCAGGAAATATACTTTTGTTCCTGATTGAACTAATTCGTTAAGCGCCTTCAAGATAGGGAAGAATCTCTTGGGTATGGTGTTGAAATATTCGAACCAGAAATCAAAAATATCTCCCGTAAGGAATAGCATGTTGGCATCAACTTTGATCGAATCAACAAATCGGATGAACTTTTCAGTTTTAACTCGCTCTATTTCCGGAGTCTGAGCTCCAAAATGCGCGTCTCCAAGAAAATAAATTTTATTTTTAGTGTTTACATTCATAGTATAAATCGATAATATTATTTGTAAAACAAAGAATAATAGTAAATAATAAATGGTTTCATAAAACAAGCAAGATGAAAATTGGGATAAAGACATTTGGCTGCAAGTTGAACCAGTATGAAGGCGAAGGGATACGGGAAGTCCTGATAGAAAACGGCAACCAGATAATACCAGACGATGAACTGGCGGATTTTTATATCATTAATGGGTGCTCTGTAACAAAACGCGCGGAACAAAAAGCTTTCCAATTTATCAGGAAGATCAAGCGTAAGTTTCCTTCATCGCGGGTCATACTGACCGGTTGTCTTGGAACTCAGGCTCAGAGAGGGATTATTGAAGCGCATGAAGTCGATTACGTGATTCCCAATTCAAAAAAGTACCTTATCGATACTGTGATTTCAGGCGGGGAAGAGAGTATAGCTGGGACTGATGATATTAAATGGTACGATATTAAAAATTTTTCTGAGCATACCAGGGCTTTCGTGAAGATACAGGATGGATGCGATAACCGCTGCGCTTATTGCATAGTTCCAATAATCAGGGGCGATAGCCGCTCAAGACCTATTGATGAAATAATAAAGCAGGTTCAGAAGCTGCACAAAGCTGGATTCAAAGAAGTGGTATTAACGGGGGTTAACATAGGTTCATACAGGCATAAGCAGGCTGGAAATGTCTTTAGGCTGGAGGACTTACTGCAAAAACTGCTGGCTGAAACAGAAATCCAGAGAATTCGCCTGAGTTCGATGGAGATCGATGAGATTACTGAAAACCTGGTGAAGGTGATTGAGAGCGGAGGAACGAGAATAATGCACCATTTTCACCTGCCTCTTCAGAGCGGAAGCGATGAGATACTTAGACGAATGAAAAGGAAATATGATTCTACTCAATACGCTGCAGTGATCGAAAGGATGAGGAGCTCTTTTCCGGAGGCTATGTTCGGCGCTGATGTTATAGTAGGGTTTCCCGGTGAGAAGGACATTCATTTCAGAGAGACTTATAATTTGATAGAGAAGCTTGGGATTCAGCATCTTCACGTGTTCAGGTATTCATCCCGACCGGGAGTTGCTGCTGAGAGGCTGAAAGATGATGTGCCTGGGGATTTAAAGAGAACGCGAAGCAGGCAGCTTTACCAACTTGGGGAAAAGAACAAGGGGAAGTTTATCTCCTCATTTGTGGGGAAGAGGTTACGAGTGCTATTTGAGGAGGAGATTGAGAAGGGAGTATGGCGTGGTTTTTCCGGTAATTTTATCAATTGTTTTATAAATTGTCAAGAGAATTTGAAGAACCAGGTTTGGGAAGTGGAAGGATTGAAAAGTTTAAAAAACAAGCTAAAGGTCAGTATGGAGAGTGATGAATGCATTTCTTGAGTGAGCAAAACATCTACATTTTCTTAGTCCAGATATTTGTTTTATTAGCGCTTGCGAGAGGCTTGGGTGAACTGTTTCGCAAATGGAAGCAACCGGCTTTCACAGCGGAAATACTTGTGGGGATAATTTTAGGACCTACAATTTTAGGTCGCTTTCTTCCAGGTTTGTATAACGCAATATTTCCCGATAATATAATTCAGCAGAATATGCTGGAGACAATTGCTTGGTTAGGATTGCTGTTTTTTTTACTGAATATCGGATTAGAAGTTGATTTCTCGAGCGCATGGAGACAACGTGGAGATGCTTTAAAAATTGCATTAACCGATATTATAGTACCGATCTCCATTTCATTTGCCGCGTGTATGTTTTTACCTGAACACTACTTGATAGATCCTAACCAGAGGATTGCATTCGCATTATTTATGGCGACTGCTATGACCATCAGCGCTATGCCTATAGCTGCAAGGGCACTGCATGACCTAAAGTTATCCAAAACCGATCTTGGATTCCTTATTGTGTCAGCGCTATCAGTTAACGATATCATTGGCTGGTTGGTTTTTACGCTAGTATTAGGCTTTTTTACACAGACTTCATTAGATATCCCACGGATACTTGTGATAATGGCTTCAACGTTCGCCTTCACAGTTGTCTGTTTAACGGTAGGAAGAAACTTGATTGATTGGGTAATTTCCAAAATTGAAAAAATGCAATTACCCCAACCTGCTACAACTCTTACTTTCGTAAGTCTTCTTGGCCTTCTATGTGGTGCGATTACACAGAAAATTGGAATTCACGCGCTTTTTGGTTTTTTCATAGCAGGCATAATGGCAGGAGAAGCAAAAGCTTTATCCGAGAGAACGCGCCAGGTGATATCCCAGATGGTTTATGCTATATTCATTCCGCTATTTTTTGCCGGTATTGGGCTTAAGATAGATGTTTTAAGGAATTTTGATATCTTTCTTGTACTGTTTGTCAGTATTATCAGCATGTTCGGGAAATTTCTCGGAGCTTGGATTGGGGTGAAATTCACAAAATTATCCAGGGCAAATCGCCTTACTGTTGCCATTTGCCATGTCCCTGGTGGTTCGATGGAGATAGTTGTCGGTTTGCTTGCTTATGAATACGATCTTATTTCTGAACCAGTGTTCGTTGCCATTGTCTTTGGCGCAATCGCATCCTCTGTTCTACTCGGTCCAATACTGAGTTTTTCGAATAAAAGAAGAAAAGCCAGAAGCATTTTAGAATTCTTTATGAGAAGAGGGATCGAGGCTGAACTTGAAGCAAACAGTAGAGATGATGCAATTCGTGAACTGAGCAGAATAGCGGCAGAGCAAGAGGAAATTCCCGACCCAAGCGGTATCAGCAACCCAGTATTAAAACGCGAAAATGCCATGGGAACAGCAATTGAAGAAGGAATTGCATTGCCGCACGCGCGATTATCACTTTTGAAAAGACCAATTATTATTTTCGGAAGGTCATCGTCAGGGATCGAATGGAATTCCCCCGATGGAAAACCAACAAAATACATCTTCCTTGTATTAACTCCATCCGATGATGATGATATTCAGCTTCAAATATTCTCTATAATTGCTAAAGTGATGAGTATTCCGGAAAACAGGGATAGGATTATTAAAGCTGACGATAGTATTGAGATATGGACTGCTTTTCAAAATATGTTTACCAGTAGTCAAATAATCAGGAAAAACATGTAGCTTTTTTGTTGACATGAGTACTGTTTTTTTATATATTCTAAGTTAGAATAAGTAACATTGCGTCACTTAAGGTAATGTTATAGACAATATTCGTCAAACAATAGGAGGCAAAATGGAAAGAAATCCCGTTATGACTACCAGGGAACTTGCTCGTTATATTAAACTTAACGAGAAAACCGTGCTCCGTATGGCGCAGAATGGACAAATCCCGGGAGTTAAAATAGGAAACCAGTGGCGATTTCATTTGGCATCCATAGACAGATATCTGCAAACTGATTTGATGGAATCGTCAAATGCTGATTTGGATTTGATAATAAGCACAAAGGAAAATGTCATTCCTTTGTCTAGGTTGACAGACCTTCCTTTCATGGAATTGACTTCCCCTGCAAAAACTTCGGACGACGCACTTGCTGAATTGAGTAAGATAGCTTATGATAGCGGATTGACTCCTTCAGACGGTAAGCTTGTAAAGCTGCTAAAACAGCGTGAAAGAATGTTAAGTACTGCCGTATGCAATGGAGTTGCATTTCCTCATCCCAGGCATCCTTCTCCTGAGTTGTTCAAAGAATCCAGGATAATTATTCTTCGTTCTGAAAAAGGCATTGATTTTAAGGCTCCTGATGGTAAATTAGTGAGACTATTTTTTATGCCATGTACTCCAAATGAATTTGACCATGTCAGATTGTTAGCAAAAATTTCCAGACTACTTCATACCCCAGGTATGGTGGATAAGATCATGAATCTGGAGACCAGGGAACAGGTTATGCAGCTTCTTCTGGAATTTGATAGAGAGCATTTTTTTATTAATAATAAATCTCTATAATATTCAGAGAATTAAAGGCGGTTTTTTATAGTCAGACCTACATGGTAAAATTCTGGAAGTAAATGTTAATGGAATTAAGAGAAAATTACCAAAAGGGCGCTAGAGTACTCATTAGAACTTATGGCTGCCAGATGAACAAGTACGATTCTGAGTTGCTGATGGGTATTCTGGTCGATAATGGATACCGGCTGGTCGATTGCGAGAGGGATGCTGATGTTATCCTGGTGAACACATGTTCGGTTCGGGAACATGCTGAAAAGAGGGCGTTAGGCAGGCTGAGGCAATTCGTGGGGATGAAGAGCAATAAGCCGGGTCTGATAGTGGGTGTGTATGGCTGCATGGCTCAGAGGTATGGCGATGAAATGCTGAAGGAAGTCCCGGGTATCGACATTGTCGCAGGTCCCGATTCCTTCCCACGAATACTGGAAGCTGTTCGGAACGCTGAAAGCTCTGCGCAGATCTGCACTACCCTGGGGGATTTCGATGGTGAAGGATGGCGGCCATACCGTAAGACAAACTCACTATCCGGTTGGTGCGCGATTACCAGGGGCTGCAATAATTACTGTTCATACTGTATCGTACCTTATGTCCGCGGTCACGAGAGAAGCCGCCCTCTCGACGATATCATTCGGGAAGTAGAATCCGCAGTTCAACAAGGCGTGCGGGAGATCACACTTCTCGGACAGAACGTGAACTCGTATTTCGATGGCGAACACGACTTTGCCGACCTTCTTAAAGCTGCGAATGATATCGAAGGTCTCTGGCGTATCAGATTCGCGACCAGTCACCCGAAGGACTTCTCCGACAAACTAATTTCAGCGATGAGAGAATTGCCTAAAGTCTGTGAACATGTTCATCTGCCAGTTCAAGCGGGATCCAATAGAATATTAAAGTTGATGAACCGTGGCTATTCCCGGGAAGATTACCTGGAACTTGTTGATAAGATCAAGGACAACGTCAATGGAGTGGCTTTGACTACTGACCTTCTCACGGGATTCCCTACTGAAAATGAGGAGGATTTCGAGCAGACACTCGATTTAATGAAAAGTGTTAAGTATTCAGGAGCTTTTACGTTCAAGTATTCGCCTCGACCGGGGACAAAGGCTGCGGAAATGGAAAATGATGTTCCAGAAAAGACCAAGATCAGCCGGTTGGAGCAAATGATAAAAGTACAGCAGGAGTCAGCTGCAGAATTCAGCCGGAATCTGGTGGGAACTACCCAGGAAGTGATGTTTGAAGAGAATTCACCGAAAAATCCACGGAACATGAGGGGGAGAGCGAGAAACGGAAAGATAGTGGAAGTCACCGGTGAAGGGATTAAAAAGGGTGATGTATGGACGGTGAAGATAAATGACGCTCAAACATGGGTGCTATTTGGTGAGAAGATAGATAAGCTAATTGATAATCGCCAATAGAGAGGTATATGAAATGAAATATGAACATGAATTAAGAGCACTGAAAATTACAGAGATAAACCTTGCTGATCAAAGATTCAATTTCAACTATCAGCCTAACCTGGAAACATTGAAAAACTCGATACGAAATATCGGTATGCTTCAACCGCTTCTTGTCTATGAAAGTGAAAATAAAGAGTCTCTTATTTTGGTTGATGGATGGAGAAGATTGAATGTACTCCAGGAGTTAAAAATAAAAGAATTTATGTGTATAATAATCAAGAATTGTGATTTCCCGGATCTATTGTCTATTTATTTTAACATTAATACTAATAATCGTCAATATAATATTATCGAACTAAATATAATAATTAAAAAACTTAAGACCGATTTTGCTTTAGGCAATAATGATATTATAACAAATTATTTTAATTATGTCAATATAAATAAGTCCAGCGAACTTTTTAGCCAGATAGAGAGACTGAATGGACTTATCGACCCGATGAAGCCCATCATCCTGAATAACGGGATAAACCTCGCAAATGCCGTTGCAATTTCCAGCCTTGCGCAGGCAGACCAGGAAGCTATACTCACTTTGCTTTCGACCCTGAAATTAAACGCCAATAAATTGAAAATTATGCTTCTTAATCTTGATGAAATTTCTAAAAGGGATAATATTACTATTGCAGAAATCGTTGAAAGTATTGGATTAAAAGGTATCTTAAAGGAACCAGACCTGACGGAGAACCAGAAAATCGAGAGAATTCTGAATAGTATTGATAGTCTTAGGTATCCTGAATATACGGAGTTGAAAGGGAAGTTGAAATCGTTAAATAAAGCTTTAAGCATTCCACCGGGGATGAAATTTGAAACTCCAGAATTCTTTGAAGGGGACAAGTTTAAAATAGAATTTGGTTTCAAGGATAAAAAGGACTTGAAAGAATCGGTCGAGAAACTCAAGGAAATGCTGAATAAAGAGGAGTTGGATAGGATATTGGATATGTTCTAACTCTGGATTGCTGAATGAAAACACCACGAGTAAGTAAGATCATTGTCAGGAATGATGTCGCGGAGAATACCCAGGTGAAGTTGATTCTGAACAAATTTAATGAATCAACAATTATTCCTGGGGATGATTTTATCCTGCCGGAACATGTGGAGGAAAATGGAACTGGTCTATCCCTGCATCTTCAGCAGTATAAGGGAGATTTTCTTACAAAATGCCCTGGAACGCAAAATTATATATGCTGCGGGTACAAGGTGCTTTCTACAGTTCTGAATTGCAATCTGGGTTGCAGCTATTGTGTGCTTCAGGGCTACTACAAAACTCCAGTTGTAACAGTAAACGTAAATGTCGATGACCTTATTGCGGAGTTGAGTAGAAAGTTAAGCACAAGCAGCACGGTCTTTTACAGAATTGGAACCGGGGAGTTCAGTGATAGCCTCGCTTACGAGGAGGTATTAGGTTTTGCGGAGTTACTCGTTCCTTATTTTTCAAAGAGAAGCAACGTGATATTCGAATTGAAGACTAAGACTGACAACATACAGAGATTACTGGAGACCGAGCATGGCAGCAATATAATGGTATCCTGGTCAGTCGCGCCGGAGAGGATAGTAAAATCGGAGGAGAGAATAACAGCTGCTCTGGAATCGAGACTAAAAGCAGCCAGAAGATGCCAGGAAGCGGGTTATCTCCTGGGATTGCACTTTGATCCGATGATCTATTACCCGGAATGGGAAATCGAATACAAGAACCTGGTAGATAGGATATTTTCATACATAGATCCGCGCAAAGTAGTCTGGATAAGCCTGGGCGCGTTCAGGTTTCCCGCAAAATGGAAGGAGATAATGCTCCAAAATTATCCGGATAGCAAAATATTCTACGGTGAATTCTTCCCGGGTCTGGATGACAAATTGCGCTACCTGAAACCGATCAGGGTAAACATGTTCAGGAAGATGTATGAATGGTTGAAAAGTATAGATAAGAACCTTTTCATATACCTATGTATGGAATCGGATAGCGTATGGAAAAAATCGTTCGGGTGGTCGCCCGGAAATACTGCGGGATTAAGTAAAATGCTTGACGAAAGATCAAAAATCATGATAAAAACATGATTTTAATTTGTATGACTATTAGTAGTGAAATAAGTAAGGATAATAAAGTGGATGAATGAATGGGTGGATGCCTGGATGACTGAAAAAAATAAAAACTATAAGGTCAACCTTTTAAATATTAAATTGACTCGATCATACAAAGGAAAACTGGATATATAAACTTATTAAAACATATAGTTTCAATTAAAATTAGACTAAAGAGGTACTTTAATATAAAACCCCCAAAAAACAAAGAATAACAACCATCCATTCATCCAAGTGCGGTTGTGATAAGCTATGCAACAGGACTTTATAAGAATCGAAATTCTTAAATAAAGCTCGATTAGAGGACAAAAATGATTTTAATAGTATTACCCTTAAAAACCGAATTTAATACCTGGATTAAATTCCTTGATAAAGTGGAGCCTGCTGAAATCAAGCGCTTCTATAAAGCCAGGTTGGGGGAGAGTACGGTCCTGACAACGTATGGAGGACTGGGTTACAGGATATTGAGAAGAATAAAGGAAGGGATTGACAATTTCGATATTGACAGGATCGTGCATATCGGTTCAGCAGGCAGCTTGAATCCCGAATTGAAGGTCGGCTCGGTGGTCCTGGCAAAGGATGTATTGATTAAATCCGAAAGGATCGCCATGGACTTCAATAATTTCGAGGAGCTAGATTTCGAAGATAGAATAAGTAACAGTATCCATCTGGTTCCGGGCAGGATTTTAACCCTGAAGACACCCGTGTTTTCTAAAGCAAAGGCGGAAGAACTTCATAAAGAATATGGTGCGGATTGCGTGGATATGGAAAGCTACTATGTTGCAAAATTTTGCAAAGGGAAAGAAATTCCCTGCTTGATTTTAAGGGGGATATCCGATTTCTCAGACCACAAAACCCCTGGGACCTGGAAAAAGAATCTGAAATTGGCTATTGGAAATTGTTTTAAAGTGGTAAAGAATCAGTTGAATAGTGTAAATTGAAAGAATACTTCTTCTCGTATTTTGCTAATTCTTTTCTGGGGATAATCAAAAACCCTATACCTGAAATTACTATACTAAATGCAATTATCTGGAGAAAACTGGTAATATAATCTTTGAATGTGACTACACAAAAAAAGCAGCCGATCTCATGCAATTTGATGTCTGGCAAAAATATATAATCGCCAATTTTATCCAATGCGATTATTATGAAAATGTTCGTAATTTTTGTGATCGGGACCATTTGATAGAAAGGATCCTGAATGAAAATCTCGCAGTAAACTAGAGAAATGAAGAAATATGTTATTGTAAGAATTACATCGTTGTACTGTAATGCTGAAAATAGGAAGATTAATGCTATAATTGAAAAATTATATGCAAAGTAGAAGCCGGCTGCTTTAAACAGTGAATATGAAATCTCAAATATTGAATTAATAAACGGAGTCGAAATGATTTTAATATAAAGTCAAAGTCGGTAATGATAATATTGAGGCTAGAAAGAACAAAACTAATTCCGTATACCTTTGGATAATTCACCCATTCTCATGTTAGCTTTATCAAACATATCAACTGCAAGGATTTTGGATTTGAAGCCTTGTTTGTAGCTTTTTGATAAGTTTTGAATTCTGATCATTTATTTTTGGCTCTATGACATAGATAATAGTATCATTAAAAAAATTCCATCATTAGCACAAATCCATTTTATTTAGCGAGGTTACGATGGCTTATAGAGCACCTATTTTTCCTAATAAGTAGTGTACTTTATCTATTTGCCCAATAAGATTTCCGAATTTAATAGGCCTCCAATGGCTTTGATATAATCTATACTTTTTTTCTTCGGGATCAATAAACAATATTCCTTGAAGGATAACGCTTCGGGCTCCGTGCCAATCAGGTTTTGCTTCATTTACTCGATGTTCCCAATCAGAATATTTACCAATAAATACTTGTAAGACGCCGATATTAATAAAAAAGTAAGTATTGTAATATTTTTTTAATTTAATTCTTTTGCGTTTTATTAATTGCTTCAAATCTTCTTCAGCATTGAAATTATTAACTAATAAAACATATTGACTTCCGAAAATACTATTTCTCGATAGGTGCAATATAGATTCTTCTATAATGCTTTCGATCTTAGAATAAGGCTCAGGATAAAAAGTTTTTTTTATTAGATCAATCATTCAATTAATTTTTTTCTATTTTACGCACAATCAATTTTTTTTACTTTCAAAACACCTAATTATTCCCAATATAATCTTACGGATAAAAAATGTCAATTATGAATTAGAAAACCCTAGCATATTTTCAAAATCTATGAACTGCAGCTTTTTGGAATGAATGGCATTATTTCAGAATGAATGGCAATATATGAGAATGAGTGGATATATATTGGAATGAATGGAAATCAATAGTAGTTGACTATTGACTAATGGAAAATGGTTAATACACTCAAAAACATAATCAAGAAAATAGAAAATAGGAAAATTGGTGAAGTAGGATAATAGAAACCATACAATATCAAACAGGGTGGACACCCATCCATCCATCCAGCTCCCTAAAATTCAATATAATAAGTATCCCTGAATATCCCCTTCGCTCCGAAGCTCTCCTTGAACTTTGCCAGTCCATAATTCGGCTCCATATCGACAGTATAGATACCATAATCGAGAAATGCAAATCCCTTTTCTATACCCCACTTGATTATCTCGTAAAATAGGAGATTAACCGGTCTGAATGCCTGGTATTTTTCTGCGTGGCTAATATAAAATGCTAAAATTACTTTAGGATTGCATATAAAAATAACTACACCAGCCAGCATAGTGTCCCCCTTAAAAGCCCCGAAAAGCAGTACGTCATTCGGGAAGAGTTTTTTCAGCCTGATCAGTTCTTCAAGGGTATGTGTTGGAGTGACGTTATGCCGCATTCCCAGGTTCTTTTCGAGAATTCGATAATACGCTTCCCAGTCTTCGGATAATCTCACCTCAGCGCCCTTTTTCATGCTCTTTCTCGTTGCGGTTCTTGCTTCTGCCTTAAAGCGCTCAAAATTCTGTTCGATATTTTCGTCGAACTGCAGCACACTGCTCATTTCGCGCTTCCTGGTTTTAAACCCAGCTAGCGTTAATGCGAAATCCACGTGATTATTCGGGTAATTGTAGTAGATTTGCGGAGTCTGTGTGAGTTGTATGCCTTTGAATTTATTTTTCCTGGCATATTTGACAAGCGCATCGACAATGTTGACACTATCCTTTATCCCCAGTTTTTTATGGATAGCTAAACCACCGTAGGAAGCGCCGCTATAGGAAAACAGCCATTTCTCTCCTTCGATCTCTTTAATATTGCCAGTGAATATCGCGTAAATGTTGTTCCTGTATTCGAAGAGTAAATGGTTATTCTGAAATCTGCCTTTCGGATGGTAGTCCAAAAATTGCTGGCTGTGAAAGATTGTACCGTTATTCGATTCTTTGACGAATCTCTCCCATTCTGCTCGCATACTTGGTTTATATTCGATCGGAACCATGAGTATTTTCCTTTACATCTGCAGTTTTTATTAAATCACTCACCAAATTATTCGTAGCAAAGGTATATGTCAAGGTGAAAATCGTGAACGGTTTTTTAATATGGTTCATGTACGAATTATTTGCTAATATTTGATTCTTATTGAGTATAACTGGTTTAAAACTAATGAGTTGCCATGATTGAGTTGAAACGACTGAATTGCACGACTTTCAAGTCGTGGACCTATTTTCCAGGACCCTTCTGGGTTTTAATCAAGGATTAGGGGGGAGGGAATCCTTAATTGAAGTGATCATTGTTCTACGAACTAAAGTTCGTGGCAACTCAGATTTAAAATTAATTTGTCGTGTGGAAAAGAGAACCAACATCCATAATTTCAAGTATATACTAAATTTCACTACTATTCTGGAGAAATACAACCGGCTGTTCGATTAAAATGGGGAGGTTCAATAACCTCCCCACCTTAAATTTTGTACATTTTATTTAATCAGAATCGCTTTGCGTACTGAAATGTTGTTATCGTAAACTGCCTTGATGTAGTAAATTCCGCTCGAATGCTCCGAACCATCCCACGATAATGAATGCGTTCCAACTGTGAAATCCTCATTAACTATCGTATTTATTTTATGCCCTGCTATATCATAGACCTCAACGGTGAGGTTGCCTTCCGCGGGAATTGTTACCGTGAAATTGGTGGTGGGATTGAACGGGTTTGGAATGATCTCCGATAAAGAAAATGAAGGTATTATCGCATTGGAAGAGGTCGTTACTTTCACAGCTTCTCCGTTCGCATCTCTTAAATCGACTTCAGCGATCTGGAATGTATTTGCGCCAGTATAGTTGATCACAGCGAAGGTGGCATTTCCAGAGACCTGCGCGTTTTCGGAATCCGTGCCTAATTTGATAGCTGAGATGTCGATGACGCCATTTTCGTTAGAAGTGAATCCCATGGGGAGGTCTGAGAGTGTTATGCTTGATATGCGGGTTCTTGCTGGGTCGTAGGAAATGATGAAATGTCCCATTGCAGTTAGGGGAAGGCTTTCGGCAACCAGGTTTATGTGGTTTTGAGATTGGGTTAACATCAGGATTCCTTCTACATAACCTGTTTTGGGGTAGCCTAATACGGTTGCATGGTACCAGTTCCACATTCTACCGAAGATGAAGAGGTCCTCATAATTGACCGAGCCATCAGGATTTGGCGTAATAGTGGGCGCCGCCCCGGTGCCCGGGCCAACATCCCCTCTCGAGTCATTGTCAGGCTGCCAGTATTTGCCCAATAGTGAGAAATCACGCATATCAATGTCTCCATCGCAGTCGAAATCGCAAATAATGCAGTCGGTCGTATCGCCAGGTGTTCCTGAACCCGAGCCGGAAAGGTATCGAATGTATCCGAAAGTGTCAACTTCAGTTGGTGTATCTACATAATCCGGGTCACGCAGGACAACATCAGAGAAATATACTTCACTGGTGGGATCGGTTGCAATAGCGGTAAAATTAAGAGCAGCGAGGATACCGCTTCCTGTCACGCCTGCTGAGCTGCCGTTCCTGGTGAGAGAAATATCTACGTACCCGCTTGCGGAAGTTACTACCTGAAGAGGGGTGTTAGCTTCTCTTGCGAGAAACTCTCCGGTCTCCATTGAATTGTACACTAATTTAGCTGGATCGTAATGTACTATGAAGTGTACATCATACAAGTTAACTATCACTTTTGCCCGAACGTCTATATTGAAACTATATCCATCTCTGGTATAAGTTGTTTCGGGATCGAAGTATAAGCCTGAATTTGATGGGGAATAGTAACCGCTTTCATCATTATCAGTTAGAGTATCTTGAACAGTAACCCCGATCTCCAGGCTTCGCCAGGCGCCATCAGGGGTAGGATCAGGGGTCGTATAAGTGATCTCATATTGCCCTATACTGCCTTCACCTAAAACCACGCCCATACTGTCAACAATTTGGCTAAGTAACCCGATAGGTGCCCAGTTCCCTTCGGTACTATCCGCGATCATGTGCATGTCTGCGTTATCGATCCCCAATACTACAACCCTTACATTTAGATCACGCAGTTGATTAACCGCATCCATTGTTGTGTATGCGCCGCCAGTTGCGAAAGGAGCACCAGTAATCAAGAATAGAAGCCGTGCGGATCCTTCTCGCCAGGAAAACCCGAATGTCCTGTATATAGCTTCCAGCCCGTTAGTCGTAGAGGGGGAGTTGCTCCTGTACTCGAACGCGGTTTCTGTCCAACCGAGTAGCTCATCGTAGCTTGTCGAGAAGTCATAAAGCTCCTCGATATGGTCAGTAAAACTGATAAGGGAAACTGCCAGATCGATATCGGTCGATTCGGCAATCATTGGAATAATATTCAAAAGGTTGTCTTTGACCTCGCTATATTCAGTCATATAATTCGAAACATCGTTTACAACCGCGATATCAAAGGAACCTATAAGAGAATCGAAGTCGTCTTTTGTCGCCGCATCAACTCCATTATATAACACATCAAACGGTGAAACAGCCGCCCTGTTTTCGAATACTTCGAAGTTCGATTCATCCAATCCCGGTATTGAAATGAAAGGATTGGTCTCAGGATCAACAACCTTGCATAAAGCTTTGATTACTGGGAAGTTTGAGGTTTCAATCTCCATTATTGCAAGCTCGACATCCAGAATACCAGAAGTAGCTCCGGAAGTAGCGGGGACTACAATTGTCCGTTCACTTGAGTTAGTGTACTCGGTACTATTAACTTCGATAGTGTATGTAAGCTCGGTTTCTGTAGCTTGGGGATCAACTTCTACGTTCCATGATGCACTGCCCGTTTGTCCAGGGGTAAGGTCACCCGGGGTAAGGGATTGTGTTGCGCTTTCTCCCGAGACCAGGTGCAGACCTGGAGGAAGGTTGATAGTCACCGTGACATCAGTTATATCGACAGTAATGGTATTAGTAATAAGTACAACAACCTCGAAAGGGTTTGGGCTGTATTCGCCATTTGGAAGTACCGTTAGTGTTATTGGGGCAGTAAGATTAATAGCCAATTCGCCAAGTGACACACTACCCGCGCCTAAACCATAAAAAGTTGAGACTTCGTTGGAATGACCGGTCGAGATAGCAACGGGGTACCACCATAACAGAACAGCGCTATCACCAAAAGTACCACCAGTCGAAGTATAATCCCATGTTACGCTGTAATATGTTCCCCATTGCCCGAGACAGAATCTATCCGGCGCTACGGCTCCACCACCAACCAAAGTGCCTTGGCCTACAAGGAGCGATTCAGGCTGGGTTGGAGATTGTTCAAAAGCTTGCCAGGATTGTGGAATATTAGGGTAACTGAAGTCCTGTTCAACACCAGCGTAACCGAAACTGGTTGAAATAGGTGCGGAATCATTGTAGTTGATCTGTGTGTCCATTTCCAGGAGGACTCCAACATTTTTTGTAGAACCACTGTTGTTCGTAATAATGTAACGTATCCAAACGGTATCAAAATTGCCGGTCGAAGCGCCCCGGGTTACAGTCAAAACCTGCGTTACATCAATGTCTGCGGACCTCCACGTGCAGCTAATGCTGTTGCCCTCGATATATGGCGCAGTAACCATCGTGCCATAACTTGAACCAAACATGTAACTCAGTGAATCGAACCTGACGTAAGTATGAGAAGTGCTGCCTTCACTGGGAAATCCGAAAAGCAGTTTTCTGCTATCAGCAGTTCCAATCGTAAAACGACCATCTGTGTTGTTGACCGCAATTGTTATGTATTCATAAGTTAAAGATACCTTGTTATCATGATTCCAACCAAGCTGGGCTATTCGTTCCTTTTCGCTGCTTGAGAATGAGAGAGAAGCAATCGCTATTAATATAATGAGGTTTATTAAGACAATTTTTTTCATTTTGATTCTCCTTAAATTAGTTAGAAATTGTGAAAGCTGCATTTTCTACTGTAACATCCTCGATCAGATCAGCGTTACTATTGAATAAACCAACATCACCATCGCTTTCATGGTCGATGTCAACCGTAGCTGTGCAGGAACCAGGTGAAATGGCTTTGAATACCACCTTGCAAATATCCTGCCATTCATCATTCATTCCGGAACTGACCGAGTAACTGGCAGCAACCTGTAGCCCGATTGAAATGTATCCTTCATCATTGTTTACATTGAAGACCAATTGTATCACTGTTCCGCCATTACTGACCAGGAAATCATCGATCCGTTCTAATTCGAAAACTTCGAGTTTGTATTTGTCGAAATAAATCTTCGCTCCTACTGTCATGAGATCCTCAATGTTCTTTACTTTTAGGTAGGTTTCAAAGACTTCATTGACCATTACCTCGTTTGAAGATGGAGTCAGGGCAATAGTAGTAATGAATTCGGGTTCCGGTTCTTCCTCTTCTCCACATTGAACCAGAAGCAATCCCAATGAAAGCATTATTGTTAGTATTAGGAATCTGTTTTTAAATAGCATAATTATACCTCCTTATAATTTATTAATCTGTAAATAATACACAAATCAAACAGATTGTCAACTTATTTATTCGATTTAAGAAGTGGTGTTTTCTTCTTGGAAGGTGTTCCCGGTGGATTATAATCGCTAAACGTACCGGCAGGCATTGTAATGGTGGTTGCGTACCAATATTCATCATCAGATAGCATGGGTCCTACTATGGTCCGCTCAACTTGATTGGGTTCTTCCTCGTTCAACAATATTCGAAGGGTAGGAGTAGTGGGACCGCTGCCAGCATCGGAAAAGTAGTGTATTTTGACGTTGTATTCTCCTGGATAAGCGTTGGCAGAATCTTTAGGCATATAGAAGTTTTCAGGACCCCATCCTTCAGTATCATCCACATCCAGTGAGCCTCCAATTGCAGTATTAAGCGTTTCATACATACACCAATGACCGCTTGGATCCTGGACATACAGGTCAACGTCGTTATATGGGCTTCCGTCCCATGTCAAAGTGATCTTCACACCAACAGGCTCGAACGTTGCGTTTACGGAAACCTCGTCAAAACCTACTCCATTTTCATTGTAAGCTTCCACCCTGATAGTGTTTACGCCAGTTTTTAGGATAAGTGAAGTTGAATCAAGAGACTCATTATCTACCCCGATAGTCTGAGTTGAGCCATTTAAAATAAGCCTCGCATTTTCAATCGAGTTGTCGCTAACAGTCCCCCTGAGCGCGAGCACCCTTGAAGAAGTCTCCAAACCCTCCGTAGGATAGGTTATATGAACTACCGGAGCGCTTTCTCCGGAAGTAACTATCAAACCTGCAGTAGGTTCATTATAGGGATCAATATTATCGAGGAAATCGGTCCCTACATCGTATGTTCCATTCCGGTTCAGATCAACGACTACATCGTACGCTCCTTCTGTCAATGGGCTGGGCCATATCAACACAGTGCTTTGATTCGTGCAGCCATATTGTGGAGTATCCATTTCAAAACCCTGGGTTACATCCTGAAGCTCATCTCCATCTTCCCAAATATCCTTGTGCGGGACTAAGTATTTATGCACTGTTCTGTATGTAAGCTGTTGGATTTCCGGATTTACCCTCGCAAAGACATTCTCATCTACATTGAAAATATACTTGTAGTTGCCCTCGCTGTCACACGCAATCTGGACTCGTATTTCATCCCTTCCATCATGATGTCTCTGCACCATGAAACCGGTAGGGAGGTAACCATCAACGAGGTCGCCTTCAGAGTAGTATCCATTGCGGTCCAGGTCGGCAACCATGTCATAAGCCGCGACCAGGTTTGGCACAAGCCACACAAGTTCATGAAATTCGCCATGTTCGTCAATCATTATTTCCTCGAAACCACCGGAAACATCGATCAAATTCGTTCCGAATTCCCAGTTCACGATATCATCAACAATGTAAAGGTGTAACAGGGTACCGGGTGTAAGGTTTTTACCGCTCGCGTAAACAGACTCACTTCCCCGAATATAGGAATTCGAAGCATTCCCTGAAGCAGCAGCGGAATAGATAAAGGGAACTGTATGGTCAACGGTGAAATCGAAAGTTGAAGGTGTTCCACCTACTTGAGTAATTTCCATTGTGTAAGTTTCTTCACCCTGAAAAATGCCCTTTACTCTCTGCTGCTCATCATAGTCCAATCCCAGGTCATATCCCATTGCTGTAGCTGGAATTTCGCCGTTGCCATCTGAAGTCAATAAATTAATACTGAGCTGTTCATCGGATTCATCAAGAATATTAATTTCATATTGTTGTCTTTGTTCCAGGTCAGAGATTTTCCAGTAAGCTGTTTCACCTCCTCTAAGCGCATTGACCTCTTCACCAGCTGAGTTATATATTGTAACCGTTTCATGAACCTCAGGTTCATCATCGTCTGATGAAGTGCACATTATTAAAAGGAAGGAAAATAACAAAATTAATATAGTCAGGTTTTTGATACTTCTCATGTTTCCTCGAATGTTTGAGGGTTTTTGAGTAGACTGACTTAAAGACATATCAACCAGAATGCCTTATTATTCTTTTTTAAACATCAAGCTTGAGTTTTTGTTTTTTCTTGTATGAGCCTAGCAATTCTTGATTTATGCCGCGCGGCAGTATTTTTATGGTATATTCCCTTCTTAACACTCTTGTCTAATGCTGAATTGAGTTGGTTTAAGAGCAGTTTCATTTTATCTGTGTCTTTTTCGATCTGTATTTGTTTTATCAGAGACCTGATATGTCCTTTAAGAATACGATGTCTCTCACGGATCTTAATATTCTGTCTTGCGCGTTTCTCTGCTGATTTGTGGGTTGCCAAACTTACCTCCTGATTAAACTGATTTTTTGTTTTCTGTAATTCAATTAAAAGAAAAATTCCTTTATACTTATTTTAGATATAATAAGTAATTACAGCGGATTTATTCTTTGTTTTCTTTTTTCTTATCCTTAAGTTCTTTCATTTTTTCGAGAACATCAGGTATTGCTTCGACTATTCCGGCGAGCGCTTTGGGTTTTACAGGGAGAAGTACTACATCGTCTTTTTTGATTACTATAAACGCAACCGGCGTAATGGACGCGCCGCCTCCGCCGCCGCCCCCGCTGCCTGAACCCTTTTTCTCTTCGGGAATATTGCCCTCGCCTCCACCCGCTCCAAAACCAAAGGATATCTTTGAAACAGGTAAGACGGTCATATCCTTTACTGTTATCGGATCGCCTAAAATAGTCTTCGTTTTAGCTATACCTTCTAGTTTGTCAAGAATGGTCGCTATTATTTCATTTACTACGTTAGCCATTTGTATGCCTCCTATTTTTTAATTTTCCTAATAAACTTTATTAATTTAATCCATCTTATATGAAAAATCAACCAAAATATTACAAAAAATATCTTATATAGCCTTGTACTTATTTCTAATTCAAGGTTTATTTCGGGTATTTCATTCTCAAAGTCAGTATTAACGGTGATTTTCGTGAACAGCTTAACGAGAAGAAACTTGGCGGATTGATAGTAACCATAAATCAAACCTGTTATATATGGATCGGGTGTTGCAAGGCGGATTTCCAGTTCAGCTTTGTTGATTTTTATGCATTTTATTAGCTTGTATAAGGATATAAGTATATTTTTCAGTGTCGAAAAGATGAAATCCCGTTCTTCCCACATAGCCATTATATCATTAATACTTCTCTTTTTCTTACTCTTTTTCTCCTTTTCCTTGGTTTTCTTTCCTTTTTTCTTATCGGGTTTCTCTTCCTTTTGCTTCTCGTTTTTTTTCTGTTTTTCTCTTAGCTTTAAGCCTTTCCAATAGATATAGCTTCTTTCGTTTTTTTCGATTGTAAATCCAAGGTATCTGAAGCGTTTAACTGATAAAACTCCTTTTTTTATATAAAAGAACGATATTT
This sequence comes from bacterium, assembly GCA_016935765.1. Taxonomy (GTDB): domain Bacteria; phylum UBP14; class UBA6098; order JAFGQG01; family JAFGQG01; genus JAFGQG01. The sequence goes on from JAFGQG010000066.1 coordinate 21,352, forward strand.
TAGAAAATAAAAGAATAAAAGAAATAATTAATAAAACGGCAATTATAATTAACAATATCATAATTAAACAAACCTTCTTTAAACGCCAGAAAATTAGCTGCTTATATAAATTTGTCAACACAAAATAAAAAACTTGCGTTGTATGAAATAGTAATTAAATTACTACCCATGAAAAAAATTGTGTTTCTTACGTTCTGCTTTTTACTTTTATTCTTATTTTCATCTTCGGTTTTCCCAGTAGACAAGGGAGTTTTGGATGCGTTAAAAGATATGCCAAAAGGTATAGCGCTTTCAGGGGAGGGAGCCCGTTACCTGATTATTGTACCTGATGCACTTTACGAAGCAGTATTGCCTCTTGCTGAATGGAAAAACCAGAAGGGTATGCAAACCAAAGTGGTAAAATTATCCGAGACTGGTGCCTCCGCGTATAATATCAGGGAATACATTTCGGAGGCTTATAGGAGTTGGGAAGTACCCCCCGAATATGTTCTACTCGCAGGTGGATTTAGCTATATACCATACGGGGAAGTGGAATATACAAGCACGGACAATTACTATACAAATGTTGATGGCGACCTGTTTAATGAAATAATTCCCGGAAGACTTCCTGCAGATAATTATTCCCAAATGCAGACGATGGTTTCTAAGATTCTTCATTATGAAAAAGAGCCATATATGGATGATACACTATGGTATCATAAAGCAATGGCGATCGTCAGGGAAGACGGGGATGAAGACGATGATCTTTACTGGAGTGATGCTTTTCTTCTCTTTGGTTTTTTGGAAGCTGAAGGAGCAATAGAATTTGATTCCCTGTCAAGGTACACTAATGATGACGATGACGTTGCTGATGGAGTTGATGATGGAAGAAGTTATATTATATTCAGAGGTCAAACAACAACGAACTGGTGGACCCCATTCGATTATGATCCATATACTTCGAATAATGGTTTTATGTTGCCCGTTGTGATTTCTCCATCATGTCACCTGGCTTTACCATACGATGTTGCTCATGATTGGTTAAGAGCGGGAAGTGCAGCCAATCCAAAAGGTGGGATCGCTTTTTGCGCTACTACAACTACGCTCGGGGATGCAGCCGCACTCAGAAGCGCATTAGCAAAGGGATTTATTCGAACCCTGTTTGAGGACAGCGTTTTTACATTTGGAGGAGCATGCGAAGGCGGCAGGTTGGAGGTCTATGAAGTTCCTGACTACCGAAATGAATCTGAGTACATGGGTTTTTCAGCAGTGGGGGATCCGGAACTTAACATGTGGACTCATGTGCCTAAACCTATGGATGTCAGCCACGCGCCCGTAGCGCCGTTCGGTTCCAGTAATTTCAATGTGAATGTGAGTTATGAGGGCGAACCCGTTAAAAATGCCCTTGTATGTGTTATCATGGATTCTACTGTTTATGAATATGGATATACAGATTTAGCAGGGACAATTCCATTACCTATTCATGTTGTTTCCGCAGGATCCCTGTTGCTGACCGTCACAGCACCCAACTTTATTCCATACCAGGCATACATCAATGTATATTCTGAAGGACCATTCGTTATTTATCATGATCATGAAATAGACGATAGTACAGGGGGCAACGGTGACGGGTATGTAAATCCGGGTGAGATCATCTACTTGAAGATGGAGTTGATAAATTATGGACTGGATACAGCTTATGAAGTGAATGCAATACTTAATTCGGAACGATCCGGAGTTACAGTTCTCGATTCAATTTGTTACTATGGCTCGATAATCCCATTCGATACTGTGACTACGACCTGCTGGTATAGTGTATCAGTATCTTCGGGGCTTAGAAACGGTGACTATCTTCAATTAAGCCTGGAGACTTATGATACTTTGGATGGAAGTTGGATCAGTAGCATTCCGCAAATAACAGTAGTAACTGGTTTATTGGAATTTCACTCTTATGCTATCAATGACCTTCCTCCCAGGGGTAATGGAAACGGACAATTAGACCCGGGTGAAGAGATCATGTTCGTGGTCAGGCTTTTTAACTCGGGTTTGAGCTCTTTTAATGACGTTAATAGTATATTAAGTGAGACAAGCGATTTTATAATGGTTACCGATTCATCGGTAGCTTACGGGGAGGCAATAACAGGAGGATATTGTATCAATGAGGGACATCCTTTTATCGTACACGTAAATCCAGATGTACCACCGGGATACAATACCGAGTTTTTGATGTGTATCGATGCTGACGGAGGTTCTTATGAGTACGAGGATACTATCATCTTCTCGATCATGATCCCTCTCTCAGACAGTTGTGATCCTACCGGACCTGACGAGTATGGCTATTGGGCTTATGATGATTCCGATACCAGCACCGGAAGGGCGCCTTCTTTCTACTGGTTAGAATTAGATGATGGAGGCGGTCCGGGTACTATTCTGTCCAGTATCACGGATGAAGATGCCGATACGGTTACTGTGGAATTGCCTTTTGTCTTTACATATTATGGAATAGAGTATGAAACAGTTGGAATTTGTTCAAACGGGTTTTTAGAATTTGGTTCGTCAACTCACCGATTCGGCACACCATCTGAGATCCCCAGCACGAGCCGTCCCAATAATGCGCTCTATCCGTTCTGGGATGACCTGGACCCAAGCAGGGCAGGGGACATTTACCAATATTTTGATACAACTCGAAACAGGTGGATCCTGGAATTCAAGGAGGTTAGACATTGGTCAGATTCCAGGCAAGAAACGTTTCAGTTGATCCTGTTCGATCCCGATTATTATCCCACACCAACAGGAGACGGTGAAATCGTATTTCAATATTATTCAGTAGGTGTGTTATCAAATGCGGGTATAGGAATTGAGAATAGAACGGGTACTGATGGCATACAATATGTTTTCATGAATGATTATTGCTTAGGCGCTTCCCCGATCGAAGATTACAGAGCCATAAAATTTACAACATTTCCACCGAGTTTATCGGAAAAACCATGGATACACTATGTTGCCTATGCTATCAACGATGAAGCCGGGGGTGATGGAGACGGCATCGCTGAAAATGGGGAGGAAATATTGATATCCATTACTTTGATAAACCATGGTAATGTAAACGGCTTGAATACTATAGCTAAATTGAACACACCTTCAACCTATCTTGATATTGAGGATTCGATTTCAGTTTTTGGAGATCTTTTTATCGATAGTACAAGAGATAACGGTACAAATCCATACATGGTTTATATCGATAGCATGGTACCGGATACCATTCTTTATCTACCATTGAACGTTTATTCTAACGACAGCGCTTATACGAATATAACTTACGTTCCATTTCAAATTCAATCGACATCAGGTATTGGAGAAATGGTTCTACCAGCCAGATTTGAGGTCTCACCAAATTATCCAAATCCCTTCAATTCGATGACTACTTTTACAGTACTTATGGGAAAGGGAGCAGCACAAATATCAGAGGTAAGCAATATTAGTTTTGATGTTTATGATATTACGGGTAAACATGTAACGTCGCGTAAAGTAAATCCCCAGAATCGATCCGGGTTTGAAATACTGTGGGATGGGACTTCTGATAGTGGAGAATCTCTTTCAAGCGGGGTTTATTTTTACAAGATTTCATGGGGGGAATTTTCTATCAGGGATAAAATGATATTGATTAAATAAGCCTTCCAAAATCCTTTGAAGTATTCAATTAATTTTTTTTCATTTTTTTCTTTACAAATTATTTAATAATTATAGTTTTTTTATTCAAGATTTTAAGAACGCTATTTGATAGATTATTGATGTTTGTTTTGAAAGGAGGAAAGAATGAAGATTAGAATTGATGACGATCTATGTATTTCTTGCGGAGTTTGCGTAGAGATCTGTCCGGACGTTTTTGAAACAACAGATGATGGTCGTACTATTGTTGCCCATCCGGAAAATTGTGATGATAACGACTGCTGTGAAGAAGCTGCTGAATCTTGTCCAACCGAAGCGATCATTATAGAGGAGGATGAATAAGAGCAGAAAATCAGAAGGGGTTTTAACCGGCGGATTTTCTCAAGTTTTTATACAAAAAGTACAGGATGCTGTTAATTTTGAGGAGATTGTTAGCAGGTATACTTCATTACGAAGGAGGGGTTCACGGCTTTTAGGACTGTGCCCTTTTCATGCTGAGAAAACTCCCAGCTTTTCGGTTGATCCCGACCGTGGTCTGTTTTACTGTTTTGGCTGCGGCAAGGGGGGTAATATTTTTACATTTCTTATGGAAAAAGAATCTATCAGTTTTCCAGAAGCTGTTGCGCAGTTAGCAAAGGAAGCTGGAATTCCAATCCCGCGCAGAGAAATTTCCTCATCTAAGGAACAGTACCTGGATGAATTATATAAGGCTAACGAATTCGCTCTAAAACTCTTTAGGAGTTACTTAGATAAAGGTGTAGGAGAAAAAGCCAGGAAATACCTAAAAGAAAGGGGTTTATCTGATACAACAATAAAGGAATTCTATCTCGGTTACGTTCCACAAAGATGGGATAGTCTGTATTCAGCCGTTTCAAAAGCTGGTTTGAAATTAGACCCGTTTCTAAAGACTGGTTTACTTAGAAAAAAGGAATCGGGAGGGTGCTACGATAGCTACCGTGGCAGAATTATGTTCCCTATTTTGAATCCTTCAAAGAGAGTGGTAGCTTTTGCGGGAAGGGAATTCGATAAGCAAGAAGAGGGCGCTAAATATATTAATTCCCCTGAAAGCCCCATTTATCAAAAAAATAGGGTAGTCTATGGAATATGGTCAACGATGAACCACATCAGAAAGGATAAAAACGTTATACTTGTTGAGGGTTATACCGACCTTCTGGCTTTATGGCAGGCAGGTATAAAAAACGTCACAGCTTCTTGTGGGACTGCATTTACTGAACAACAAGCAAATTTCATAAGAAGGTATTCAACTGATGCAATTATATTGTTTGATGGGGATGAAGCAGGATTGAACGCAACTATGAGAACAATACCGATCCTGCTTTCTGCAGGTATCAATGTGAAATGTTTGAGATTGCCTCCCGAAGAAGATCCTGCGTCTTTTATAGCGAATGAGGGAGTAGAAAAGCTCAACGGGATACTGGAAACAGCTCCAGGCTGGTTCGAGCTCGTGTATGATATGACTTGCCAGAAGTATGAACCGACTAACCCCGACGATAAAGTGAGAATTGTATATGAACTAACGAAGTATTTTACAAGCATTAGCGACAACCTGAAACTCCGTGTTTATGTTCACAAGCTGAGTTCTAGCTTATTATTGCCTGAAGAATTGATTGTAAATGAAATTGAAAAGAAGAAGAAGAAATCGATTAGCCCTATGACAATTGAGGATTCCCAGGAAAAGTTTGCCTTCAATCAGCAACAGAAAAATGAACTTGAGTTTATCTCATTATTGATCCATGAAAATGCATATATAAAGAAACTTGATTTAAGGGAGTGCAGGGTACTATTTATAAATTATCCGGGAATATTGATCAATATCGAAGACCTTTTCGGTGAAAGAGGTAAAATTGAGTTCTCAGACCTTTCAAATTCAATTATCGATTCAAAGGTTCGTGGTTTTATAACAGAGAAGATGTTCAAATTTAAGAATATGTCAACTGACGAATATTTCAAGGGTCTTATCAATAAATTATTTTCATTAAAACTTAAAAGAGAAATTTCCAGACTCACCGAAAAACTAAGGATTGCGGAGAAGAATAGCGATAATAGCGAAGCGGCTGAGTTGAATAAACAGATCGTAAACCTTCAGCAAAAACGGAGGGAATCCTTTAATGTTAATTGAAGATAAAGATTCAGCATTCGAACACTTGCTTAACCTTGCTGGAGATAACAATAGCATTGAAATTGAACGTGTTAAGGAATTCACAAGGCAATACAGTGGTATTATTAATTATAATGAAGCGCTTGCTTTTCTGAAAGCTTCGAGTGTAAACGTGATAACTCCGAGGAGAAGGGTATCGAAGAGCAGCGATCCTCTGAAGCTTTATTTAAATGATATCAAAGCAGCAAAAATATTGGACAGGACCGAGGAACATAAAATCGCTGTGGATATGTTCGAGGCGATCGCCAAGATAAAAGACTTGATACCTTTATCAACACTTACACTTGAGATGCTCATTTCATTCAGCAAGGGTTTTGTTGATCAAAATGTTCGTTTAGGTGGGGAATTCGGGGAAGAATTCATGCTGGATCATATGGATGAGTCGGTTAAAGGGATAGTAGTTGAGCAGAGAAAACAAGTACACATGATTTTAGACAAAATAAGGGAGGATTTCAAGAAAATCATGGAGATTTCCTCACCGAACCAGACTTCTTTTGAGGAGACTGAAGCCCTTGAACTCAAATATAAATACAGGGAGAATATCGAGATTGAATTAGATAAACTTGAGTTCTTTCTACCTTGCCTTGTAAGGTTTGTTACCCCGATCAAGGAGATATTGTTCACTTATTATACTGTTATCAGCCAATCCTCCTCCATCCCGATATTAATAGACAGTCCAAATGAAGATACTGTGATTAATTTACTGGATGAAATGGATGAAGGAGATACGGATAAGGAGACATTTAAGGCATTTCATAAGACGGTCAAGAACCTTCTGGCTGATTCAAAAAATAGAGTGCAGGATTTGGAGAAGGCGAAGAGACAACTAGAAATACTGTCACTGGTTCCGTTGAATGTATTAATAAATGAATATAAGAAGATTGATGAATACTGGGATGACTTTATAAGGGGTAGAAAGCAGTTAGTTGAGAGTAATATTAAGCTTGTGGTAAGAATTGCGAAAAATTTCGTTGGGATGGGTGTTGAATTTTTAGACCTGATACAGGAGGGGAACAAGGGTCTCGTTGAGGCGGTGGAAAGGTTTGATCCGCAACGCGGTTTCAGATTCGGAAGTTACGCGGTGTGGTGGATCAGGCAGGCAATCAGAGAGTTGATCTCAGGGAAGTCAAGGACTATCAGGATCCCGAAGCACCAGGCTAACTTAATAAACAAGGTCGTTGCAGAGAAAAAACGGCTTACACAAGAACTTGGAAGGGTACCTTCTCTGGAAAAAATTGCGCAATCAATGGAGCTTTCTAAAAAACAATTAAAGGAGTTAAGGGGAGCAATGTTAACCAAGACTTCACTGGATAGAAATTTAGGCGGTTCAGAGGGTTTTTCTTTAATTGATGTAATTGAAGATGAAGGCGCTGAGGAAACTTTGAGAAGTGTAAATAAATACTTACTTCAAAAGGAAATAAATAAAGCTCTGGAAAAGCTTCCACCTCAGGAAAAACAAATAATTATCCTGAGGTATGGTCTGCTTGACGGCAAAGCCAGAACACTTGCGGAAATCGGTAAGATTATGGGCGTGTCGCGAGAAAGAATTCGCCAAATTGAATCCAATGCACTCCAGAGATTGAGATCGCCGTTACTTAGATAAAAGAGAGGATGGATATGATATTGAAGAGAAAATCAAAAGCCGGGAGATTGAGCAAAGGTGACATCTTTGTTGAAATAGCACCTAGCAAAAAAGGTGATGGTATTAAGTTGGATATTCAAAGTTCACAAAAAAAACTCTATGGCAAAGCAATTGAAAAAACTATAAAAGGTATAATAAGAGAATTTGATATCAAGGACGCTCTGATTTCAGTTACTGATGATGGCGCTTTGGATTTTGTTGTGAGAGCGCGAACCGAAGCCGCAATTTTAGAGGCGATGGGGGTAAACCAGAAATGAAAAATAGAATTAGACGATCTAGATTGTATTTACCGGGAAATAATCCAAATCTTATGGAGAACGCGTTTCTGTTCGGAGCTGATTGTTTGATACTGGACCTTGAGGATTCAGTGCCATTGGCTGAGAAACTTAGCGCGCGAGTCCTTGTGAAATACGCTTTAAAGTATTTGAATTTCGGTTCATCTGAGAAGATAGTGCGCATAAATCCTCTGGAGTCCCCCTTTGGTAAATTTGACCTTGAAATGATAATACCAATGGAGCCGGATACGATATTGATACCAAAACGCAACTTGAAGGAAGATGTTATCAACGTTGATGAAATTATCCAGGAAATACGAAGTAGATATGGAATTAAAAAGGAGATTTTCTTGATGCCATTAATTGAAACTGCGAAAGGGATATGGCATTCTTATGATATTGCTATGGCGTCCCCAAATGTATGCGCTTTATGTTTCGGAGCGGAAGATTTTACTGCGGATATTGGAGCGGAAAGGACCCGGGAAGGACATGAATCGTTTGTTGCAAGGTCGATGATAGTTCTCGGCGCTAAAGCTGCCGGTGTCCAGGCAATAGACACAGTATGGTCAGATATCCAGGATGAAGAAGGTTTGGTGGCTAGCGCTAAGGAGGCAAAAATGATGGGTTTCGAAGGAAAAGGGATCATCCATCCTGCTCAAATCGAACCAGTTAACAGAGTGTTCACACCATCACAAGAAGAAATAGAATACGCTCATCAGGTTTTAAAAGCGATTGAAGAAGCAAAGAAAAAGGGTCTAGCGGTTGCTTCGGTAGGGAGGAAGATGATCGATCCACCTGTTGTTGAAAGAGCTAAACGAGTATTAAACCTTGCGAAAATAACTACATAAGAGTATTTTATGATTGATAGCATTTAAAAAGGAGACCAAATATGCCAAACGTAAATGAACATTTAAAGGAAACTGATCCTGAGGTTTATAATGCGATTCAACTTGAAACTCACAGGCAGTTTGATGGTTTGGAATTGATTGCTTCAGAGAATTATCCATCGGAATCAGTGCTCGAAGCATGCGGTTCTGTCATGACAAATAAATATGCGGAAGGATACCCCGGTAAAAGATATTATGGAGGATGTGAATATGTTGACATAGCTGAAAACCTCGCCCGGGACAGAGCGAAAGAACTTTTTGGATGTGACCATGTAAATGTTCAGCCCCATTCCGGGTCACAGGCAAATATGGCAGTTTATATGTCTGAATTAGAACCCGGTGACACATTCATGGGATTGAATCTTTCGCACGGTGGACATCTGACACACGGTCATAAAGTAAATTTTTCAGGCATACTGTATAATGTGGTTCATTATGGCGTTCAACAGGAAACGGAAGTTGTAGATTACGACGAGGTTCTTAAATTAGCAAGGGAGCATAAGCCCAAATTGATAATGACTGGAGCAAGCGCGTATCCCCGGACTATTCATTTTGACCGGTTCAAGGATATAGCTGATCAAGTTGGCGCGAAATTAGTGGCTGACATAGCCCATATTGCGGGTTTAGTTGCGGCGGGTCTGCACCCTTCACCGATACCATACGCTGATTATGTTACATCTACAACTCATAAAACACTGCGAGGTCCAAGATCAGGAATGATCATGTGTAAAGAGGAATACGCGAAGAAACTGGATAAGACCGTAATGCCGGGAATGCAGGGGGGACCATTGATGCATATTATTGCGGCTAAAGCAGTTGCATTCGGCGAGGCATTAAAACCTGATTTCAAGGATTATCAAAGCCGTATAATAAAAAATGCTCAGGCGATGGCGGACGAATTTCTAAAGCTTGGATTGAAACTGGTATCCAATGGGACCGATAATCATCTCATACTGGTAAACCTTATGGATACTGGATTTACAGGGAAACAGATAGAAGAAGCTCTTGATCAAGCAAGAATCACGGTAAATAAAAATACCATACCTTTTGATCCTCAAAAACCATTTATTACAAGCGGTATCAGAATTGGCACGCCAGCCATAACCACCAGAGGAATGGGTGAGTCGCAAATGCGCCAGATAGCGAATTGGATAGTCAAAGTCATTCAAAATTTCGGTGATGAAAAAGTGTACAGGGAGATTGGCGAGGATGTAACCCAGATGTGCAGACAATTTCCAATATATGAAGATAGACTGGATACAATAGACTAGATTCCCAATTAGTCAAGTCCGAATGAAAGGATTGAGATCGAATTGTTCTCGAAAAAGAAATCCAAAATCTTTGAATACCCTACCGTTCTGAAAGATATCCAGAGGATACTAATTATATTACCGTACAATGCAAAAATTGATGATTTCAATTTCATAGAGAGTTCTGATTTTTCTCAACAGTTATTATTAATGAAATTCGTTTTTTTATTAAAAGGCAATGGGGATCAGAACTCAGGGGAACTGAACATAGACAAGATTACAGTCACAAAAACCGATTTTAATCCTTTCCATAGACCCAAAAACCGATTATTGAAGTCGATAAGGGACATGGAATTTGATGTTTCCGTTGATTTAAATTCAAAAATGCATTTACCATTCGCCTTTATTCCCTATAAATGCGAGATTCCAATCAGAATTAGTTTTTCGCGTGAAGGGACTGATTTATACAATAATCTGAAATTAATAGTTAAAGAAGACTTGACAATTGAAGAAAAAATTAGATTTTTATTTAGCTTTCTTAATGAATTTAGGAAAAGTAGTAAAAATTGAACATAAACTTTGTGAGGTAAAATGAAAGTAGGAATAATTGGTACAGGATACGTAGGTTTGGTGGCAGGTGTTTGTTTCGCTGATAAAGGAAACCATGTAATATGTGTAGATAATGTTCAAGAAAAGATCGAATCTTTAAGAAACGCTAAAGTTCCCTTTTATGAGCCTGGAGTGAATGAGTTACTCAGCAAAAATATTGAGCGGGGCACGTTAGAATTCTCTATGGATATAAAATATGCCGTTCAAAATTCGGATGTAATCTTCATAGCTGTTGGTACCCCTTCCAGGGAGGATGGTTCTCCGGAATTGAAATATGTACTGGCTGTTGCGAACCAAATAGGTGAATCCCTTAACGGATACAAGATAATTATTAACAAGAGTACCGCGCCTGTTGGCACACTTGATAAGATCAGAGCCACTATAAAGGAAAAAACCACCCACAATTTCGATGTAGCTTCAAATCCAGAGTGGCTTGAAGAAGGAAGAGCACTGGATACTTTCATATATTCATCAAGAGTAGTGATCGGCACTGATAATCAGGAAGTTGCCGAGACTCTTAGCAAGTTATACGAACCTTTTGTCGATGATCAAAGACCGATTATAGTTATGTCGATAAGATCTGCTGAGATGACAAAATATGTGGCAAATACTTTCTTAGCGGTAAAACTATCTTTCATAAATGAAATGGCTAATTTATCTGAGCTTCTTGGTGCAAATATTGATTCAGTCAGGAAGGGGATCGGATTTGATCCGAGAATAGGCAATCTTTACTTAGCTCCCGGAATTGGTTATGGCGGTTCTTGTCTTCCCAAAGATGTAAAAGGGATCATCCACACAGCACAAATGAAAGGTTACAATCTTGAATTGACCAATGCGGTACACCAGGTGAACGAACTGCAAAAATTGATGCTCTTCAAAAAAATCCATGAATATTATAGTGGTGATCTAAGAGATAAAAAAATCGCTGTTTGGGGTCTGTCATTTAAGCCTGAAACAGATGATATGCGTGAAGCCCCTTCAATTGCTTACATTAATGAATTTCTTAATTATGACGTTGAGATAAAAGCGTATGATCCTGAAGCTGCTGAAAACGCGAAACAAATATTTGGCGATTCCATTGAATACTTCCCTGATAAATATCAAGCAGTTCAGGATGCTGATGTATTAGTTATTTCTACCGAATGGAAAGAATTTAAAGAAGCTGATCTGGACAAAGTCAAGCAAATGATGAAAAAACCACTTATCTTTGATGGCAGAAATCTTTTCGCCCCACAAAAAATGAGAGATATGGGGTTCGAATATTTTTGCATTGGGTATAGAGAGAATGGATAAGGACGGCTTTGCAGGAGAGATAGGACATAAGTATTGGATTGGTTGTTGTTAAATCAACGGCATTAACCGATTATTGATTATAGAATTCCTGAAGAATGAAATTAAAGCAAATACTTAAATTACTTAGAGTCCATCAGTGGAGTAAAAACCTGTTAGTATTTGCGGGGATTATTTTTGCCAAACACTTGTTCATAATTGATGAATTGGTTATGGTTATCCTTAGCTTTTTCTGTTTTTGCGTTGTGGCGAGCAGCGTTTATGTTTTCAACGATTTGGTTGATATAAAATATGATAAGAACCATCCTGTAAAAAGGGAGAGACCTCTTGCTTCAGGAAAAATATCAAGGGCTACTGCGATTTTTTTGTTTATATTCTTATTGGCAGTAGGAGTGGTCACTTCATTTTTTATTAGCCTGAATTTCGGTTTGTTGATAATATTGTATGTTGTGATTCACTATTCTTACTCATTATGGCTAAAGAACATAGTAATTCTCGATATACTGTCTGTCGCAAGTGGGTATGTCATCAGGGCTGTGGCTGGAGCGTTAGTCATTGATGTTGAAATATCATCCTGGCTGTTGGTTTGCAGCGCTTTATTAGCTCTCCTGCTTGTACTGGGGAAGCGCAGACAAGAACTTGTCGGTTTAAAGAAAGGAAATGTCACTAGACCAATACTTGATAATTATTCCCTCAGTTTCGTTGACCAGATGATCAATGCAGTTGCAGCTTCCGTCATTACAGCTTATTTTCTATATAGTTTTTCCGATGTTACGGTTAGTAAAATGGGCACTAAGAACATTGGTTTAACCACGATATTTGTTCTTTATGGCATATTCAGGTACTTATTTTTAATCCATCATAAGGGATTAGGTGAAGCTCCGGAAAAAATTGCTTTGACAGACGCTCCTTTTTTAATTAATTTAGCACTATGGATAATTAGTGTTCTAATAATAGTGTATTAAACAGGAAATAATTATGATAAAATCAAAAGTTGCAGTACTTAAAACAAAACCAGGTACAGTAGTAGAGGATTACAGCAGACTACTTGATCTATTGGATTATACGAAAGTGTTGTCTCCGGAAAGTGATACACTGCTTAAGCTGAACTTATCCTGGACAAAATACTATCCTGCTTGCTCAAGCCAACCCTGGCAAGTACATGGTGTCATTAGGAAGCTTCTGAAAGATGGTTTTGCAGCAGACCGGCTCCTTGCTGTAGAGAATAAAACAGTGGTTACGGACCCGATGAAAGGGGCTAGGAATAATAAGTGGTTGCCGATTTTGCAGAGATATGAGGTCAAGTATATTCCACTTCCGGGTGTTAATTGGATAAAGTATGATTTCAAATCCAAATTGACCATTTTACCAAAGATTTTCCCGGAAGGGATAGTAATCCCTGAAATGTTTATAGGAAAGAACATTATACATTTTCCTACAGTAAAGACACACGGGCACAGTACTACTACAGGTTCAATAAAGAATTCATTTGGAGGTTTACTCAGGGAGGTCAGGCATTACTGTCATAAGTATATACATGAGACCCTATTGGATTTAATGATAATTCAAAAAGAAATACACCCGGTTGTATTTGCCGTTATGGACGGAACGGTGGCTGGGGATGGTGCCGGACCAAGGACTATGGAACCTAAAGTTAAAAACTATATACTAGCCAGTTTTGACCAGGTAGCTATCGATGCGGTTGCGGCGAAAATGATGGGTTTCAATCCCATGAACATAGGATATATAAGAATGTGTCATGACCGGAAATTAGGTGTTGGTGATCCATCAGAAATTGGAATTGTCGGTGAGGATATTTCTAATGTTAATTTCGGGTTTAAAACGAAAAGGAGCTTTGTAATATGGGGTGACCAAATGTTAAGAAAAGGATGCCTTAAATTCCTTGAAAAAGCAGCGTTGCATTCACCGTTGGTGTTCTGGGCTCCCCTTGCTTCTAACATATATCATGACTTTATATGGTATCCGATTATTGGATATCCTAAGATTGAAAAATTCTTTGACACCGAATGGGGTAAGTTGTTTTTAAAGTATTGAACCAAGGATAATTCAAAGGATAAACATGAGAGTTCTTGTTATTATGCCTACCTATAACGAAGCGGAGAATCTGGAGTCAATTGCTAGCGTGGTTCTTGAAAAGGATCAGAATATCGATTTACTCATTGTGGATGATGGGTCTCCGGATGGCACTGGTGATATTGCTGATACGCTGGCTGAAAAAAACCAGAGGATCAAAGTAATTCACAGGGAAGGAAAACTAGGTTTGGGTTCAGCTTACGTTACAGGATTTAAATACGCTCTTAAGAATGAATATGATCGAGTAATTGAAATGGATGCCGATTTTTCACATAATCCTGAATATTTGCCAGAGATGATCAGACTGTCAAAGGAATACGATGTGATTATTGGTTCGAGGTATATCAATGGGGTCAATGTTGTTAATTGGCCAATGAAGCGTCTTCTGTTGAGCTTTTATGCAAACGTGTATTCGAGAATTGTAACGGGGCTTCCCGTAAAGGATTGTACCGCTGGTTTTCAGTGTTTCAGGAAAGAAGTGCTCTCCAGTATTGATCTCGATAAAATCAGGTCGGACGGATACTCTTTTCAGATCGAAATGAAATATAAAAGCTGGAAAAAAGGATTTAAATTACGTGAATTCCCAATTGTGTTTGCGGATAGAGAAAAAGGGCAGTCGAAAATGTCCAGGAAAATAGTAAGGGAAGCAATTTTGATGGTCTGGCGATTACGTCTTATGAGTATTTTGGGTAAAATCTAGCCAGCGGGGGATTTCCATACTATTCAATTGATGCTTTCCTTAAAGCATTAATAAAATCGTTGACATCCACCCCATGCTCATCGCATATTTCTTCAATAGTACCCCATACAGGTTCTCCACATTGGATACAGGGAAGCTTGTATCTAATAAATATGCGGCTGGTTTCCGGGTGAAATTCTAAAAGCTTCTCAACAGTCCATTCTTTGGTTATTTCTGGTTTCATTATTATGGCTCCACGATATTATATGAAAAGGTTATTGGGCAAGCTTTTCTGAGCATAGCCGAAACCCCGCAATACCTATCCTGTGATAAGTTAATGGCTTTCAATAACTTGTCCTCAGGTACATTTTCTCCAGTTATCGTATATGTTATGTGTATTTTCGTTAAGACTTTTGGGTGTTCGTCCGCAACCTCAGCTTCTGCGGCTACTTTGAAATTTGAAAAACTTACTCTCATTTTATAGAGAATACTTACAACGTCCATTCCAGTACAAGTTGTCAAGCTGTGTAATAGTAACTCTTTTGGCCGTGGTGCTGTATCATGACCGCCTACATCCTTGTAGGCGTCAGTTAGTATGGCGTGTCCGGAGTCACCCAGGACAGTAAATTGCAAACCCTCAACTAAAGTTGCTGTTGCTTTCATAAATCTACCTCCATAATATAGTATTCGTTTTAAAGTAACGATTTGTGAAAATAACATAGATGATTTGTTTGTCAAGGGTATTTTAGCCTATATTTCCCATATAAACAAAGAGGTTGAGTATATGTTTTAGTATTGTTAAAATATATGTGTTTCTTTAACATAAAAAATACTGACTAAGCAAACAAATTATTACTATATTTTTCAATTATCCGGTAAATTTTGTTATATATTGTAATTTTTTTCTTGACAAATCTCGAAATCTATTTATAATAAAAGAAATAATTTCATTTATGGACTTTGTAAAGAAATTAAAATGTGAAAACATCAACACGGGAGGAAGACAATGAGAAAAGTGCTGTTAGTCTGTTTTATGGTGTTGCTTCTAACGGGAGGATTGTTTGCGAATGACGCTCGCTTGCTGGGGTTAGGCAGCCCCAGGCCCTATGTTAAAGACTACTACGATATGTTCTATAATCCAGCAGTTGTAGCTGCTTACTCTGATCTGGCATACGTTGAATTCGGCACTCCAGGCGGAATGAGTCAATATGGCGGTGTGAATTACGAAGTAATCGAGAACCTGGTCATTGGCGTTGCAGTAAATAGAAAATATGGTGAGATCTTTGATATGCTCGATATTGCCGGCGCGAGTGGAATCCCAACGCCTCTTAACGGTCTCGATATAATGGGTGCTTATAACCTCGGTAATGTTAAACTTGGAATGGGCTTCTACACAATAGGTGCAAAGGCAACATCAAAAGTGGGTGATGACGAGAGTACCGCAAAGGCAGGAAATACTGGTATTAACTTCGGAGCTTGCCTTAATATGGGTGAAACTGTTGTTTCTGCTGCTGCAAATATCAGAATGAATAAGTTCAAAACTGAAGATGCAAGCGATAATGTACATGAGAGTACAGGTGGAATGGGCATGGGTTTCAGTGGCCGGGCCTTTATCCCTATTACAAGTAAACTAAAAGCCGTACCAGCCCTCTGGTTCCGTAACCATAGTTTCGGTGAAGAATATAGTAATGGAACCTCCTCAGAGATCGGTGATTACTCGACAATGGTATTAGGTGTAGGTATCGGTGGAAATTATGAACTCGATAACACGCTTTTAGTAATGTCCGCATCCTTTATAATGGATAATTGCACGAACGAAAGAACCGAGGGTGTTAAAGTAACTGAATCTGATATGTATTTCCCAGCTTTGAACCTTGGAGTTGAACATAACTTCTGGAAAGGCGTAACCGGAAGGTTTGGATTAAGAAAGAATATTGGGTCTAACAAAGTAAAAACTGAACCCGATGAGGGTGATGAATCTGAAAGTACAAGTACCCTTGGAACATCTACAGTTGCATCTGTTGGTCTCGGTTTCGTCTTTGGTAATTTTTCACTGGACTGGTTTATGAGTTCTTCAATTCTCTTTAATGGACCTTATCTTTTTACTGGGAGTGCATCAGCATTTTCATCTAATGTTACCGCAACTTATGATTGGTGAACCCTTCTTTATTAATTATATATAACCCTTCATCAAATGGGAATTGCTGCCCTAGCAATTCCCATTTTTTTTGTTCAATTAACATGTTTTAACAATAAAAAAAAATGAAAGAATACCCTGAGAAAAAAGAGCTAGGATTGTATATACACATTCCATTCTGTGAAAGAAAATGCAGATACTGCTCATTCTATTCGATCCCCTATGATGAGCGATTGGTTTTAGAATATTGTGACTCCATTGTAGAAGAAATACGTTTACACAAGAATACTATCAAGAAATACAAATTAATCTCTTTATACATTGGTGGGGGTACTCCCTCAGTTATCCCTTTGAATATTTTAACAGAGTTTATAGTCAGAATTAAAAAAAATATCAACATATTGAACAAATCGGAGTTTACTATTGAAGTTAATCCTAATACATTGACTGAAAGAAAAATTAAAACATACCGGGAACTCGGTGTTAACAGGATCAGCGTAGGTGTGCAAAGTTTTAATGATACTGAACTAAAGTTTCTTGGCAGAATTCATACGGCATCGCAAGCTGTGGATTGTTTGAAAAGGTTAATTAAATCAGGAATTGACAACGTATCAATTGATTTGATCTATGGTATACCAGAACAAAAGCTTGAGAATTGGGCTAATACTATACGGGAAGCGATTTCATATAATGTAAAACATATATCGGTTTATAATCTAAGTTATGACAAAGGAACCAAGTTATTTGAAGATCTAACGAAAAACAAGTTTAAGAAAGTAAATTTCATAAAAGAAGAATTCATGTTTTTCTTTATGCTTGCTTTCTTTAAAGAAAAGGGATTTCTTCATTATGAAATATCATCCTTAGCAAAAAGTGAAAAATACAGGTCAAAACATAACTTGAATTATTGGCAAGACGGGGAGTATCTTGGATTTGGCGCGTCAGCTCATTCTTATTTAATTGACAACAAAAATTGTCACCAGCGCTGGGGGAACATAAGTAACGTGGATAAATATATTGATAGAATAAAAAATAATGAGTCACCAAAATGCTTTGCGGAAACATTGAATAATGATGAATTATTAAGAGAATATCTGATGTTAAGACTTAGATTAATAGAGGGTTTTTCTTTGAGGGAATTTGATAGGATATTCGGTGCAGAGATTAAACGTAAACTAATAAGTAAGCTTGATTTTTTTATTGACAATTGTCTTCTTCAAGAAAGCGGGGGGATGTTGAGCATTCCAAATAACAGGTTGTTCGTTTCAAATGAAATAATTGCGTTATTATTATCCAAGTTATAAAAAAAGCCCTCTTCAGGATAGAAGAGGGCTTTTTCATTTCCTTATATGAATTGATGTTTATTTCATCAATATCATTTTCTTAACGAAGTTAGTCTTGCTGGTTTCAAGCCTGTAGAAGTAAACGCCAGTATGTACTGGATCACCATTGTCATTTTTGCCATTCCATGTAATGGTCTTGGTACCGGGAGTCTGAATCCCATCAACAAGAGTGGTAACTTTATGTCCGAGAATATTGTGGATTTCCAGTTTAACACGGCTTTCTTCAGGAACGTCATAGCTAATGGTAGTGGTCGCGTTGAATGGGTTAGGAACATTTTGGTAAAGTGCGTAATCAGCAGGAACATTGGGGGAGGCGCTTACTAATTTAAGCATGTAAGAACCTGGTAGCAATTCGGTTTCAGTGCCATTAGTAAGATCAATAATGTTTGAATTGTTTTCGAGAGTGAGTGTTTGACCTTCAAGTTCCAGTTTATCAGTGCTAATTGTAACTACGTCATTTGCGTTTACGTTAAGAATCCAGCAGTTATCTTCCATTCCTCTAATGTCTGTGGTCAGCCTTCCGATTTCGGTATCGACAAGGTATGCGTCGAGTTGAGCGTTAGGAGTAGCAGGAGGGGTACCAATGTCTATACCGGCATCATAGGCAGCGGATGCATTATCATCTCTGCCGATAGTCAATGTAGCGCTGTTATCACCTGACGTAAGGGTAATTGTGTGAGTCCATTCTATTTCTTCTTCAGGCAGTTTTTTCACTATAGGAGGAAGTGGTCCGAAGCCGGCGTCGAGGGTCATTTCACAAAGTGGCCATGGTGCAGGCACTCTGGCATATACGAAGTAGCCCATACCAGCCTTGACCGCGGTAGCGAGCGTGTAGGTTCTGAGAACAGCGTCATAGCCGAACAGCAGGTAGTCATAAACGCATCCAGCAGGATTTTCAACACGTGTTGAGAAATCTATGCCACCGAAGTTGTAGATGCCACCAAAGGTGTTCCATCCGGTTATAAGGTCGATTACGATATTAGTGACCGGTGTTCCTGGTACAGTGATATAAACAGGGTCTGGATCAGGATTAAGCACGAAATATGCATGACCGGGTTCGATGGCAAATGGTGAGACATACCCGTCGGGAGTAAATTCGAACACGAGGTCTGGATCGGGGAATATAGCCCCTGGAGCTGCATCGAAAGGAATGACCGGTATTGATACGAAGTTCCAGCCTTCGTACAGAATGATCATAGTCATCGATACTCCTATATCGATTATCTCGTCCATATCGAACGCGAAACGGTCGATCTCTCTCATATCCAAATAACCATTGATTACGAAGCTGTATCCATTGGGAAGTGTTGCTGGATCCCACAACATTACTCCCATATTGCCGCTTGTCCAAACTTCCCATAGCGGATCCATATCAGTTAAGTTTCTGAGGTCTTGCAGCAGTTTCCTTCCATCAAGCACGAATGTGGGTAGTATAGCCGCGGGAACTTCAACGTCAATGCCGAAGTCATAGGCTGCTGTGGCTTCCAGGTTAGCTCCCATTGTGAGAACCTGGCGCAAGGTATCGATGACCATTACGCCGAGTGTATCATAAGTAGTATCATACATCTCGAAAACCAACTCGACTTCCCAGCCCGGATTGATGAAGAAACTGAAGGTATAGTCGAGAAAATTAGGATCGGGGCAAGCAAAGCCTACGCCATCACCAACAACTACGTTCACCCATACTTCAACGCCACCAACAAATAAGCCAGCAAATGGAGCGGTGTCGAGGTACATAGTGCCATCATCCCATGTAACTTGAGGATCAGCAGCATCGAAGTTGAACGTATCAGCGCCAATGATAACCATGACGGCTACAGTTGTCCAATCGATCCCGGAAGCGTCATCAAGAGCAATTTCAATTTCATCGAGGAAATATGCGACATCGCCGTCAGCAGGAGGAACAGTGTAGGCAACTGCAGGTGGAGTAAGATCAACATAGAAATAGGCGATGAGCGGACTATCAGTAATGAGGTTGCCCAGGACATCAGCAACTTGAACAACGCTATAGTGAACGATTTCTCCATCCATAAATGGAGTTGAAGGTGTGAATATAAGATTACCGGTACCTGGATCATAGTCGAGTTCCGGGGAATCGATATCATAGAGATGTCCCTGGCAAATGAACAATATGGATGAAAGGTCGATGTCGTTCAGATCAAAAAGCTGGACAACAATCTGCTGAAAAGCGCAGGCAGAATAGGTGGCATAACCAGGTTCTACTATACTGGGGT
This sequence comes from bacterium, assembly GCA_016935765.1. GTDB lineage: Bacteria > UBP14 > UBA6098 > JAFGQG01 > JAFGQG01 > JAFGQG01. The sequence continues at coordinate 41,619 of JAFGQG010000066.1, forward strand.
TCGGTGGTGAACCGTCAATTGTAAATGTCCAGCAGAACGGTGCATCAACAAATGGATTTGAATGGATGGTGCATTGGTAATCAGGATCATCATAAGCCCACATCAAACAAGCCTCGATAACCTGACCATCTTCAAATGGTACGCCGATAAGGTCGCCATGAAAGACCATCTGATCACCCCAGCCATAATCAATAAGTTCGACTGCCGGGTAGTCCCCATAAGCTGAATAATTGATGCCATCGACTCTCAGATTTGTCAGTGTATTATCTATATCACCGCAAATCTCATCGACGATATCGATGGAAATTTCAGGGTAAGGTCCCTTGGCATATCCGCCATCGGGCGGCATTGGGTTTACCGGGTAAGGACCAGAAAGGTCAACTATATAAGACCATTCTATTGGAGAATGTTCTAAAGGATTTCCGAGAAGGTCCTCGGCAGCCCATAGAACGATATTAACTTCCTGACCATCAAAGTAAGGTGGTAGGGCTCCAAGAGATGGATCGAAGAATACTTCATTATCAACCACATAGAGTTCAGGATCAGCGGCAGTATAGGGGACACCTTCAACTTCCAGAATAATAGAGTTAGGTTGAATGTCATCTGGGTCCTGAAGATAGAAATGGATTATTTGCTGAGAACATGCGGAATAAGTGTTATGCTGTGGATAGTCCATTTCAAAAAATGGTCCATTTGTTACGTAGAACTGCCAGTTCACTCTCTCGACGAGGTGATTCGGGCTGCAATAGTCAATAATATCAGCGGCATCCCAGACAGTTACATAAATGGTATCACCCTGGTTATAGGTGTATCCGATTTCCTCAGGAATGAACTCATATACTCCCAAGCCTTCATACCATACGATCTCCGGCATGAATGGATCGATACCAAGGTATTCCATTCTATCTCCGTTTGAATTTTCTATTATCAAGAAGATCGATAATGGATCCACGTATCCAAAATCATCGAATATCGAGAACCAAATATGTTCTTCAGGATCAATAGTTGTATATTCATCCGGGGGATAAAAATCCACAACGTAAGGACCGCTTTTATCCACTACGAATGTCCATTCCAGGGAATACATTGAGCTGAATGCGTTGTCCCAAACATCGATAACTTCAATAAGTTCAACATCCACATGTTGTCCATTGAAGAAAGGAGGATTAGGTACGAACACAAGGTCACCAGTAAAGCCGTTGTAGGTGAGTTCGGGAGCAGTAGTGTCATATATGACCCCTTCGACTCTGAGAAGTATTGAGGTTGGAACAATACCATTAGCATCCCATAAATTAATTACTATTATCTGGTCAAAGCAGGATGTGTAAACAGTTTCATCCCACACGAAATAGGGTTCAATTGGCACAGCCATAGGTGATTGCGCATCGACGAGGAAAAACCAATTGTTTATGGGAAGACCTTGAAGTGAACTGGGCATGCCGTAATCGGGTAAATCATCAGCGGATAGCAAATCTACATTAACGACATCCATAAGGTCCCAGGCGGTTCCTTCCAGATCAGGGTAAAAACTGATCAAACCAAATATCAGGGTGTCGCCGGTTATGGGATCGACATATTCAGCTGCTGGATCAAAAGAGAGACCAGGGCTTGTAATGTCATAAACCATCCCTTTGATTTCTACCATAATCGTATTTGGATTTATTTCTCCCCAATCATCAGTAATATAGATGAAAATAGGTTCAAGCACATCAGTAGTAGTGTAAGGGAATGCTTCTCCTACTTCCCCGGGTCGGCGGTCTATCATGTATGGTCCAGTTAGGTCAACAGTAAAAGAAGCGCTTACAGTTGTATCTGAACCATCGTAATTGACACTAAGTGCGTGAGCAATTACATCACCGTCAGCGAATGGTAAACTGGGAGTGAAAAACAGGTTAGGAGCAATCCATGTTAATTCAGGATCAGCAAGTGTAAATACTGTACCATTTACATCCAGATTAATAGTGCCTCCATCAACGAGTCCAGGCGAATCAAAATTATATGTGATTCCCTGAAAAGCTTCAGAAGTAACGGAGTTGTCAAATGGTAGCACAAGGTTTATCCCCTGAGCTGTAACAATAGAGAACAGAACACCGATAAATAGTAGAACAGCGATGCATTTTTGGGTCATCATTCCTCCTTTTGTCAATTAGATTTTAAATAATTTTTACGGTAATCTCTCTCTGTAAAATTATTGTGTCAACTTAATTATTTTTTTAATTATTGTCAAGTAAAAATTATTACTATTTTATATTTTGTATTTATCATATAAATATAGGGCTCTATAACGTGAGCCCTATATTTTATTTTTCCATATCTGTTTTGATAAGCAAAACCAGAGCTAATTTTCGATATGTTTAAGGAGCTATTTTTTCAAGTTCTCCGGTACCCTCCTTGTCGAGGTAAAACTCTATGACCACACGTCTATTGATTGTCCTGCCTTCAGGAAGTGTATTATCTCCAATTTCAAGGGTTTTGAATTGATTATCCTCCCATTTGTCTATTATATAAGGTTTATCATAAGAAAACCCTTTGGATGTCAAGGTTGTATTATGCTCTTTTAACCAGGCGTTAAGATCTGAATTACTCTTTAATCCAAGTAAATATATAAGGTATCTGCGCAGGTTTTCCTCCTCTTTCTCCGCTCTGAATTTTGACAATTCAATATTTCGCCTGTCCATACCGATTACGTCAGTGTGTCCACCAACAACCGCAACAAGTTTCTTCTTTGGTTGCTGCGCTTTCTCAATGAACTTTCGAGCAACGTACTCGATCCTGCTTTCAAGGAACTTTGATTCAGATACCGGTTCATCAAATGTGAACTGAACGATGATCAACGTCTCAGTTTGCTGCATCCGCTTGGTTACCATTGCCCTTAGTGTATCTGAATATGTAGTGAACCTTTGACCCAGTTTGTCCTTGATTTCAAGTTTACAGATATATTCCTGATTGGGGTCTATTAAATTGCCGTTATCATCTTTCCAATCCCATGGTATTCCCGTAGGAATATCTCCAGTGCCTTCAGCCAGTTCCTTAAATACTTGTCCATCGGGTTCGATGATGGAAACTTTGTAACTATCAACTCCGGCTGGTACATCAGATGTTACAGTAAGGAAATTAGACTGCTCTTCGAACTCATATTGTTTGGCAGCCATAATACCTTCCATTGGTCTGTAAACAAGCCCTTCACCAGAAACGGATACTTCAACCTTGCCCTGTTCCGCAAGATTATCGGTATTACCTTTAATGAATATTTTATCGAAATATTTATCAGTAAAATCCTTACCGAGGACCTTGCCAAGTTCTTGCTTAAAATTCAAAGCTCTATCGAACGCTAATTTCGTTTTATTGTTCTCAGTTTCAGTAACAAATCCTTCAATGAGAAGGATCACCTCGGGATTATTTTCAATAATTTTCTTATATTCCACCGCCTGTTCCTTCAATTGATTAAATGTGGATGGATCAAAATCATCGCTGTTGAAATCGAAATAAACAGTATGTTCTTTACTCGCGTAATCGGTAACATTAGCTCTTAATTCAACTCTCCTGTTCTCTGCTTCAGCTCTTGGAACATCTTCAGGGTCAACTTTAGCGTGTTCTTCGGAGTCACCGGCTCTATTGAGTGAAGGATCGTAGGAATCAGTATCTACTATTTTGATTTGTCCTCTGGCAGAAGGGGCAAATTTCAAAAGGGCGGCTCTAACTGCTTGTGCCCTGTCTTCAGCAAGTCTTGCACCGAATAGATCGCTGCCTACTCCTTCAGATTCAGGATTAAAATATCCAAAAATATCTATTTCCACCTTTGGATTTTCAAGCAGTCTGTCCGCAACCGTTTTTAACAAGGGTTCGAATCTGGGATCGATTTCAGTATTTCCAGGTTCGAAAAACACTATAGGAACGAGGGGTTGTTCTTCCCTGACAAGCTGAATGGTTTCAATGTTCAGGACGGTCTCCCTGGGTTTGACTGTTCCCTTGGGAAATGGAAATACATCCAATTCTACCGCGCCCTTGTTATTTTCTTCATCAAACTCATCGATCTCACCATCTAATTCAGGAATCAGCGTTCCTTTGTCATCAACCGCTGCAAATACTTGATAATGCCCTTTACCCGGGGGCGTCCATTGCCAGGATACTTCTTTGCGTTCTCCTGAAGCAATGTCTTTCTCATCCAATATTGAAGAAGCCAGGACCCAGCCTAACTCGGGATCCTCATAATACAATGAAACCTTGTAATCATCGATCTTCCGCTCACCCATGTTTTCAATGATAGCGGTGATAGTCACAGGTTCATTTAGAATTGCGTTTTTGGGATATACGGTCATATCGGCAGAGCGTAATGCTAAATCATGGAGGGGGAGTGGGGGAGGCAGGAACCGCAAGGATGCTGATAATTTGTGCGAAGTAGCGCCAACTTCTGTGCCAAGGTCTGATAGCGGATAAATAAACGCATAATCTATCTGAAGGTCTAAGCCTCTCTTCGAACGGTAAGTGAACCCGAAGGAATACTCCTCTGGATTGTAACCAGTTCTCGCTGCAAGAAGATTGTTCATAAACCACCATTCAACGCCTATGTGAGGTTTAAATTGGTTGCCTCCATCGAGTTCCTGATTGATATACCTAAAATCAATTGATGGAATTAGAAAATCTTGATATCGATAAGCAAAACCGAATCTAACCGTAAGTGGATATGCTTTTCCAACATTTGATACCCCTGCTAGTGTCATGTTAGGTTCTGTAAGGTTCGAAACCTCTAATCCCGAAGTTAGGTTGCGGTTGATTTTGTAAAACATCCCCACATCAGCAGTGAATCCTATTTTGTTCCAACCGTTATCCAGGAAGAGCGGATCTTGCCTTGGATCAATTATATCAGTTGGATCAGTGTATGGCGGATTGTAATCTATATTGCCTTCAACTATTTCGTATCTCAACAATCTGCCATTCACGCCCAAAGAGAATTTTGGATGAAGAGCTTTACTGTAGGATAGTGTTACGTAGGTATCCCTTCTAAGGTTAGAAAATAACTGTCTCACTGTGACGCCAGCAGAACCTAATCTTCTGAAATGGTGAACATACCCTAGAAAACCTTCTCCAATGGCGTCGTTATTGACACCCCAGTACAAACGAGAGAACATCCCTGTAAGGACTCTTTCATTATAAAAGCTCATACCGGCAGGATTCCAGAGCGGAGCATTACCATCATCAGCAATAGCCACAAAAGTTCTACCCATTCCTAAGGGTCTAGCCCCAATATCGTCCTGTGAGAAAACAGAGGAAAACAACATACAGATGATAAACAAAATAATAACAAAATGTCCCAATGTTTTTGACATCCTTAATCCCTCCTATAAATCAAACTTTACATATTATCATAATTACACAATTTTCTCAACAATAAATTAATAATAAACATAAATATTAGCAAGTGTTTTTTTATATTTTTTTTTATTTTAGACTATTTCCAATCGTAACTATTAGTCAGTTCTTCTTTTTACTCCGAGATGATTTCTAATCTCACTTTAGCTGTGCCGTTTTTTATCATTCCAAGTTCTTTTGCTGCTTTTAAAGAGAGATCAATTATCCTGTTTTTAACAAAGGGTCCCCTGTCGTTAATTCTAACCACAACACTTCTACCATTTTCGAGATTTATCACCCTGATCTTTGTGTCAAATGGTAATGTTCTGTGAGCAGCAGTTAAGTCAAACATGTTGTAAGTTTCACCGTTACTGGTTTTTCGCCCATGAAATTTGTCAGCGTAATAAGAAGCGGTACCTTCCTGTATTCTGAACGCGTTTGATACGTCAGTCGTTTCATTATCCTGATCCTTGATTAGCTGCTTATTAGTATACCGGGGTACAGATGAACAATTTATCGTAAAAATGATTGCAAAAGTGAAAAAAATAATAGCGATATTTTTCATTCATTCATTAATTTTAGTTTTTCCTACAATTTCTGAGATTGAAGAGTAATTATGAGACCTTAAAAAATCAGAAAGTCCCGTTATTGCTTTTATAGGAAGCAAAGGATCGTTGAAGATAGAACTGCCGATCTGTACTATTTGAGCGCCAGCTATCAGGAATTCGACCACATCCTTCCAGGAAAAAATGCCCCCCATTCCAACTATTGGTATCTTTACGGTTTGAAATACCTCCCAAACTCTCTTGATAGCCATTGGTTTTATCGCGGGACCTGATAATCCGCCTATTACGTTGCCTAATTTGGGTTTAAAAGTATTTATATCTATAGCCATTCCCTCAAAAGTATTGATGAGGGCTATAGCATCAGCTCCAGCCTCTTCAGCTATTGAAGCAATATTGCCTATATTGGTAACATTAGGAGTCAATTTAACCCAAAGGTTTTTTGTTGATACTTCTCTAACCCTACGCACTACAGAACGGGTCAGATCTGGATTCTTGCCGAATAATATCCCGCCTTCCTTTACGTTAGGACAGGATATGTTGAGTTCCAGGATCTTAAATTCTTCAATGGGCTCCAAAACCTTTGCAATTTCGACAAAATCATCTATGCTGGATCCAGCAACACTAACGACCACATTTGTCTTTATCGTTTTAAGGAAATCCACTTTTTCGTTCAGGAACTTCTCTAATCCGGGGTTCTCCAATCCAATCGAATTCAGCATGCCGCAAGGAGTTTCAACGATCCGGGGAGGTTTGTTTCCGGCTCTTGGATTCAGCGAGATAGATTTTGTTACTATACCCCCCAGGTTTTCAAAATCGATTATTTCCTGGTATTCTTCTCCAAAACCAATAATCCCAGAGGCAAGCAATATGGGATTTTTGAAATGAACAGAACCGATATTTACACCTAGGTCTATCATAGGAATTCAAATACATCCTTTATGTTAAACACAGGACCATCGCGGCATATTCTTTTGTAGCCGTCTTTCGTGAGAATTGAGCAGCCGTAACAAGCTCCGATTCCGCACCCGAAATTCTCCTCCAATGATACCTCGCATTCGAAGTTATTCTGGATTGCGAATTCACCGATTTTCTTCAGCATGGGTTTTGGTCCGCAAGAATAAAAATAATATTTCTCATTCACGTTAAAATCATGCTTCAAGAGTAAATCCGAGACAAAACCTTCTTTAGCAAATGAACCATCTTCAGTTGCAAAATGCACGTTGCATGTGGATATTAGTTCTTTCTTTTTAATAATATCACCACTGGTTTTTGCGCCTAAAAAGAGGATTGGATCAAAATCTTCATTTACCAGCCTTTTTAAAAGAAAATATATAGGCGCGATCCCTATTCCTCCTGCAACAAGAACGGGTGTGCAGTCGATGTCTGGGATCGTGAAGGGCTTGCCAACGGGTCCAAGAAGCTCAAATTCATCCCCGAGAGAACAATCCTGTAGTTTGCGAGTTCCCGCACCAACCACTTTGATTAAAAGGCTGACTTTGCCATCTTCAGATACATCATGCAAACTGAATGGACGTCTCAGGAACGGATGGGGTAGATTATAGTTTACTTTAACGTTAACGAATTCACCCGGTAAACCTTGGTCTGCGATGTAGGGGGCTGAGAAAACTAACTCAAAGATGTTATCAGAATGTTCGATTTTATCCACAACTGGATACTTGTTATTTATCATATTTACACTATCATTGGGTTTATCAGTTCTACGATTTCGTCGTATGAATCAATCCTCAATAGTTCCATTTTTAGTTTTTTCGCATGTGGAAAGGATTTGATGTACCACACAAAGTGTTTGCGCATCTTTTTTAATCCTCTTTTTTCACCATACTTTCCGATTGTCATTTTAGTATGCTGAAGCAGAATTGTCAATATTTCTTTTTTACCAGGCGCAATATAATCGCATGTTTTATCGAAATACCCGTGTATTTGCTTAATTTTCCATGGGTTACCAAGAATTGCCCTTCCAACCATGATGGCTTTACACTTAGTTTTTTCGAACATCGTCTTTGCGTCTTCTTCGGAAGCAATATCACCATTTCCGATTACAGGGATGCTAACCTTATCCTGCGTTTCCCTGATGATTTCGAGGTCTGCTGTGTTTTTAAAGGAATCGACCCCGTATCTGGGATGAAGAGTAAAGGCTGCCAATCCGCAATTCTCAGCGATTTTTGCCAGTTCAGGAGCCACGGTAGAGTTTCTTTTCCAACCCGCCCGGGTCTTCACAGTTACTGGCAGGCTGGTCGATTTTACTATCTCCTTAAAGATACTCTCGCATTTTTTCAAGTCATTAAGAAGGTAAGCCCCCGCTCCTCTCTTGGTGATCTTCGGAGCTGGACAGCCCATGTTGATATCGATAAAATCGAAACCAAGCTGTTCGATATATCTTGCTGATTCTCCCATTACGTCAGGTTCAGTACCGAAAATTTGCGCTCCTATCGGTCTTTCAGCATCAGTGAATTCGAGTAGTTCTAACGTTCTCTTCTGCATATTCAAGATGCCTCGGCTGCTAACCATCTCAGTATATACGACCACGCAGCCGTATTGCTTTGCAATTTTTCGAAAAACGCTATCCGTAATCCCCGCCATTGGAGCTAAGAAAACCCCGTTATCTATGCAAATATTCCCAATATACATACCTAAAATGGCTACCCGGTTTCATCTTTTAGTTTTTCTTCCAGTTCCTTGACCTTGTTTTCGTACTTCTCTTTTTCATCCGGAGTAGATGTTTCAATCAGCTTTAGATAGACATCAATAGCTTTTTGGTAATGCTTTTGATCAGTATAAATCTCTGCGAGAGTAGGTGTATTTATTTCATCCTCGTCGCTAGCAAATTCTTCCCTTTTTTCCAGACCATTAATGCCCTCTACCTGTATATCCACAGGTTCAAATGATTCCCTTTGTGTGAGTCCTGTAAGATCGAAACTTGCATTGTCAGTTGAATCTTCACTTTCTGTGCTATCCTTGGCTTCTTCTTCGGGAGGAACGAACTCCTGCCTGGTTATTAAACCGTTAATATCAAAGCCCTCTTTTTCGCCGGTTTCAGGGGTTTGGTTCCCGGGTAACACAGGTTCTGGTTCCTCAAGTATGTCATCCTTCTTTTCCTCGGTTCCAAGGGTCTTTTCTTCATCAACATCATAATCATCTTTAATCGTGTATTCAGCGTTATCAGTTCCTTCCTTCCGGTCTGGAGAGAAAGCCTCAGGTATTTCGTCGGTATCTGCTTCACCTTCATCTTCAATACTTTCCTGAGATTCATCGATTGTGTATTCGTCTTTGATCCGATACTCACCAATATCGTTAGTACTTTCATCTGTATCTTCCTCGACATTCTGCGCTATATCATCTTCTGATTCTTCCCCGAAAGCAAGAGGTGCAGCTTCCGGACCCATACCAAACTCTTTTTTGGGAGCTTTGTCCTTGTTCCATTCATCACTGTCGGAAAAAGCATCTGAATCTTTATCTTCCTTCTTAAATTCGTCTCTTTCATCACTTTCTATTTCAGCTTTTTCAGCTATATCAACTGGCGCTTCCAATTCAGCCGGGATTTCTGCATTAGAGCTTGGATCGGGGTTAATATCGTCTGAAACCATTTCGGGTTCAGAATCAACATCTTCGTCAAATGTATCAAGTGGAGTGCTTTTAGGTAATTTCTCAATCGGTTCATCTTCCAGCGATGAAGAGATTTTATCCTTCGTAATCTCATCAGGCAGCGTCAGTGAAGGGATATCTGAATCCATCGAAGATTTTAAACCAAGGTTATCCTCAATTGCGTCATCTATAGGTTCTGGCTCTTCTTTTGTTTCTCCCGGTAAAGTTAACGAAGGAACATCGACATCTTTTTTGGGTTTAAAAGCTTCATCTTCGTCGCTGGTAAAGACAACTTCTTTTTTTTCTTTCTTTTTTCCTGAATCGTCAACATCTTCAAAATCAGGAATAACATCATCAACATCAATGGATTCAGCTTCATTTAACATCTCTTCAATAATATCTTTTGGTTGTTCTTTCTTAGGGATGTCTTCCTTGGCTTTTGATATTTCCTGTTCGGCTTTTGGTTGAATAGAAGTGATCTCGACATCCTCATCCGGGCTTATAATAAGATCGTTGCTTATCATGTATTTCGCTTCCCCGCTTTTCTCAATTCCTTGAGGGGGTTCTGGTTCAACTTTGTTCACTTCGTCTATTTCTACAGTTTCGGTCGGTTCTTCCGCCCCGGAGAAAATTACTGCCTCACCTGTTTTCTGAGCTTCCTGCAGCATATCCATAATTTCGTCATCTTTAATCTTGCTATCAGCTTCCTCAGTTTCCTCAGTTTCCTTTATTTCTTCCTTTGGAGGAATTGGAGGAACTTCAAATTTTTGTTCTTCTTCTTGACTGATTATTTCCGTTTCTTCTTCTGGTTCAGTTGTTTCGACAGCGGAGGGTGGTGGAGTTAATGGAATCTCTTCAATGGTTGCTTCCGGTTGTGTTTCAGTCTTTTCGGATATCGTTTCTGGTGTTAAATTCTCCTCTTTTGTTTCTTTGATCACCTCGAGAGGAATGGCTCCTGCTTTTATTTTTGTCAATGTTTCCTTGATATCCTTATAGAAAGGAGATACCATTTGTATATACTCCAGGTATTTTATTCCGCTCATTTTATCACCAGTTTTAAAAGCGATAGTACTGAGTCCTTTGAAGGCGACCACGTTCTGAGGGTCCAATTCAAGTGCTTTCTTATAGGCGATTTTTGCCTGGTCATATTTTTCGATTTTTGTGTATATCTCCCCCAGGATAATGTAGGCGGAAAGGTACTTCGGATGGGCTTTTATCCCATTGATCAATATTTTGAGAGCCTCATTGATCTCGTTCTTTTTAGCTAATGATGATGCTAATCGAGCAAAAACCTGAGAGTCCTGATCAGCAGCCCAGATCTGATTAAGCTGTTGAATATTTTCATTACTATCAAAATCGTTCATGATATAACCTCCATATTATTGGGTAAATTGCTCATCCAATTCCTGCATAATACCGAGTGGGTCATTTGTGATTTCGTATTGCCAATTTGGATTGTTTCTTTCCCCATCAACGGTTGAATGGAGTATTTTCATCTGCCCCAAACCCAATAGATCCGCGAATATAAAATAAGATCCGCCCTGTAAATTGAAATATTCCCATTTTTCCCACTCATTCCCATAAATTGTAATGGTATGTCTTTCAATATTATCGGGAGGTCCGTATTTAAGATAGGTTCTACCTCCGTCGGTTTCCCAGCCTTCGAGGTTAGCATTCTTCGAATCACTGAATGCGGATATGACATAATTCCACCGTAAAATAAAGGTATCCCTGTATTCATTCTCGGGAGTTTCAGGAATGGTGTCTTTGGTCTCCCAAAACTTCTTCATAAACTCGAATTTCCCCACATCGCTTAAAGAACCATAAAGATTCTGTTCTTTCCGGGTACCAACAAAGTTAAGCATATTACCAAATTCGGTTATTTGCTCTTTGAAATCTTCACTTTCGGTAATATCCCTCGTGTGTTTTATTGTAAAACTTTTGTATTTTGTTCCCTGCTGCTGATTGGAAGGATCATATACTTTTATTCCAAGCGCGTAATTTCCCTCATCGAAAGATGAAGATTCAATTCCATCAATGATAATGGATGTTTTACCGGGTTTTTTTACTTTCGTCTGAGGGAATATCTTGACAATATCGCCTTCCTTATCCATGATAAGATATTGTATCATAAATACATTATCCGTTTGACCTTTTGTGAACTCCAGATTGTAGATTTCAGCGTAAAAATACAAATTGAATCTGTCTAAACCGATAGTGTTTGAGCAGTTAGGGAGAAGCTTACGTCCGTATTTTGCAAACTTGCTTTCAGAAGAATCCATTATGATATCAGATAAAAGTGTAATATCGCTGATTTCAAGGAGTGAATCAGAATACCCTTCGATATTGTATTTTTCGGAAAAACCGTCGCAATTATCTCCCTGACATACTTTTAAGCCGAGTGAATATTCTCCCGGAGGAATGAGAAGCGGAAATTTTTCAAAGACATAGTAATCTTGCGCCGCCTCTTCTTCATCCTGAACAAAAATCTCAGATTCGTAGTCTATTCTATCTATTTCTTCTCCGTTTCTGTCATGCATTTCAAAATGAACAGCTACTTCTGCCTGCCATGATTCTTTCACGAGCTTAAAATCAAGTTTGTTTCGGTTGAATTCATAGAATACTTCGACGTAAACTAATGAATCATAAGTAGATATGGTTTCTTCATTAACAGGTTTAAAAGAAGAAAGACTGACACTAAGTGATAAGTTTTCAGCAAAGCAGAAGGTGGCAAATATCAAAATCAAAATTATAGATATTTTTTCCATTTATTATTGTCTCAAATCTAGGCTTTAAAGGGGTTAGGTTACTACTCCTCGTAATATAAATAATACTCATTGGTCCCGTCTTTGTCAACGAAAATAAATTTCTTGTTGATTTGGAAGTAGTACCAGATTTCGTAAGGTTTAGAATCCATATCGAATGGGTGTGATTCGATTTCGTCCGGATGACCATAAATAATGTAAACTTTGCCGCGCGGTGTTTGCCAACCTTCCTTGAATCCCGAGAAATGCCTGTTAGCATAAGCGACCCTTCTGTAGAATTCATCCTTTACCTCGTTCCTGTCCGTATCAGGAGTGGGGTCTTTTTCCTTCCAGAACTGCTGAAATAATCCAAATTTCAGGCTGTCAGACGCTGATTCAAGTTTATCAAGCCATGTCTCTGAAGCGATATATCCTAATTGTTTTATTATAACCTCGAAATCGTCTTTGATCTGAAACATCGGGGACCACATTATCGTGAAGTTGTCCTTCTTAGTGTAATGGAAATCCTTTCTATTCAATTGAATCACAAGATCAAATTCACCAGGTTCTAAATTGTTCATGGGTACTTTGTTCTCTATTTTATGAGCACCATGAATCTCAAGAGAATCAGAAAAAACGGTTTTGTTTTTCTTGTTGATTATAAGGTAGCTGACGTTCAAAGTATCGATTCCCATAGGTGGATATACTTCGAAATAAAGATACAATGTAGTATCATGCGCGAAATATCTTTTCGAAATCACAGGCTCATAAGGCTCATTTTTAGATCCGGTTCCTTTTAAAAATTTAATCGAACTTATGTATTCCTCTTCACCAAACATAGGCAGCTTGATTTCTTCGCTCAATCTTTTGGCTTTTTTTGAATCGAGATCAACAAATTTAGTTGTAATTATATAATCTCCTGGAGGGGCTTTTATTATTATTGGCTGCAAGATCACTGGTGAAGAAGCCCTGGTTGAACTGTAATTTGGAGCGACGATAGAGTCTTGAAATGCAATTCTCTTGTATAAACGGTTTTCTGTAAGAAGCGCTAATTCAACTTCGTACAAAGCTATGAAGTAATACTTCCGTTTCAGGAACTGCATGTGCTCGTTGCTGGTTTGAATATATATTTCGGTTCTTACCAGGGAATCTTCAGCAAAGAAGAGATAATTCATCATGAATATCGGATACCCGAGTTCGTAATACTCCGAACCGTAATAGATTTGGGACTCGGCATTACTGCAAATAACGCATAGAACCAGACACACTAAAAAGATTTTTATGATTATTTTCTCCATATTACAATAATTAATAATCAAAATATAAAACCATTTCGTAAGGATGAGTTAACTTGTTTAATTCCAAAGCTTCTTTTGATTTAAGATCGACCCAGATCCTTATCAGCTCATTCGGGAAAATACCATTTTCTGTTAGAAAAGAATGGTTATTTTGCAAAGTGAATAGAGCTTCTGTCAGGGAGGAAGGTATCTGGTTAAGTTTTGCTAATTCCTCGGGTTTCCATTTATCGATATTGTCACTTATGGGTCCAAAGCCAAGCTCTTGAGGATCCATCTTGTTACTAATACCATTCAAACCTGCAAGCAACATAGCTGGGACGGCAAGGTAGGGATTAGAGGTAGCATCACTGGGGCGGTATTCGATCCTTTTTTTCAGCGAATTATCTGAGTATTTAGGTATTCTGATTGTAGCAGCTCTATGAGCTACTCCAAAGAATAAGGCAGTTGGCGCTTCGAATCCGGGAAGTAATCGCTTGTAGGAGTTCGTGGTAGGATTGGTCAAGGCTAATAATGCAGGTGTGTGTTTTAGCAAACCCGCAGTGTATTGCAAAGCGAGTTTACTAAGGTTAGCATATTCGTTGCCGAAAAAGAGGGATTTTCCATCCTTCTGCAGAAACTGGTGAAAATGCATGCCGTTTCCAGGTTCATCAGGGAACGGTTTCGGCATAAATGTTGCCGCCATCCCATTTTTATAGGCTACCATCTTAGTGAAATACTTTGCCAGCATTATGTTATCACAGGTTTTCAGCAGCGGGTGAAAATCGATTTCGATCTCCATTTGTCCCAGAACCCCAACTTCATGGTGATGATACTTCACGTTGATCCCTGCTTCAACGAGTTTATCCGCTATTTGCTCTCTTAAGTTGAAGAAATTATCCTCAGGTGGAACAGCGTGGTAAGCTCTATGTTCCTTTGGTGTGATAGTAGCGATACTGGGAGGGTGGTTCTTGCCGAGAGGTTTAATAAAAAAGTAGGAAGAGCACTTCTGAACAGCAAAATCGGCATCCTCGAAGACATAGAATTCCAACTCTGGCAACCAGAGGCTTTCCCCTAAGTCCAATTTTTCAAGAAAAAGTTCGGTTTTCCTGGCAATGGTTCTTGGATCATAAATAAAAGGCTCGCCAGAATCAGCATCATGGATGTTGCATATAAAACTGAGTGTGCTGTTATCCCAGAAAGGGTCTATAAACGCGGAAGCGCAATCAGGAATTATGACCATATCACCAGCTTCAACTCCCTTGAAACCGATACTTGAACCATCAACGCCAACGCCTTCTTCAAATAAAGCTTCATTAACTTGTTTACTTAGAATGGTCACATGATGCCACTTACCCAGAAGGTCGACAAATTTAAGATCCACAGCACTAATATTCTTCGCTGAAATGTATTCCAATGCTTCTTTTTTATTTGCAAACATGTTTATTCCTCCTGAAAATAAAAACATACATTATATATAATATAGGAATAAAAGAATATAAAGCAACGATTATTTTATTTTCTGTAAACGAAATATGTCCTCGATCAGAATATTTGGATTTGAATAACGTTAACTGGGAAAATTGGATTCAATTAATAATTATACCCAACAATAAATTCTTGACTAATTGAAATAAGACATTATAATTTTTTATCTGATTTGTAATCAAATGTCATTGGATAAGACATAAGGAGGTAGTGATGGATGATTTCAGCCTTTCAATAGGTTTTTGGATTCTTTATATTGGTTTTCCCATTGTTTTGTTTGGATTCACTTTGATAGTATATTTAATTGAGAAAGGAGATTAAATGGCTCCCTCATTTTCTTTGATTTTTGTATTCATTTTATATATGATTGGTGTTTTGATAGTGGGTTTTGTAGCTTCCCGGTTGACCAAGACGGTTAAGGACTATTTTCTAGCCAACCGGGCTTTAGGTTTGTGGTCGACAGCGATTAGTTCAGTCGCAAGTTCAGAGAGTGGCTGGGTTGTCCTGGGTTTAGTCGGAGTAGCTTATAAAGAAGGAGCTTCAGCAGTCTGGATTGCCCCCGGATGCCTGTTTGGGTATTTGATCAATTGGTTTATTGTGGCGCGCAGATTAAGACGCCGCGCAGCAGAACTCGATTCTTTGACAATACCCGATTATCTTGAGGATAGGTTCAGGGATAGAAGCCACATTTTGAGGATCACTGCGACCGTCATAATTTTCTTCTGCATGTTGGGTTATGTGGGCGCTCAATTTAACTCTACGGGGAAGACGTTCGATGCGATCTTCCACATGCCTTATATTTGGGGCGTTATCCTGGGCGCAGCGATTACGATAGTATACACCCTGTTAGGTGGTTTTCGAGCGGTCTCCTGGACAGATGTATTACAGGGTTTGTTGATGGTGACGGGATTAGTGATCCTGCCTTTATACGGTATTATTAAACTTGGAGGATTCGGAGTACTTTTTCAACAATTATACCAGATAGATCCAAGCTTTCTTACAATTACAGGGAAGAGCACAGGTTTCGCGATGGCAGGGGTGGTTATAGGCTACCTGGGAATTGGTCTCGGGTATCCTGGGCAACCTCATGTTATCACCAGATATATGGCAGCAAGAGATGAAAAAGTCATCAAAACTGGAAAAGTAGTTGCGATATCATGGGGTATTCTATCTTATTATGGCGCTATTTTCCTGGGTTTACTTGGAAGGGTGATATTGGGAGATATTTCGGATCCCGAATATACTTTCCCTTTTGTTGCTGTCAAACTGTTTCACCCCATCCTTGCCGGAGCTATGCTGGCAGCAATTCTATCCGCGATTATGTCAACAGCCGATTCCCAGCTATTGGTCGCAGCATCAGCGGTAGCCAGGGACGTTTATCAGAAGATATTCAAAAAGGATGCTTCTCGCAAAAACCTTGTTCTGGTAAGCAGACTTCTCGTGCTTGGTTTGGGTTTATTGAGCATGGTTTTGGCTTTGACCAAATCACGAGTGATATTCTGGTTTGTCTTATTCGCCTGGTCAGGTCTTGGAGCAAGTTTTGGTCCACTGATAATACTATCACTATTCTGGGATAGGATTACAAAATGGGGCGCGTTCGCTGGGATGATTGCAGGATTCGGCACAACGGTTATCTGGAAATTAACCGGATTATCGGACCATATTTATGAACTCGTTCCTGCTTTCGTTGTGGCAGCGATAGCAATAGTGATTGTTAGTCTTTTCACAAAACCGCCCGACAAAGAGGAACTCTTCTTTAATGAACAATATAACCTTAACACGGAATACTCTGAGCAGCAGTAAATGTTAATTTGTAAAGTTATTGGTAACGTTATTTCAACGGTGAAGAATCCCGCTTACGAGGGCAGGAAAATTCTATTGGTTAGTATTTTGGATACTGAAGGTAATCCTACAGGTGAAACTGAGATTGCTATTGACCTCGTTGACGCGGGTATTGGAGATATTATGTTATTAAGCAAGGAAGGCGGCGCCGCGCGAAGGATCTTAGAAGCTCCGGATGCGCCGGTGAGAGCTTTCATTGCAGGTGTGATTGATAATTGGGAAGTCTATAGTAAGGAATGAAGTTTGAATGGTCAGTGTGATTAGTATTTTGGCGGTTGTTGTTGCGCTTTACATGGCATGGAATATCGGTTCTAATGATGTTGCCAATTCGATGGCTTCCGCAGTGGGGGCAAAGGCTATTTCTTTGAGACAAGCGGTGTTTATCGCTTCAGTGCTTAACTTTGTCGGGGCTTATTTCATAGGGTCACACGTTACAGACACCGTCCGCAAAGGTATTGTGAACCCATCCCTGATAGGTGAGCCCAAATTATACATCGCCGGTGCTCTCGCTGCCCTTATCGCGGCTGGACTCTGGATAACAATAGCTACCTGGAAATCCTTACCTGTGTCAACTACCCATGCGGTCGTTGGCGCTCTGGTTGGTTTCGGTATGGTCGCTGGTGGCGCGAAAGCAGTCAATTGGGGCAAACTGGGTCAGGTCGTAGCAAGCTGGGTGATCTCACCACTATTCGCCGGTGTTTTAGCTTATATAATTTTCAGTATTATTGCTAAATTTATACTGAAAAAACAGGATTCACTCAGGGCTTTTCGAAAAGTCTCGCCATTTTTTATCTTCGCAACCTTCATGATAATATTTTCATCACTCCTTCTTAAAACTCATCTGGGTGAAAAACTAAGTTTTTCAACATCTAATAGCCTTATTATGTCAGGCGGGATTTCACTAACAATAGCATTTTTGTATTTCCTGTATATAAGAACCAGAGCCCTCGGTGAAGTGGCTGAGATCGAAAAAATGTTCAGAAAAATACAAATTTTGACTTCCTGTTACGTTGCACTTTCTCAAGGCGCGAACGACGTCGCGAACGCTATTGGTCCTGTCGCAGGAATATTTTCAATACTCAAAACCAACAGGATTGAAATGCATGTCGAGGTTTCTTCTTTTCTTCTCGCGCTTGGGGGTGTGGGAATCATGCTGGGCATCCTCACATGGGGTTATAAAGTAATCGAAACCGTTGGTTCTAAAATAACTGAATTGAATAATTCAAGAGGTTTTACTATAGATTTTTCTGCTGCAACAAGTATATTGATTGCCTCGAAATTGGGGATGCCGGTTTCGACAACCCACGCAGTTGTAGGAGCGGTGATCGGTGTGGGATTAGCTCACGGATTGGAAGCTGTCGATCTTAGAGTAATCAAGAAGATTTTCAGCTCGTGGATCCTTACTGTACCTATTGCCGCTGTAGTTACGATACCAATTTATTATTTCATTATTTGGATTTGGAGGTGAAAACATTATGAGAATACATTTTAGAAGTCCTATCCTGATAACCTTTGGTAAATCTCCATTTGATAATCTCTTAAAGCATGCGTCAAAAGTAACGGAGTGTATAAAATTACTGAAAGACTCGATAGTAAGTTATTCTGACGGGGATTTTGACCGCTCGTGCGAGCTAGCAAAAGAGGTTTCAAGGACTGAACACGAAGCTGATTTGATCAAAGGGAACATCAGAGCTCATTTACCCAGGGGCTTGCTGATGCCTGTGGATAAAGGCATATTTCTTATGCTGCTTAAAGAGCAGGATGCCATCCTTGATTATGCGGAGGATTCAGTGGAGTGGTTGAACATGAAAAGAGTAATTATTCCGGATGAAATAAAGCAGGATTTCCTGAACCATTTGATGAAAGTCCTGGAAGCAGTCGAAGCTTTGGAGAACGTAGTTAGCAATCTTAAGGAAATTGTGGTTGCTTCCGTTCCAACAACCCTTAGGAATTCAATAAAACAAGCAATAAAGGATGTTCATAAGAAAGAATGGGAAGCGGATAATCTGGAAAGGGTATTATCCAAAAAGATATTCGAATTGAATATTAGCGCTATAGACGTGTTCTTCCTGCTTAAAGCAGTAGATCTTATCGACCAGATAGCCAATCATGCAGAGAACGCAGGGGATAGGGTTAGAGCTATGCTGGCAAGGTAACAGTTTTTTTGTCAGGCTGTTTCCGGCGGTTTTTCTAAATCATCAACCTTCGGTATAGCGGGTTTCTTCTGTGAAGCGATTTTCAGACACCAGAAAAATCCACCATAAAGAACGATAGCGCCAAAAACCAGCATTATCCAGGCACCGATACCCATTTTTAAACCTCCATTTTTATCTTAAAACTAATAAAGTTTCTACAAAATTTCGACCGTCATGGTCTATCTTTACAAGATAAATTCCTGATGGAACTCTATTTCCTGAAAGGTTCAAGCCGTTCCAACGGAATTCTATTTTTTCTTCATTTATTAATGCTTTTGAAGCAGAATATACAAGCTTTCCTTTTATATCGAAGATGGAAAGCATAGTTTCCTCTTCACCTGAATATTTTGGAAAGTCGAATTCTATCGTGACCTCGGAATTAAAAGGATTTGGATAGCACATTACACACTCATAATCATTTGGAAGTCCAGGTGCATCCCATTCCTCGATCCCAATACTTGGAACCATCCAGTATATGACACGATATATCAAATCGTATTGGTCGTCCTCGTCCATCATATTTTCAAGTCCGAAAGGAAGGAAGACTATTCTGTTACCTGATCTGTCGACTCTAATCCCACCGCATTTATCCTCATCGCCTCCGAACTTAAATATCGGAATGGCATGTTCATCGAAGGGGTATATGATGTCCGGTGTACAGGTATTGTACAATCTTACGAAATTGAATATACCTGTAAGAGTGTCATAATCATAACCCCGAACCCAGAATATATCGACAGTTTCACCCAAATAACTGGCGTGCAGGTAATTGTTGATGAAATCAGTTCGACCGACGCTGTATAGATCATCCGCGATATTCTCCCCGCTTACAAATAAATTACCGTCATCAATGAGATATTGCATTAATGTAATTTCGTCGTCCCTGTTTATTGTATTGTCGGTTGCGTCGCCAGTGAACCACATTAGCAACTCATAGTTTTCAATCATATCAGCTCGGATTACTCCTTCATCCCTGTTTACAAGACCATAGTTGACGTCCATTTCATCGAGGATATTTCTATAGATATAAACAGTTGAATCATTACCGGAATTATCAATGACAAGGACCGGACCGCCAGTACTTACAACGAACTCCGTCGTATCTGAATCTTCTCCAAGAAGCGCGTTAACGATCAGGTAGAATTTATTCGCGCTATAAGTTGAAGGTGAGTAAACGTTCAAAGTGATATCTTCGCCAAATCCAGCATCCAGCATCATAGTATGAGATGTCTCATGCGTCTCGCTATCAATGACAAAATTGCCGTACCATCCATCTGAAGCATCATATTCAAGTACTATCTGGAAATTATCCTCCCGATAGCCGTTGTTCTCCAGGTCGATATGGAAGCTCTCAGAAGTGTCGGGAACCATTAGCGCTGTGGTTCTATCGGCACTGGTATAAAACCTTCTGTACATTGCGGGTAGAGTAGTTCTTGCAGCCTGGAACACTTCATGGGATGTGTATTCCTGGACGAAGACTACGACCTCCAATTCATCCTCGTTCCAATCGGGATTGGATTCATACTCGGTTTTGAAAGTGTATTCACCCGGGGTTCCCAGGTTGATTGGTAATCCTTCGCAACCTGGAATTATATTCCTCATTGCATCAAAAAAAACGGTTTGACCGTTTGGTGCGTTGTACCGGATATTGTTCTCGATTATAACATTATATAACTTGAGGCTCGAGCTGGATATGCCGCTCTCTACCGTTATGTCAGCTACGATGGTATCGTCAGCGATATAAATATCGAGGGTGATCGGTGATTCGACCTCCATCTCAGCAGTAATATATGTCTCATATTCGCTATAACTTGGGTTCATTGTGCCATCAACCCACAGATCAGGAACCGCCGAACAGCTATAGTAATAAGTACGGCATGTGTTCTCGGGTTCGTTGGCGTGGTAGAAAGGGTCGGAACCGGGAGAAGGCCACCAGACATGATACCTTATTAATACCAGTCTGTCGGAGTACTCATCTCTTAAGTCATCTAATGCGTTATTCGCGTTTAAGCAAGGTCCGCAAGTTGTGCTTGTGATGAGTTCCCCAAGGACTACCCTCTCCGCCGCATTAAGCTGAAAAGATAAGACCAAACCTAATAAAAAAGTTAATATCATTATTTTCCTAAACATAAAAACCTCCATTTCCTCATTGATGTATTGAAAATACTATTTAGCCAGTATCATTTTAACAATTATTGTATTTTTGGCAACACTTATTTTTGCGAAATAAATTCCGTTCGGTAGAAAGTGACCTCTCTGGTCAGTCGCATTCCACTCAAAATCATGAATTCCGGTGGTCAATTTGCCTAAATTTTGTGAATTCAGGAGTTCCCCCGTAATGTTGTAAAATTCTACCGTTGCGGGTTCCATGGATTCATTTGCTACCGCAAACCTGATGGTTGTACTTGCATTGAAAGGATTAGGGTAATTATTAAAATCTTCGAAAGACACTGGATGTATATTATTTTCTGTGTCTATTCCGGTCTCGATTCCGAACCAGTTCAAAACCTGTCTCATCAAGTATGCCCTGTCGTCAAAATTATCTATAGCTTCAAAAGCAAAGGAAAGGTAAACGGTTTTATACATTTCGGTTTCTATTCTGATGCCGGCATCCCCGCACAACGATTCGCCGTATGAATATTGGAAAATAGTTATTGCAGATTCATCAAAAGGGGCTATCTGGTCAGGGAAATTCATATTATCAGCCCCATCTCCGCCAACGCAAAAAAGGTATATGTCATCAGATATTACATCATCAGGAATGCCTTCAATGTCCATCATTTCAGTAAAATCCAGATCATGATTCAAATATTCTGCATGAAGGTAATCCTGGTGGAAACTTAACCTGCCAAGTTCATCGAGCTCTTTTCCCAGATTGAAGCTGGATATGAATAATTTACCTCCATTATTCAGGAAGCTGGTTAAAGCTGTTTCATCTGCTGCTTCCAGGGTGTTATCAGTTGGTGTTCCAGTAAACCAGACTATCGCCTCGGAATAGCTTAATTCCTGTGGTGTCAGCTCCCTTTCTGTTCTATCAAAAACACCATAACATACATCCAGTGTATCGAGACATTGTATATAATAATATTCATAAGGGTCACCCTGATCGTCATCAACAAGGAGAACGGTAACTCCGGAGATGATTTTAAATACGGTAGTATCGGTTTCTGATTCGCTGGAGATTATCATTGATAGCAATGCTTGACCCCGGCTGCCGAGTGGATAAGCATCCACTGTGACCGTTTCAACCTCAGCAGGGGATAGGGTCACGTCGGCAGTGAAGGGGAAACACCCGGTTTCAGTGCAAAAACTGGCAACCCATCCATCGTCAGCGTTGAGTTCGATGGTAAGTGTATATGTTTCACGGCTTGATCCGTCATTGGTTAAAGTGGTCAAGAAATCAGCGCCGCTGTCAGGGTGAATGATCTCGGTTTTGAACTCATAGTCATAAGCGAAATAGCTTGAAGCTAATGCTGTTTTTGGTTGAAATTCCCCAACGAAATTAGTTGTTGTAAATGCATATTCCCTTGTATAAGAATAAGTTACAGTAATAATAATAGTAAAGGCAATTGCAATCGCGAATACAAACGTTATTTTATTTTTCATTTTACTGCTCTTTTGGAATGTATTTATTTAATAATTACAATATTATCTTGTGTATATAAAAAACCTGGTGAAGCAAATATAAAATGTGAATATCCCGGCTATTGATTTTCGATTTTCTGGGCTTGAATTACTTCCTTTGTGGAATTATCCTGCAAGAATACCGCGAAATGAAATTCCGAGGCTGATAGGTCTTCAGGGGTTTCGTATAAGAAAGTGTGAGTTTGTTCTCCGGGTGTCAGGTTTATGCTGGTACCCTCGGAGGTGGGTATGAAATCCCTTATTATGTTATGGAATTCCGTGAGTCCGTTCGAGCCTGGCGCGGTTTCGTATGTCCTTTCTTTTTCCATCAGAGCAATGTACAGTTTTCCCGAGAAGGATATTAATTCGTTTTCGCAGAAGATAGTAACGTGAAGGGTGTCGGATTTGACCTCTCCCCAGATCGCTATGGATGTTGAATCCTGCAGTTTTTTCTCGAGACTGTCCATCAAAGATGCAGTATCGCTTGCATTTTCCAGGAATCGGGTTCCATCTAGGAAGACATTAGGCGCATTGATGCCGTCATAAAAAGAAATTCGGGCATTGTTCTCATCCCTTGCAATAAGGTACATCGGGTCGGTAGGAGATGGCCAGCTTACGTGATATGTGATGAGCACAACGTGGTCTTCATGCTCGCGCTGAATGGTCTCGATGAAAGGATCGACGTCAGCACAGGGCATGCAGCTAACGTTTGTATAATCCTCCAGCAGTACTTTTTTCTGAGGAGTAGTGATAGCGAAAGTAGCTAATAAAGTGTCATCTTCATTTATAATCATATCTTCGTTAACCGGATCTTCGAATCCTTCCCTGTGCACCCATACCGAATGCAAACCAGTCGGAATCTCAATAATTGCAGGAGTTGCATAGCCAGTGGGATAGCAGTCAACATAAATCTCGAGATTAGATGGATTGGAAGAAATGTCCAGATATCCAGTGACAGGAGCTGGTGAAAGTACAAAATCGATTATGTATTCTTCCTCACCTTCCAATGTTATCGTGGTTTCTGGCGGAATAATATACATATACCTTGTTATGCCAAAGGTATGGATACCTTCTTCGAGTTCAATGGTATCCGGTGTGAAATTTCCCGTACATTCACCATTTATTATTATTGCAGCGTTTCCCGGTATAGAGGAGAGAAAGACAGTTGTGATTCTCTCTTCATCGTGATCCTTTTTTGTGCAACCAGTGAATATCAGTAGGACTGCTATGATCGTCCAGACTACAGGCAAAAATGTATAGTTTTTCTTTAACAATATTATCCTCCGATTGAAATTGATTGAGTATTACTAAACAAATATAAACAACGCAAATAATCAAATTATTTGTTCAGATTTCAGGGAACTTGTTCCGTTTGAAGTTCGGGGATTCTTGTGAACATAGTGGTTTTAGTTATTGCCGGGCATGAATTAACGCATTTCATGCACCTTATGCAATTTTCGTCTTTGGGATTCTCGTAAATTTTCACACCCATTGGGCATATTAGATAACATTTTTGGCATTTGTTACACTGCTCTTCATCGACTGACAACTGCAGCAAACTGGTCTTATTAAAGAGGCCTAAAGTTGCTCCGAGGGGGCAGAGAATTCGGCAGAAAACCCTTTCAATGAAAAACATAAGTATGATGAGTAGTGCTAGAATAGCTATTTTCGACCAGTACAGTATACCTATCAATGGTCTAAGTTGTTCGTGCAGTACCACCTGCGGAATTCCGCCTTCAAGAGAACCCATCGGACAGACTTTACAAAATAATGGGCTTGTAGTCAGCAGAGGAATCAGAATAACGAATCCTACTAGTATCATGTATTTTACGTATTTTAGGAATTTTGGGACTTTTTTTATCTGCGGGATTTTCAGTTTTTTACTGATCTTATGCAAGATATCCTGAAAAAAGCCGAATGGGCATATCCATCCACAGGGCCATCTTCCGAGTCCGAGACCTGTTATTCCAAGAAGCCCGAGTACGTAGAACGGGAATGCCTTAATGGCAAAGAAATGCTGAATGGCTCCAATTGGACACGAAACGTATGCGGAAGGGCATGCGTAGCAATTCAGAATTGGTAGGCATACCCCTTTTAAACGTCCCTGGTAGATGGACGCGCCACTCCAAAAGACCTTGATATACCCATTAGGTATAACCAAACCTAATATCTGAGTAAATATTCTCTTCATTCAATTGGAAATCTTATCCAATACCAATGCACGACAAACATAGAATGGTACCATTAACGAAGACTTCAAGAATATCCTGATAAGCTATTCCTACAGCTATCAATAGGATAGACAGTAACAGGAGATTCAGAAATATCAGAAATCGCGTGGTTTTTCTAGTATCCATTCTTTTATTAATCGAGCATGTCCTTGAATAGTTTGGAAACTTTAAAAACGGGAATTTGCCTCTTCGGTATCTTTACCGGATCGCCCGTTCTCGGATTTCTCGCCATCCTTGATTTGCGTTCTTTCAGCATGAAGGTGCCGAACCGGCGTAACTCGATGCGTTCTCCCGCGATGATCGATTCCTTTATAGTATCGATCAGTTTTTCACAGATTACAGCAGTTTCAGTCTTAGTAAAACCAGTTGCGTCAGCCACCTTTTCAACAAGATCTGCCTTGGTCATTTAACGTCCCTCCTTTTGATTGATTTTTAATTAGTTAAGTTAGTAATTATTATAAATACTTCAGTACATTTTCGCAAGTGTTATATACAAAATGTGTTGCTTGTCTAAAGGCAACCCCGATTCATCGTGGAAACGGAATGAGTAGAACGGTCGCGTTTTTTTGCCTATTAACGCTTGCCAGTATCCGTTTTTATCTATTCTCCTCCTCTAGTGTAAACCGTTAATCTATCACCCACCTGCAAAGAATTAGGGTTTTTTAATTCGTTCAGTTTCACCAGTTCGTCTGGTGTCGTTTTGTAAACAGAAGCTATTTTATAAAGTGTATCGCCTTTTTTTACAACATAAGTGATTTTTTTAGGTTCGCTTGAAACCGGAGAGTATCCTCCGGTATAAATCACAAGCTTCTCACCGATTGAAAGCATATCGCTTGTTTTATTGTTCCACATCTTGAGATCATTTATACTGATACCGTGTTTATGAGCGATCTTATAAAAGGAATCACCCTTTTTTACGTAATACTCGATTTTCTGTGGTTTTTGTTCCTGGGCATAAGAGCCACCAGAGTATATGGTCAATTTTTCGCCTATAGCCAGTTTATCGGATGTTTTTCCGTTCCAGTTTTTTATGTCAGCTATCGAAACACCATACTGCTTTGCTATTTTATAAAGGTAGTCGCCTTTCTTCACCGTATATGTTATTTTCTGCGTACCAGAAGAGGAGGCAGCAGTCAAACCGGTCAGTACTATCAGCTTGTCCCCAGGGTGAAGTGTAGAATTAGTGCCAGGCAGATTGTTCCATCTTACCAGGTCAGAGATGCTGACCAGATATCTTTGTGCTATAGACCACAGAGATTCCCCCCTTTTAACAGTATGGGTTATTTTATCCTTTGGTTTTGATGAGCTGTTTTCAGCAGAACCTTTAATGCTGAGTTTTTGTCCCGGGTAAATAGTAGAATTTTCAGTCAAATTATTCAAAGAGAGCAGCTGGCTTAATGAGATGCCATGTCTTTCGGCGATTTCTGAAGGTGTATCTCCAACCCTGACTGTGTATGTACTAACTGTTGATACTTCTGTCTCTGGTTCTCCGGGAACTTTGAGTTTCTGCCCGGGATGGATTGTGGAATTTGCGTTGATGCTGTTCGCCTGGGATAAGTCCTTGACAGAAACGCCTGCATTATCAGCGATCTCGCTTAAGGTATCATTCTTTTTCACGACGTATTCGCCATTAAAATCCTTCTTTTCAGGTGTGGCAGTGTTTTCGGCAACAGTCCCGAAATGCCCCGGGCTGATTGGTATCAGTAAATTTTGACCAATGCTCAATTTGTGCTTGTTGCTCAACTTGTTCGCGTCAACAATAGCTTGAACGGAGGTGCGGTATTTCATAGCGATTTCCGATAGGGTTTCACCCTTCCTGACCTTGTGCCTCGCCCAGGAATTCTTCTTTTCCTCAGGTATCTGGGCGTATCGTTTATAAAAATCTTTCCCTTTCCCTTTGGGTACTCGAACCTTATAATCCTTAAAATTTGGGGGAGTGCACCATCTGAGTATCTCCGGGTTAAGTTCCTGAATATGCTCGAAAGTAGTATCAGTGCATTCAGCAATAAGCTTCAAATTCGTAACCTCGCTAACGTTTATAATATCGTACTCGTAAGGTTTATGATATACGGATTTGAAACCGTATCTTTCGGGATTCTTCGCGATTATCACCGCCGCCATGAAAAGAGGAATGTAGTTTTCAGTTTGCTTGGGAAGGTCGAGTTCCCAGTAATTGTCTGTTTTCTGGCTTTTAATTGATCGTTCCATTCTGCCGTCCCCGCAATTATAAGCAGCCAGGGCAATTTCCCAATCCTTGAATTTCTTGTAAAGGTTCTTGAGATATCTTGCGGCAGCGTATGTGGATTTGACGGGGTCGCGGCGCTCGTCTCTCCACCAGCCAACCTGGAGATCGAAAATTTTGCCGGTGCTTTTAATGAACTGCCAGATACCCACAGCATGAGCCCATGAATACGCGTTCGGATTAAAGCCGCTCTCTACCAGTGGAAGATAAACAAGATCCTGGGGCAGCCCTTCTTTGTAAAAGATATCCCTCATCATTTCGGTGTACCTTCCGGAAGCGGTCAACCATCTTTGGAAAGGTTCATGACAGTCGGTTTGGAAGAAGATTATCTTCTCCTTCACCTTGTCGTTCCAGACTATCGGTATGTCGTACCCAACCCTCTCCGCGGTCGGAAGCTGAGAGATAAGTTTATCCAATTGCCTTTGAGTTGGCTTGCTCATTGCTTTTTCATTCAAAGCGAGTGATAATATAGCCGGGGCGGTACCCTCGCCGGATAATTGCTTGGTCGAGACAATTGTGATCTGATAATCGTAGGCTATCTCCCGAAGAAGGAGGTCTATCTTATCAACAAGATGTTTGTCACGCTCGTTATCGACATCGATTATAGAAATGATCTGGAGCGCTTTATCGAAATCCGACTGGGCTTTATCCCACTCCTGTTTCATGTTGTGAATGACGCCGTCCGCGTAGGCTTGTTCGGCTTCGGAAAGCTGCTTGTACGCTTCATCGGATTCCCCGGGAGTACCAGTGTATTCTGGACTCGGACGAAATACCTGTGAACAGGAGGTAACCAGCAAAATGCACCATAACAGAAATATTTTAATTTGTAAAGACTTTTTTACCATAGACAAAACTCTAACTAAATATATTATAACAATATATAAGTAAATTTCTAAACAATGTCAATATTTTTTTGGATTTTTTTTTATTTATTTTCTTTATAAATATCCTGCTGTGAATTTTAGTGTTATTACCGATGCAAATTTACAAAAAGTTAAAATAATACAATGATTTATGCACTAACACGGTTAGTGCTCTCCATAACCCACCCCTATTTCATGTTTTTTCTACTTACTGTTCTACTATACCCAAAGTTTTCTGTCGAGGGTTCGGTATTGAATTGCTTCTGAGATATGCTGCGGCTGTATTTCCGGTGATCCTTCCAGGTCGGCAATAGTGCGGGACACCTTTAGTATGCGGTCATAAGCCCTTGCGGAGAGTCCCAACTTCGTTATCGCCATTTTCATCAACTGGTCGCTCTGACTGTCGATCCTGCAAAATTTACGGATGAGTTTCGTCTCCATGTGAGCGTTGGCGTAAATCTTCTTGTAACCCTTGAACCGTTCCAGTTGAGTTTCCCTTGCCCTGTTCACTCTTTCTCT
Organism: bacterium; assembly: GCA_016935765.1. Classification (GTDB taxonomy): domain Bacteria; phylum UBP14; class UBA6098; order JAFGQG01; family JAFGQG01; genus JAFGQG01. The sequence continues at coordinate 70,159 of JAFGQG010000066.1, forward strand.
AATGGTCGCTGATTTTTCTCCCGTGGCTTCTGCGGCGAGTTCCTTGTATTTAACCGCGGGAACTTCCACGTGAATGTCTATCCTGTCGAGCAGCGGTCCGGAGATCTTGGACATGTATCTTTGAATTTGCGCGGGTGAACATGTACATGCGTGAGAGGGGTCGCTGTAGTACCCGCATGGGCATGGGTTCATCGCCCCGACGAGAGTAAACCGCGCGGGGTACGAGAGGCTCATAGCGGCGCGGGAGATTGTAACCACGCCGTCTTCCATGGGTTGTCTCATCATCTCGAGAATGTTCTTCTTGAACTCGGGGAACTCATCGAGGAAAAGCACTCCGTTGTGCGCCAGGCTGACCTCGCCCGGTTTCGGGTAAGCGCCACCGCCTATTAAACCCGCGTCGCTGATGGTGTGATGCGGAGACCGGAACGGGCGGGTCGCTATCAGCGCTGTATCCTCAGGCAGCTTCCCAGCTACAGAGTGGATCTTGGTGGTTTCAAGCGCTTCATCGAGGGATAGATTGGGGAGAATAGTCGGATACCTTCTCGCGAGCATGGTCTTGCCGGAACCCGGCGGACCGATCATCAGGACATTATGCGATCCAGCAGCCGCAACTTCAAGCGCTCTCTTTACATGCTCCTGACCACGAACATCCGAAAAATCCACAATATCCTCCCGGGATTTCTCGAATAACTCCTCGAGGTTTATCCTGAATGGTTCCTTGTTACGGTTCATCAGAAAATCGACGGTTTCAGCGAGAGATTCCATCGGGTAAACGTCAACACCCTGAACCGTCGCGGCTTCCTTAGCATTCTGCTTCGGGATGATAATATTCTTTATACCCTCGCTCTTCGCCTTGATAGCGACTGGAAGCCCACCGTGGACTGGTCTCAGGGAACCGTCCAACGATAGTTCTCCCATGATAAGAAAATCCTCGTAATTGATGGAAGGAAGCACACCGCCAGCGGAGAGAATTCCAATAGCGATAGGAAGGTCGAAACCGCTGCCCTCTTTTTTGACGTCCGCTGGAGCGAGGTTGATGACTATCTTTCCAACAGGGAATTCGATCTCGGAGTTTTTGGTCGCTGCAAGAACCCGGGTATAAGCTTCCTTTACAGCATTATCTGGTAAGCCGACCAGGAAAAACTTGGGAAAATTCGACCTCCTGCAATCGGTTTCCACCTCAACAATGAACGCATCTATACCCAGGGTTGCGCTGGATAGAACTTTTGAAAGCATGATAATTTAATGACTTAAAAGTGTTAAATTTGCTACGAATACAACTAATCTATATTATATAAAATATTGTATTTTGCTACTTCTTAACTCTTCTGGGGAATTTCTTTTCCCACTGAACAACGATTGGGCTGACCACATAGATGGATGAATAGGTTCCAACGATCGATCCGATTATAAGAGCTAAGGAGAAATCGCGAATTACAGGACCACCCAGGAAGAAAATGCAAAAGAGTACTATCAATACCACAAGTGAAGTTATTATGGTTCTCGAGAAGGTCTGGTTCAGACTTGTATTAACCAGTTTCTCAAATGTTTCACGGTACAGGATCCTTGTATTTTCGCGTATTCTGTCTGAAATAACGATAGTGTCGTTAATCGAGTAACCAACAATTGTTAGCAATGCGGCTACAATGGAAAGCGAGATCTCCTTACCCATAAGGGAGAAGAGACCCAGCGTAATGAACACATCATGGAAGAGAGCGATAATAGCGGCGACCGCGAACCGGAATTTAAACCTGAACGTGACATAGATCAAAATTCCCAGCAGGGCAATGAGTATTGCCCATAACGCCTTTCCACGGAGTTCTTCTCCGATCTTTGGTCCAACGGTTTCATCTCGAAGCAGCGAGATCTTGGTATCGGGGTATTTTTCCTGGAGTGCGTTCAGTATGCTTGTTGTCAGGTCCTCCTCACCGCTCAATTCTCTCAGGGTTCTTATATATATTAGATTTTCGCCTTTTACGTTCTGAACTTCACTCTCTTCCAAACCCAAATCGCTTAGTGCTTGTCTGATTTCGGAAATCTCAAGCGGTTTATCTGATTTAAACTCAACAAACTTTCCCCCGGTGAAATCGATGTTGTATTCTGGACCCCCATGAATGATCAACGAAATTATTCCAGCCAATATCAATACTCCAGAAATTGTAAAACAGATTTTCTTCTTCCCAAGGAAGTCAAAATTAATGTTTTGAAAGAGCTGCATTATATTCCTCCTAATATAAATCTATATTATTTTTTTCTGTTATCTGTTTTCTGTCCTCTGTCATCTTTTTAAATACTTAATTTCTGAGGTCTGAAACTAAAAATATAAAAGTCGAATATCATTCTAGTTACAACAATCGCTGTGAACATACTGATTACGATACCGAAACTCAAGGTTATAGCAAATCCCCTGATAGGTCCAGTGCCAAAATAGTAGAGGATTATTGCAGTTATCAAAGTTGTCAAATTAGCGTCGAGAATTGTCCTGAACGCCCTGGAATAGCCGGTGTCTATACCTGCTTTAACCGTTTTGCCGGTTGCCAGTTCTTCCCTTACCCTTTCGAATATCAGCACATTGGCATCGACTGCCATACCAATCGTGAGTATTATACCTGCGATGCCAGGAAGGGTAAGTGTAGCATGAAGCGCTGCCATTGCAGCCATAAGTATGATCATATTCAGGATAAGAGCGATATTTGCTACGATACCAGCGCCTTTGTAATAAAATATTATGAATATTGCCACGAGTATCAATCCTAAGAGTGTAGCAAAAACTCCTTTCTTGATGGAGTCTTCACCAAGTGATGGTCCAACGGTCCGTTCTTCAATGACTTCCAGAGGGGCAGGCAGCGCGCCGGCACGGAGTACGATGGCGATCCTTTTTGCCTCGTCAAGTGATGGTATTCCAGTGATTCGGGCTTTTCCTTCACGGATCTTTGTTTGGATAGTGGGCGCAGTATGAACCTTATCGTCAAGGACGATAGCAAGTTTTTTCTTTATATTCGCGCCTGTAACTTGAGAGAATATCTTTGCGCCCTGTTTATTAAAGGATAAGTTTACCACGGGCTGGTTCGCTGACCGGATATCCGCTGCAGAACCGAGCGCGAAACTGGCGTCGGATAGATACTTCCCCGTTAGCTCAGGTTTTTCGTTCATAAGGTACAAAAACTTGAATTGAGTGCCGGTTCGAAGTGTCGAAAGTTCCGAATCCCAGTGCAGTTCTGCGCCCTTCGGTACTACTTTCTTCGCCAGAGGATTCTCCAAAATTCTCTGCACATCCGTAATGTTATCCTTTGGGACAATAAAAGTTTCCCCATCTTCAAAGATGTCAACCAATCCTGAAAACGGCTTTATCGCAGGTTCTTCCTCTTCCTCAATAGGGTAGGCAAGAGAGCCGCTAGTGTCAACTTCTTCCTCAAAGATATTTTCGGGACTGGTAACACGCCTTAATTCTGTCGTATCCTTCTCGGTTTCTTCTGTTTCATCGAAAATCGACGATGCTTCTCCCACAACTGAATCGGGAGTACCGGATTCTACCTCTTCAATCCCCAGCTCTTCGGTTTCCTCTGCTAATTCCATCGTATCTTCCTCACCACCCATTATCTCAGGATGAGCGGCGAGAAGAGTGTCCATGTCATCCAGAAATTTCTTCACCTCGGAAGGTTTTCTGAGTAGTTTAAATTCAAGAAGCGCTGTCTCCTGTATGAGTTCCTTCGCTAATTGCGGATTGTCGATTCCGGGTAATTCAACGATTATCCTGTCTGTCCCTTCTTTCTGAATAAGGGGCTCCGCCACTCCGAACTGGTCAACCCTGTTCCTAATAATCTCCAGTGCTTCATCGATCGGGTTTTCTTCAAGGTCTTCCGGCAGCTTTTTCTTGTCCACCTCCATCACGATATGCATTCCTCCCTGCAGGTCCAGCCCGAGCTTTATTGCTTTTTTCCCAAGCTCAGCAGCCTTTTCAGGATTCTCAGCCCTGCCGTCTTTCCCCATTATTACTAGATTTATAGTGGGGTAGAGAAAGTATATCGCAACTATCAATACTATTAAAGTTATTATGAATTTTATCCTTAAGCCTTTCACTAAAGCCTCCTTTTATTTTTATATACGGTTTTAAGGCAAATAATTTATAGATAATAAATTATATGTCAAATGAAAAATGGGATAAAATAAACAGTAAGCAGTAAGAGAGGATAAATTGAATGACGAATATCGATTGAAGATTGCCGATTTAAGAAGTGAAGGAGAGAATAGATTGAATGACGAATATCGATTAACTAACTACTTAGCCATAGCTTGCCCAATGGAGTTCTAGCTTGGTTAGGCTGCGTAGGTTAAAATTGCAGCAGAATGAAACAAAAATGCAACATCCTTGTAGAGGATGAATAAGGTTGGCAGTTTTCTTATTCAATTTTCAATATTGTGCTTTTAACCAAAAAATTCTGTCTATGTTCTATAATAGTAAGACTAATCCACACATCCAATTGTTTTATCAGTGATCATCTGCCTCCCCCGCATCAACCACGTGCTATGTAAATAAGGGATTGGGGTTAATCATCAATAATCATTACTTTTATCTCGCCAGTATAACAGTACCGTTGCATACTACTTTGTCATCCCGTTCGATAATGTACAGGTATATCCCTTCCGGGAGAGCTTTGCCGTCCTTGTCCCTGCCGTTCCATGAACGCTCGAGAACTTCCTGGTAGTGTGAAATCGGGTATAACGTGCCTCTCCAGACCTCGACATTCCTTAAGGTGTAAACAATCAGTTCAGCTTTTTCAGAGAACATTCTCGGGTAGTCGAATACTGCGATATCGTTTATGTCATCTTCATTTGGGCTGAATGGGTTGGGATGCACCATACATTCCGCCTTCGGTTCTATGAAGAACTGCCAAATTGAATCATCACAGTTCGGTGGGCAATAATCGGGAGTATCGCAGCTATAGATAGTAATTGTAACCGTGTCTCCAGGGGCGAAATTTATACCCTCTAAAACAGGATCGAATACTAATATTCCCCCAGCGCTATCATAAGAGTATTCCCAGTCAAAATCACCGTAATAGTAGGAAAATTCGTTCAGTTGAAAAACGAGGCTTCCCGGGTCAAGTCCGCTAAGGCTGTCAAAGACCTCGATAATGATATGAGGGGAGTAATCACTTGTCATTATTTCGCCTGGCTCTTGAAAAACCGCTACTGGCGCTGTCAAATCCATTATAAATGACCAGGTAACCGGCGCGGAAATGTCATTCCTGTAAACGTCTTCAGCGTGGAGAAGTGTCACGTTCACCACCTGTCCGTTACTCCAGAAACCTGCTGGCGGCTGAAAAGTCAATACTGAATCGTCACTGAAGGTCAGGTAGGCGGAATCTACAGTGTAAGTTATGCCCTCTACAAGCAGTTCTATGGTCGATGGCACAACACCTTCAATATCAACGATATACATGATGATGTCCTGAGCGATGCATGCGGAATAAGTGTTGGGAAGAGGCCTGACGATCTCCGGAACAGGTCCATCGGTCGCGATAAAGAACGACCAGCAGTACGAACTCCAATTAGGCGGGCAGTAATCATAATCCGGGTCGTCCCAGATGCTGTCGATACATACGGTCACTGAATCGGCATCATCGAACGAAATCCCAATGAACTCAAGTGTGGTGCCGTTCCAGGTCAATGTATATCCGGTTTGCAATACCCTGTTAACCCAGATTGATGTGTTACCGGGAATTAATGACAGCGAATCTACTCCAGCGGGTGAATCAGAAATATCTATGGAGAGCGGAGGATCGTTTTCATAAACGATGGAGTTATCAAAGGGATACTCGTTGGAGTATTCAGGAGGGAGAGTGTCCACGATAAAGGAGCAGCTTACGGTATTGATTGGGCAGCCATCTTCATCCAGCGCCCTTATCAGAGAGAAATTGACTGTTTGGTTGTGGTTCCATGGATTTGCGGGTGTGAATTCCAGGACAGAATCGTCAAGCCATGCCAGTTCCGACGCGGTATGAAATGTGTAGTTAGTCGCATCCACGCGGAGGATGATGGAGGAGGTATCCACATCGGTCATTATTTGATGGAATTCGATTTGAATCTCCTGGTACTTGCAGGAGGTGATTCCGCCGCAGGGAATTGGCATGATGACTTCAGGGATTGGTGGGCAGAACGCCTCGTAAGTGGTTTCGCCCGTACCATAAGGAGTTACGGATGCCTGGACATCGATCTCTCCTGCGCAGAAGTTGGGAGTTACATAGGAAAGGAGGTAGCAGCAGGTGTCTACGGCAATTTCGAATGCAATACTATCAACCAGCGCGCTGTAATCTGCGGAATAAAGATGGAACCATGCGCCGCCTGTGCGTTCTGCCGCTTCATAGTAACCCAGGTAGAATCTCCGGTCAGGGGAATCCCCATCACTTATCGAATAGAAAAATTCGCCATCGTGAGGAGTAACGGGCATTAACTCTATATCGTTGGCGTTCAAAATGGTCACGATGCTGTCGAGCGCTTCATCGGTATAGTCTAAATATGGGTCACAAACCGCGTCCACCTGGGGTCTTTCGTCGGTGAAGAGAATGAACACTTTCTTCGCATAGGGTCTGAACACCAGGTTCTCAATTGCGTAAACCATGGCTCCAAAATGGTCTTCTTCCCTCGCGTCCGGGTCCACGGTAATATCCCACGAAGCGCTAAAGAGGCAGTTGAATTCGGAGAGTGTGGTAGCCCACCATTCTGAACCGGTAATTCTATATCGACATGCCCAGATACCGGTATACTCAGTTCGGATTATCTCCCGGTCACCGTCTGGTTCAGCAGGACAGCCGCAAAACCTGATTAAGGCAATCCTGTAATCCATTCCAGCCAGACCCGCAACAAACACCGGTATGTTCGCCTCCAATTCCATAGTCTCGTCATTCATAGAAGTGCTCATATCGAGAAGGAGTACTATGTCAACCATGGAGGACTCGCCCGGGCAATCTCCGATCAACCTGATGGTCGAAGGATCGATAAGTTCGCCAATCTCCTGGATTCGGAAATCCTCCAAGCCTAGATTGTGAATGAACCTCCCTAGAGTATCCTGTACGCAAACCTCTATATAAACGGTATCACAGGGTTCAGTATAAATATCGTTTACAGAAACAGTTTGTGCAAAAGAATTGACAAAACATAAAATTAATGCTAAAATAAGCAAGAAAATGAGTTTAAATTTCTTAATCTTTATACCACTCATGATTGTTTTGGCATTTAATAAAAAATCAATTTTTCTCATTGCCTTAAATAAAAAATAATACAATTTCAAATCTGCACAACTGTTTTTTTTTCTGTTTCTGTTATTTTTATTGGCTATCTGCAATGGTTTTGTTTTTTTTCCCCTCTTTTTACCATCTGTTGTTTGTTTCCTTGGGGGGGGGGAGTGGTCAATAATCATTAGCCAACAGTCAATTTTCATTTTCCTCATCTAACCACTGTCACCGAACCATTACAAACCACCTTCCCATCTATTTTAATAATATAAATATACACTCCTTGTTTCACTGGCTTTCCAGAATTATCGGTTCCGTTCCAGGTATATGCGATCATTTCGGTCTCAGCTTTTGGTGGTAAATTAGTGATATAAACCTGGTTGCCTTCCAAATTATAAATACCCAATTCCGCTTCTTCAAAGTACATTCCCGGGTAACTGAATTCAGTTACAGGATTGAACCTGTCACCATTTGGGGTAAAAGGATTCGGGATCGCATGGCATTCTTCCTTCGGTGCTATCAAGATGGTCCAGGTGGAATCAGCGCAGTTTGGGAAGCAGTAATCGGGTGTATCGCAGAACCGTAAAGCAACAGTTATCGTGTCTCCTTGCGGGAAGGCAATACCTGCGGCTTCTGAACTGAATGACAAGAGTCCCTGGGTGATGTTCCAATCAAAGTACGGGATCCTGAAGATATGACCTCCGACGGTTAATATAAGCGAATCCAGGTTTACCCCACTATACAAATCTTCCACCGAAATCAAAATTTCAGGTTTGATTTTGCTAATTGAACCATTGCCCGGTTCCAGGAATTCCGCGACAGGAGGGGAGAGGTCAATCAAGAACGTCAAAATATCGCTGTTTTCGAGCGTGTTACCTCGAACATCGGCAGCATTCGTTACCTCAGCGACAATAATTTCACCGTCCTCCCAGAAGCCCGGTGGAGGGGAGAAAATCACCGAATCACTCCTGAAATCGAGATATGGGGAATCAAAAGTATATTCTATGCCATTGATTTCTATATAGATAGAGTCAGGAATAACATCGAGGTCAGCGGCGAGGAGAAAGATTATTTCCTGGTCGTCGCAGGCGGAGTGAGCATTGTTCACGGGGACTAAACTCGAAGCCTGGAGTCCAGCAGCGCTTATTTCGAATTCCCAGCAGAAGGAGCTGCAATTCGGTTCACAATAATCCATATCGGGATCGTCACATACGCTATACAGGCAGATCTCGACTATATCACCTCGGTTGAAAACAATCCCATGGAATTCCAGGATGTCACCGTTCCATTGAAGTGAATAACCCGATTGGATATCGCCGTTTATTGTTACGGTGGAATGAACCGGGTCGGTCAGTATCGTATCCACTCCTGCAGGAGAATCAAGCACAGTGATGTGTGGTGTGAGAATAGTGCCCTCATAAATATCGCTTTCAGAGGGAAAGGGATCCATGAATACTGGGGGTTCTGAATCGACGATGAAATAACATGATGGCAATTCCGCTGTGCAGCCATTCACGTCCACAGCATTGTTCAGAATAATATGAACTGTATCGTAATGTTCCCACGAAACTGATGGTGAAAAGATAATGGTATCCCCATCGAGCCAGGTAATCTCCGGGGAATCAAAACCATATTCAGTTCCGCCGACATTTAGTACTGCGCTATCTCTAATTATTTCCGCGCCTCGGGTTTGAATTGCGATCACGACGCTTTGGTCTTCACATGTGGTTACTCCACCGCATATAGATGGAATCACATACTCAGCAATCGGTGGGCATGAACTTTGAAAGGAATCAGCAGCGTTGCCGTAACTGTCAACTTCCACGTAGATTGGCAAAATCCCGGCGCAATTGTTCGTTGAATAGTAAGCGAGTGTATAGCAGCAGGTATCCTTAGCGATAGCTGCTGTAATGCTGTCGACGATATCATCGAAGGGGTCGTACAGGTGGAACCATGTGCCTCCTGTGGCTGGACCTAACTCGTAATATCCTTCGTAGTAGGCTGCTGAGCCGCTGCCCAGGAAAGAACCGGAGTGTGGTGTCACGGGCATGACCCTGATGCCATAGACGTTCATCGAATCTATGATCGTCTCCAGCGCTTCCGGTGAATAATCCAGAGCGGGATGACATAGGTAGCGGTTGACTTCAGGTCTCTCGTCGGTAAACAGGAGGAATATTTTCTTTACTTCGGGTCGGAAATCAAGCTGGTGGGCGGCGTATAAAAGCGCGCCGTAAGGGTCCTCAGTGCTCGAGCCCTCCGTGAAATATTCGGAAGCTTCAAACAGGCATGAGAACTGCGCAGAGTCGGTCGACCAGTAATCAGCGCCGTTCGAATCGTATGTGCAGGCGGATTCGAAATCGGTGCGAACCACATTCCTGATACCCGCAAGCTCCGCGTTGCAGCCGTCGAACATTACCATCGCGATGCGAAAATTGACGTTCGAAAGTCCCGCAACAAATTCGGGGATCTTGGCGCGAAGACTGTCAACGTGAATGTCCATGCTGCGGCTTATATCCAGCAATAAGACTATATCCGCATCTATAATACATTCAGTTATAAGCTCAACGCTGGAATTTGGTATGAGAGAACCGTTCTCCCAAAGATGAAAAAGCCCCGGAGATAAGGCGGGAACGTAACCGAGTGAATCCTCTACGCAAACTTCAACATTCATTAAAGAGCATTGAGTGGTGTATATATCACCAAATTCAACCCATGTCTCCTGGGCGTGAATAGGAA
>JAFGQG010000067.1 GCA_016935765.1 bacterium
ATATATATATTCAAACTTGTTATTAATATATTTAGATATTTAGATATATTGATAACTGAATGTGAGGATAAAGAAACAAGATAAACATTGAAAGAGGTGGCTAAATGGACGTAGCAAGATTAAAAAGCATAGTTGGTGCGCAGCACGTGAGAGACGCTATCGATGAATTGTACGTTTACGGTGCTGATGCTTCAGTTCATCAAGCTATGCCACAGGTAGTTGTCAGACCTGGCTCGATAGACGAAATTCGGGAAATTGCGAGGTACGCTAACAGCGAGTTGATACCAATAGTAGCGCGTGGAGCGGGTTCAGGCATGTCGGGGCATGCTGTTCCACTAAAAGGCGGGATAGTACTTGATATGAAGAGGATGAATCGTATTATTGAGATAAAGCCCGACGATATGTATTGCAAGGTCGAACCTGGTGTAGTTGATGATGATCTAAACCGCGCTCTTAAGCCCTATGGTTTGAGTTACCCACCATCACCGGCATCCAGCAGGATTGCGACGATAGGTGGTGAGATCGGGAACAATGCCAGTGGGATTCGATCGGTCAAGTACGGCGCGACCAGGGATTATGTTCTCGGTTTGAAGGTCGTACTTGCTGATGGAGAGCTTGTGGACTTAGGCGCAAGAACCAGGGTGGAAGCGGCAGGTTACCAGGTACACAGACTGATTGTTGGTTCGGAAGGAACACTTGGAATAATAGTCGAAGCAACCTTGAAATTAGTCCCGTTGCCAAAATTCAGGTGTCTGAGTGTAGCAATGTTTGACAAGCTGGAAGATGCTGGTGAGTCAATTGCGGATATCATTGCCAGTGGTTGCGAACCCTCGATGCTTGAACTGATGGATGATATTGCTATCAAAGCGGTCAATACTACTCTCAATATGGGATTACCCGAGGTTGATGCCATTATTTTCTTCGAGGCAGACGGAAAAGTTAAAGAAGCTATCGATTATGAAATCACAACTATGCAGGAAATCTGTAAAAAGCATAACGGTCAAATCACTGCTACCAGTTATGACCTCAAGGAAAGAACGAAGTATTTTAGCGGTCGCAAGAAACTGTTTGCTGCCCTAGCAAAATACAAGGATGGTTATGCTTGCACATCGCTGGCTGATGATATGGCGGTTCCTTATACAAAGATGGCAGAATGCGCAAGGAAAATCCATGAGATCGCTGACAAATATGGTGTGATCATGACTGCTTACGGTCATTGCGGATCGGGTGTGATGCACACTAAAATCCTTATGAACCCAAACGATAAGGAAAAATGGGAAGGCGCGAAAAAAGCGGTGGAAGCGATATATGATTATGTGGATAAAGTTGGTGGAGTTACTTCCGGAGAACATGGTATAGCTCTTTCGAAGGCTCCAGCCTGGAAGAAAGCCAGACCGGATCTGATGAAAGTTATGACCAAGATAAAAAAAGCGCTTGATCCCAACAATATATTAAATCCTGACAAACTGATGGATGCTCCCGATGATTGGTACACTGCCACACCGATAAGGTATATGATAGATAAGGAGAAAACTGCTGGTTAAAACTGTATAATCTGAATGTAATAAAAGGAGGCTCGGAAAATTATGCCTAGTAAATATAAGAATGAAAGTGAGATGTTAAAAGCCTTAGCTCATCCTGTCCGTTTGCGTATAATAGAGATACTAACGGGACTTTCGGAAAGTAAATGCAGCGTTAATTCAATTAAGAAAGAGCTGGGCTTACCTCAATCAACAGTATCTCAACATCTGCAGGTGTTGAGAAACAAGGGTATAATTGACCGGGAAAAGAAATGTGTTAAAGTATGCTACAGGGTCTCCGATGAGCGGGTTTTGAAGATTTTGGAAATCCTGAAGAAAAAGAAATAGAATCGTTTTTAGAAGGGAGATAGAATGGCTCTTGAGAATTTGAAAAAGTGGGAAAAGGAATTAAACACTTGTATCAGATGCGGATACTGCTACGAAAATTGCCATATTTTCAAACTAACGAACTGGGAATCTGACACTCCAAGGGGTAAATTGATACTCGCCTATGGAATGATCAATGGAGATATTGAACCGACTGAGGATATCGCGAAGAAGATATTTGAGTGTTTTTATTGCAGATTATGTGAAGCTGGTTGTTCCGCGAAAGTCCCAGTTACTGAGATACTTACGGATGTCAGGCAGGTTCTTCTTGATGATGGTTTCGATGTTGAAGGAACCCATGTGGAAGTTGACGAAGACAAATGCTGTGGTTGCGGTATCTGCGTTTCGGTATGTAAACCTGAAGCGACTACTCTCAAGGAAGAAAACGGCGACAAGCTTGCGACTGTGGACAAGGTAAAGTGCGAGGCATGCGGTGTTTGTACGGTCGCATGTCCTTCCGGAGCAAGGGAACTGAAGGAAGGTTACGAAGTCTCGAGGAAGGAGCTCGACGCGAAAATCGATAAGTTCGTGAAGGAGAAACTCCCTGATGATGCGAAGGAGAAGACGGTAACATTCTGTTGTAACTGGTCTGTGTTTCCGGGACTCCGCTTGAGCGTTTTGCCTTTTGAAGACAAAGAAAGCAATAAAACGTTAGTTACGATGTGCACGGGCAGGGTAGATCCTGAGATGATCGTTCAGGCTATGCGTGACGGTATCGCTGGAGTTCTCATTTCTGCATGTCCACTCGGGGAATGCGAACACGATGCAAATTATAAAACATTAAGACGAGTTCTTCTCCTGAAGAAAATGCTGCAGCAGTTGAATATCGAACCTGAAAGGGTGAAATTAACGTGGGTTGATACCAACGAAGTGGCAAAGCTGGAGAAGGAGATAAACAGTTTCAGTGAGGAGGTTTCAAAACTTGGAACTGTTACGGTTGAATAGAAGAAATAATAAAAATATGACCACCAAGGTCAGTGAAGTAGGAGGTAAAGATGTCTAAACCAAAAGTTGCCTTTTATTGGTGCGCTTCCTGTGGCGGCTGTGAAGAGGCAGTTGTTGATCTAGCGGAAGATATACTCAAGGTTGTAGAAGCAGTGGAAATTGTGCTATGGCCAGTTGCATTGGATTTTAAGAGGAAAGACGTAGAGGCTATGGCAGACGGTGAGATTGCGGTAAGCTTTATCAATGGCGCTGTACGTACGGAAGAACAATTAGAAATGGTTGAATTGCTTCGTCGAAAATCTCAGATGGTGGTTGCATTCGGGAGTTGCGCTCATATTGGCGGGATACCGGGGCTTGCGAATTTTTCAAACAGAAAAGGTGTCTTTGAGAGAGTATATCACACTTCAGAATCCACGAGTAATCCGTCAGGTGTGGTCCCGAAAACGAGAGTGACCGTTCCTGAAGGTGAATTGACATTACCGGAATTTTTCGATACTGTTAACACACTCGACCAGGTGATAGATGTCGATTATTATTTACCTGGCTGTGCTCCACCCGCGGATTTGATAATGGACGCGGTAACCGCGATACTTGAGGGCAATTTGCCTCCTAAGGGCACTGTTCTCGCTTCCAAGAAATCACTCTGTGATGAATGTGACAGGAACGATTCGAAGCCAGAAAAGCTGCAGATATCTGAATTGAAGAGAGTGCACTTGACCGAGGTTGACCCTGAAAAGTGTTTCCTGGCGCAGGGGATCATCTGCCTTGGTATGGTGACAAGAGGCGGATGTGGTCAAAGGTGTGTCAACGCGAATATGCCATGCCGGGGGTGCTTCGGACCGACCGATGAAGTCAAGGACTTCGGATTGAAAGCCATGTCGAGCATAGCCTCCATTTTCAATATCGAAGGTGAAAAGGATATGTCCGAAGAAGAAACTCAAAAACTAATCGACAGTATTGTGGATCCAGCAGGTCTGTTTTATATGTATAACCTGCCATCTTCAATACTTAGAAGAAGAAAGATGGAGGATTAATAATGGGAAATAAAATTACAATCGACCCGATTACAAGGTTAGAGGGTCATGGCAAGATCGAAATATTCCTTGATGATGATGGAAATGTCGCGAATGCTTATCTTCAGATTCCCGAGTTGAGAGGTTTCGAGAAATTCTCAGAAGGCAGGAGAGCGGAAGAGATGCCTCGAATCACGCCCAAGATCTGCGGAGTGTGTCCGACCACTCATCACATGTGTTCAGCAAAAGCACTGGATGACCTTTACGGAGTTGAACCCCCACCCGCGGCAAAAAAGATCCGCGAACTCATATATTCAGCGTTCATGTTCGAAGATCATACATTGCATTTCTACTTCCTCGGCGGACCTGATTTCGTGGTTGGTCCAATGGCTCCCGCTGCAGATAGAAACATTCTGGGTGTAATCCAGAAGGTTGGACTCGAAGCCGCGTCGGAGGTTATCGCCATTAGAAGGAAAACAAGGGATATCATCACCAAACTCGGCGGGAGAGTAATTCACCCTGTTTGCGGTTTGCCCGGCGGCGTCTCAAAAGGCGTTACCCCAGAGGATAGGGAAGAGTTCATCCAGACTGCAAGGGAAGCTGTGGAATTCGCGAAGTTCAGCATGCAGCTCTTCAACGACATCGTACTCGGGAATAAAGAGTATGTGGATGTAATCGTTGGCGATATATATAAGCATAGTACCTATTACATGGGTCTTGTGGACGAAAACAACAAAACCAACTTCTACGATGGTATGGTCAGGGTTGTCGATCCCGAAGGGAACGAGTTCGCCAAGTTCAAAGGTCAGGATTACCTTGACCATATAGATGAGCATGTTGAGGAATGGAGTTATATCAAATTCCCATACCTGAAGAATGTAGGCTGGAAAGGCTTCGTGGATGGAATGGACAGCGGAGTTTATCGTGTAGCTCCTCTCGCGAGATTGAATGCTGCTGACGGTATGGCAACACCGCTCGCCCAGGCTGAGTATGAGAGAATGTACGAGATACTCGGTGGAAAACCGGCGCATAACACACTCGCGTTCCATTGGGCAAGGCTGGTCGAACAGATGTATGCCGCTGAAAGACTGCTCGAGCTTGCTGAGGACGAGGAAATACTGTGCGACCATATCCGCAACATACCAACCGGAACCCCTACCGAAGGCATTGGTGTAATAGAAGCGCCGCGTGGGACCCTTTATCACCATTACAAGACCGATGAAAAAGGAGTAATCCAGAAAGCTAACCTGATAGTGGCTACGGTTAATAACTCTCCAGCGATCTGTATGTCCGTGAAAAAGGCAGCCCAGGGTTTGATCAAAAATGGCGAAGTTAACGACGGATTGTTGAACATGGTTGAAATGGCTTTCAGAGCCTACGACCCATGCATGGCTTGCGCTACTCATTCGTTACCCGGTGAAACACCCTTGATCGTTACCATCAAGGATAATAAGGGAGACGTCGTAAAAGTTCTTCAACAAAATGGTTGACTGAAAATTAAGTAGATAGTATATTCTCATGCTAAAAAATTGTTAACTTTAGTTATAATTAACTATTATATGAGAAAGTATTATGAATAGGAATAATTATTTGTTGATTGTTTTAGTATTTTTACTGCTTGTTGTGGGATCTCTATACTGTGATGGTTCGGAGAAAAGTGCTAAGCCAGCGGTAATTACTGGAGAAACTTCAACAGAGCGGGTAAAATATCTTTGTGCCGCTTATTTTGGGAGTATTGGTTGCCACAATTGTGAAGATGTTGCAACTGTTGTTGCGAAGGAGTTGTTCGATAAATATCCAAACATGGTGCTTATTTTATATGAGTTAGAGGAACACCCGGATAACGCGGGTGTTATCGGTAAATATAACAGCCAGTACAGAGCGGGGTTTATGGTTCCTATAGTTATTTTCAACAAAGATCTTAACGGTGCAGGAGGAAAAACCCTCCAGAACGATGTTAAAGAAATGGCTGATGAGCTTAAGTGTAACAACTGTCCATTGGTGGATGGACAGGTCCCATTCCAGGAAGTGGATATTACCGCTCTTCCCGGGCAGCCACAGATATGGATGAAGGATCGCATCCTCATTAATGAAGAAGGTGGAGATGAAGTATCCAACAAACATCTTCATAATCTTTTAACTGTTAATAACATAGATAATTACGTGAATAAGATGGGTTACACTTCATCAGTACCGCAACACCATCAAATCGTTGAAAATATCGCTTATGGGAAAGCTGTAAGAATTGGGTGCTGGTTGTTTCAATGGGAACCATATTTCAAAGATAAGGATTAGGAGATGGCATTAGATGTAAAAAGTAGGAAAATAATAATAGGTGTATGTTTAATTGTCGGTTTTATCATTTTCTTTTATTTTGCGGCGACTGCTGAACCAGATGCTTTCCATCAATTAGGGTTTCGGCTTCCTCTTTCCGTTTTTACTATCATTATCGCATTGATCGATGGATTTAATCCATGTACATTGTGGGTGTTGACTTTCCTTTTAACTTTACTTCTTTCTGTTTCTCATCAACGAGCTCGAGTATTCGCAGTGGGATATAGCTTTGTTGCTGTTGTTTATGTGATTTATTTCCTCTTCATGGCTGCATGGCTTAATATCTACCTCTTCGTAGGGTATGTGGATACTGTGAGAATTATCATCGCTATTATCGCAATAATTGCCGGCTTGATAAACTGTAAGGATTTCTTTTTCTTTAAAAAGGGCGTGTCGTTGATGATACCCGGGAAGTTTCAGAAATCATTGATACATAAAATGGATATGATGAGAGGAATCATCCAGAAAGGCTCTCTCTTCGCAGTGATTGCCGCTTCGATAGTTCTCGCAGCATTTGCATCATTAGTAGAACTACCCTGTACCGCTGGCTGGCCGGTAATATACACCAAAATTCTCGCTGAAAAAGGTTTTGAGAATAACCTCGGCTATTACCTGTATCTTATTTATTATAACCTGGTTTATATCGTTCCCCTAGCTACTGTCATTACAGTATTTGGTTATATGTTCAAGGGTAAAGCAATCAAGGAAGAGCATGTTAGGGTGTTGAAGCTTATCGGTGGATTAATCATGCTCGCACTCGGGGTAATTCTGATAGTAAACCCGGACCTTTTGACGATAGTACACTAGAATAGAGAACAGAAAACAGAAACCGAGGAGTTAAACCAAGAAAATGCAATTGTTGTTCAAGACACGTTCAATCTGTCTTTTATTCTTTGTTTTTTCGTCATTCTTCCAACCACCGTTAGATAAACTTTGTTATCAAACAGGGCAGGCATCCACTCATCCAGTCATCCAATGAGGGGAAGAGGGTGGAGGTAATTTGACAATAATCAATTGTCAATAATCAATTATTTTCATTACCATTCCATAACATTAATTACGAGCCCTGTCAAGATTTTGGGATAAAAATCAGTGGATTTCTGAGGCATCCGCTCTCCCAAGGAAGCAATCTCCTTAACCTGCTCAGCTTTGGTCGGGTTCACGAAGAATACCATCTGAACATCGGGATCCTCCTCAAGCATGTCAAAGCCCTTTTCCTTTTCACGAATATAGTGGATGTTCCGCTTTTCCTCCAGGGCAACTTTGTCGATACCAAGGATATCCTCAAGCAGAAGCGAATGAAGAATAGTGATATCCAGGGTTTTCCATTGGGTCGAGTAAGGTTCTTCGATAAGCTGGTCAATATTTTCCAGGGCTTCTTCCTTTAATTTCAATATCCAGTATGAGTTTTCACCCTTTATTGCTAAGCCGAAAACATGGTTTTCTTTGCCTATATCATTTACTTTTGATAATAGTTCTTTCTTCTTGCGGTCTTCGTCCAGAGAAGAATATTCGATCTTTTCGATATCGAAATTTTTCGATGCTTTTTCTAAGAGGTCTTCAGGCGTGAAATCCTTAACATCATGTATAACCCGGTGGGTTGGCAGCACGGATAGTCCCTTGCTGTCCATATTAACGAAGGTCATCATGCGGTTAGTATAGTTTTCGACGGCATTTGGAACCTGAGGGTGCTTCTGCTTCATTTCCATCATGTAATTTACCGCGGTTTCATACCTGTGATGTCCATCCGCGATAAACAGGGTTTTATCCTTCATGACATCCTGGATGAGTGAAATAGTTGTTTGGTCAGTGATCCGCCATATTTGATGAGTTTCGCCATAATAGTCCTGGGCGGTAAAGAGCGGTTCATGTGAGGCTACATAGGCATCCAGCGCTAAATTTATGGTGTTTTCCGGGTCGGAGTAAAGCATGAATATATGTCCGAAATTAGAGCCTGTTGCCCTCATCAGGTTCAATCTATCAGCTTTTGGTCCGGCAAGGGTGTGTTCATGAGCTTTCACGCCTTCCCCTGGGGGTTCTAAAGCTGCCAATGCAACGAACCCTTTTCTCGTTCTTACCTCGCCCTGCACTTTGTATTTTTGGAAAGATACATAAATGGCAGGTTCTTCGTCACGTACTAAAATCTCTTCCTTCAACCACTCGTTCAGGAAATCCCGCGCGCGCGTATATTTGTTTTCATTCTCATTGTCCCCAGGCATTTCCTTACCTTTTATCAATCTGACAATGCTATATTCACTGCGGTTGTAGTAATCCTCCTGCATCTTCTTATCTATCTTGTCATACGGCTGTGTTACTACATCGGTTATGTTCCCTGTTTTGGAGATATCGTATATTACTCCTCTGAACGGGAAAATCTTTGCCATCATTCCTCCGATCTCTGAAATTAAATATTATTTGTCAAGATTTATATTTATCTGCTTCGCTCTTATAATTGAAATTTTATATTGTTTTTAAAATATACTATTGTAACTTTAATTAAATAAAA
>JAFGQG010000068.1 GCA_016935765.1 bacterium
CATGCTAATTCGAATCTTATTCCATACCAGCACCCTTTCAGACACCTACCCGGGGAGCCAGTGATTTCTTGCCTTTCAGTATCATCCCGAAGTGCTATATATTTAAAAGATATTTTATTGTTATAATTTAGTATAATGAACTAAAGAAGTATCATATTTCCAATAAAAACAGATACTGTTAGCAAATATAGAATAGGAATGAGGAGACCAGAAATGAAGCACAATGAATTTGAGTTGAAAACCGTTGATAGATTATCTCTCTATGGTCAAAGCTGGCAACCAGAAGAGCAGTTAAAAGCGGTGATCTGTCTGGTACATGGACTGGGAGAGCACAGCGGGCGTTATGTCCAGGTAGCGGACAGGTTAACCAAAGCAGGATATACCCTTGTTTCTTTTGATTGGCGTGGACATGGCCGTTCAGAAGGACAGCCAGGACATACCCCCTCTTATGAAGCCCTGCTTGCCGATATTGATTCTTTGATTGCCGAAGCAGAGAAATATTTTCCGTCATTACCGCGCTTTCTTTATGGCTTTAGTGTGGGAGGAAACCTGGTATTAAATTATGGTCTTCGGCGAAAACCAAACCTTCAAGGAATCATTGCTTCAGGGCCATGGCTTCGTTTGGCCTTTGAGCCTCCGGTTTTTAGGATGATTTTAGCCAGGGTAACCAATCAGCTGTGGCCTACGTTTTCCCAGGTGAGAGGTTTGGATACCAAGGACCTTTTCCGGGACCCGGAAGTAGTTCGAGATTATGAAAGTGATCCCTTGGTTCATGATCGAATCTCAGCACGGATGTTTATGAGTATCTCTCAATCTGGTCAATGGGCCTTAGGGCATGCCTCAGAATTTTCGCTACCCCTTCTTTTAATGCATGGAGGAGAGGATAGAATCATTTCTGCTGAGGCAAGCCGTGAGTTTGCTGAAAAGGTAACTAAAAACTGTACCTTCAAACTATGGGATGGACTGCATCATGCAATTCATGATGAACCGGAAAAAGAAGAAGTCTTACATTTTCTAATAGAGTGGCTTGATAAGCAAGTTTGAATGAAAATCATTATCTTAGATATCCTATAACACCCTGAAATTATGATGATTTTTTATGTTTCAAATAGCGATAAACTTCTGATAACTGAAATAGTCTAAAATTGCAGTTAGAGCAGTAAAAATTCTTTTAATCTATGATGTATTTGATTTGCTCCATCACTCATACAGAAGTTGTGAAAATCGTCCTGCCCGGGGAACTTGCCAATCTCGGCCTTTCAGCATCCTGCTGAGAGGCTTTTGTTTATTAAAGGCATATAATCGGTAAAGAGTGTAGTATAATGAAAAAAAGTGTAACTGTTTATAGAATATTATGGGGATTACCAATCATCGTTATTACCAATTCCTAATCTGAAGGAAAGGAGGTCTGTTCAGAAGAAGGAAATGAAAAAGAATTATAGGATTTACTTTAAGTTCTTTTTTATTATTTTATTCTTCATATTTTTATCAGCTTGTTGCGGAATCATTCCCACTATCTACACTATCACCTCATCTGTTGGAGCAGGGGGAAGCATCAGCCCTGCAGGAGCAGTTACAGTCAATAAGGGGGCAAACCAGACTTTTACCCTCACCCCGGATGAAGGCTATCAAATATACAATGTTTTGGTAGACGGTGTATCAATAGGAGCACTCTCTACCTACACTTTCAGTAATATCCAGCAGGATCACACTATCTCAGCCAACTTTACCCAGAACGTTACACCCATAGCTCCTGTCATTATCAAATATATCATCACTGCCACTGCTGATATAGGAGGAAGTATTACTCCGAAAGGGAGTGTCAAGGTAACCAAAGGAAGCAAGCGAACCTTTAGCATCACTCCGTATGCTTACTACCAGATTGCTGATGTCCTGGTTGACGGCATATCCGTGGGACCAGTTGATACCTTCACCTTTACCAATGTCAAGAAAAATCATACTATTTTTGCTAATTTTTTAGCAAGAAAAGTAATCAATATTACTACTAGTGTTGATTATGATTCTATTCAGACAGCCATTGATGCTTCTAATTTCGGAGATACTATCATTGTCTGTCCTGGGACCTATGAGGAAAACATAGTTTTTGATGGAAAACACATCACTGTAAAAAGTGTGGATTCTTCCGATCCTACTACAGTGGATGCTACCATCATAGACGGGGTAGGAGGTTCAGTAGTGAGGTTTACTGGAGGTGATATGTCAACCCTGGAAGGATTTACTATTCAAAATGGATATTATTACATTGGTGGAGGTATTCATATATATAATAGTTCCCCTATTATTATTGGCAACACAATTACCAATAACAAAGCAATAACACTCGGTGGTGGGATTTTTATGGATTCTAGTTCAGCCGCTATCACTGGTAACACCATCACCAAAAACGTAGCAGAAAAAGGTGGTGGTGGAATTTGTATGAGTAATTGTACTCCTTCTATAATCGAATATAACACCATAAGCGGGAATAAGGCAACAGAATACGGAGGCGGGATTCACATATTTGAGAGTGATTCAATCGTAAGCGAAAATAGTATCACTGATAATAATGCAATGAATGGCAGCGGGATCTATGTATTTTTCAGCTCTCCCACTATCAGAAACAACCTTATTACCAGTAATTCAGCAACAAGCAATGGTGGCGGAATTAACGTGACTTCTTATAGCCATCCCACCATCAATAATAATTCCATCAGTTATAACACAACGACTGGATTTGGAGGAGGGATTTATGTAAGTTCGAGTGCTGATTTTTCCATGTGTGATCTTTTACCTGATATACCTCGACCCGCTGGCTGGGGAAGTTCTGGTGATTCTGATTATCGAAATAACATCCCTATAGATAACAATGAAACAGCAGAGCCCATTGATGGACCAGCTGAAAATACCTTCTCCGGTAATCGACATGGTGATCCTTTGGAGTATACCGAAGGAGCACATGTATATTTTAAAACAGATTAAATTTATGTCACATTTCTCTTCTTATTAATTAACAGTTGGGAAAGTGCTGACAAAGTAAATAACCGATGTTACTTAGCAATTTTAATTCCAAAAGTTCTGAAGCTTTCCATTAGGGGGAGCCTGACTGATCAATAGGCGAACTTCGTCCTTACTTAGAGGTTCTGCCTATGTTATATTAAAGAATATATTTCTACTAATTAATTGCAAATCTTAATCTA